>DAIPLK010000019.1:0-3436 GCA_036769285.1 Gemmatimonadales bacterium | reverse complement strand
ACTACAGCCCCAGCAAATCGGCGAGCGCCCGGTCCACCACCTCGTTCGTCTCCCCATCGATGATCCGGCGCAGCACGTCCACCGTCTCGAGCGGCAGGCTCTCGGGGTGGACCCGGTCGCGCGCGTAGCGGACGACGTTACCCAGCGGAATCGGCGCGAGCGTGGGGTCGTCCTCGTCCGGGCCGCCTTCGTCCTCCAGCGTCGATTCGTAGGACGCCCCGGGCACGCTCGCGCTCCACGGCTCGTCGGGCTCGTCCTCGATGTCGGGGAGCGGGACCATGGCGAAGAGCTGGCACTGCAGGCCCGGTGGCGCGGTGCGCGCCACGAGCACGATCTGCACGGGCTCGTCGAAGATCCCGTACTCGCGGATTTGTCGCCACGCCTCGGGAGGCAGCACCGCGCGGGCGATGAGGCGCCCGTTCCGGTAGCTGCCCATGCACACCATCCCCTCGGGCACGCGCTCATCCTCGACCAGGCCGACGGTGATCTGCACGGGCTGCTCGGTCGCGGCGATGGCCGCTGGGGCGGGGGGCTCGCCCTGCTCGGGGTCCGGTCGTTCGCTGGTCATCGGGAATCCATAGGCGGATCCCCGGGCGGTGGCAAGCTCAATGCGTCGCGCCGAGTTCGCCGTACTCCGACACCCGGGCGCCGGTGCCGTCGAAGTCCTCATCCGAAAGCCGGCGGACGAGGTCGAGCGCCTCGCCCGCCGGGTCCGGCGCCGGCCCTTCGCGCGGCCGCTGCACCATGGGGACGAGGCGGGCCCTGCGGAGGCGCCGGTCGGGCCCGAATTCGAGTTGGAGCACGCCGGTCACGCCGAGGGGGCCCTCGAGGTTGAAGCCGCGATAGGTGACGAAATTGCCCAGCGAGTACGCCACGGGGCGGCCGCGGTAGAACTCGATCCCGCGGAGCACGTGCGGGCCGTGGCCGACCACGGCGTCCGCGCCAGCGTCGATCACCGAGCGCGCCCAGCGGCGCAGCTCCCCGCGCGGCTCCCGGCCCAGCGATTCCGCCGTCTCGGGCACGTGCAGCGCCCGCACTCCCTCCGCCCCGCCGTGGAAGGTGACGATCAGGAGATCGACCAGCGGGCGGATCGAGTCCACCACTGCCGCGCTCCGCCCGATGTCCAACAGATCGTAGGCGTACGGGTAGGTGGCGAAGCCGATCAGGCCCACCGTCGTGAGGCTGTCGCCCCGGCGGACGGTGTCGATCGCGATCATGCCCAGCGGCCCGTAGAATCGGAGCCCGAGGCTGTCGAGGATCCGCTCGGTGGATGCGCGTCCGGCGGGCCCGAAGTCGTTGGCGTGATTGTTTGCAAGGTTCAGGTGGGTGAACCCGGCCTCGACCAGCCGCGGGGCCAGCGCCGTGGGGGTCCGGAAGGCGTAGCAGCCGGGGCTGGCCGCGGCGGTGTCCGCGATCTGGCGCCGGCGCATGTGGTGGCGGTGCGGCTGCGTGTCGCGGCCTCGCATCCGCTCGCATTTCTCGGACGTGCCGGTGTCCGCCAGGACGCCCTCGAAGTTGCCGACCACCAGATCGCCGACGAGCGCCGGGCGCGCGGCGTCGAGCAGGCCGCGGCCGGTGTCAGGCGGGACGCCGTCGGGCAGGGTGGTGGTGCCGAGGTTGATGTCACCGACGAAGGCGAGGCGGACGGGCGCCGGATGGGGCACTGGTTGCGGCGCCGGCTCGGGGGCGGCCACGGCCGGAGCCGGCTGCGCCGACACGGTGTCGGCGGTGGGCGTGGCCGCCTGCGGCGGCGGGTTCCCCGCGCAGGCGGCGAGCCCGACAAGGACCAGCGCCAGGCCGGCCCGCCGAATCACGCCTGGGCGACGCGCGCGTCGCCGCCCTGGTCCCAGCGCCGCGCCATGTCGCGCAGCCGGGCCAGGGCCGCGGCCCGATCGACCACCGCGAGCAGGTCGTTCACCGGCTCGGAGACGGTCGACCCGGTGAGGGCGACGCGCACCGGCTGCATCGCGTCGCCCAGCTTGAGCCCGTGGGTCTCGGCCACGCGCTTCAGCGATTCCAGAATCCGCCCGCCCGTCCACTCCGCCGCGGGCAGCCGCTCCAGCGCCTCGGCGGCGCGCAGCAGGTTGGTCGAGAACGCCGGGCCCATCTTCCGAATGAGCGCCTCGCCCTTGGGATCGAGCTGCGCGCGAAGCGGGTCCAGCCGCACGGCGACCTGCTCCGCCACATGGAGGATCGTGCGCGAGCGGGCCTTCACGGCGTCGATCAGCGGCGCAAGCTGCCGGCCGTCTTCCGCCACGCCCATGCGCCCAAGCTCGCGTCGCACCGGCTCGAGCAGATCGGCGGCGGGCAGGGCGGAGAGATACTGACCGTTCATCCACTCGAGCTTGGCGGTGTCGAACACCGCCGCCTTCTTCTGGATACCCTCGAGCGTGAACAGCCGGATCATCTCGTCCTCGGGGATGATCTCCCGGTCGCCGCCCGGCGACCAGCCGAGCAGCGCCAGGAAGTTCCGCATGGCGGCCGGCAGGATGCCCTGATCCCGGTAGTCGCCGACGGCCGTGGCGCCGTGCCGCTTCGACAGCTTCTTGCCGTCGGTGCCCAGGATCATCGGCACATGGGCGAAGACCGGCGGCGCGTGCCCCAGGGCGCGATAGAGCGCGATCTGCTTCGGTGTGTTCGAGATGTGGTCGTCGCCGCGGATGACGTGGGTGATCCGCATCGCGATGTCGTCGCTCACGACCGCGAGATTGTAGATGGCGCTGCCGTCGCTCCGGAGGATCACGAAGTCGTCGAGGTCGCGACCCTGGAAGCTGATGCGCCCGTGCACCGCGTCGTCCCAGGCGATCTCGTCGTCCTGGAGCAGGAACCGGATGGTGAACGGCGTGCCGGCGCGGAGCCGCTCCTCTCCCTCCACGGCGCCGAGCCGGTAGCAGCGCCGATCATACCGGAACGCGCCGCCGGCCGCCTCGACGCGCCCCCGCTGTGCCTCGAGCTCCTCGCGGGTGCAGAAGCAGCGGTAGGCCTTCCCCTCGGCCAGGAGCCGCTCGGCGTCGGCCCGGTGGCGCGGGCCGTACTCGCCCTGGAAGAGGGGACCCTCGTCCCAGGTGATACCCAGCCAGCCGAGCCCGTCGAGGATGACGCGGGTGTGCCCTTCGGTGCTCCGCTCGCGGTCGGTGTCCTCGATCCTCAGCACGAGGGTGCCGCCCGTGTGGCGGACATACAGCCAGTTGAAGAGCGCGGTGCGGGCGCCGCCGACGTGGAGATAGCCGGTGGGGGAGGGGGCGAAGCGGACGCGCGGAGAGGTCATAGGTCCTGGGGGATGGCTTAAAGGTGAAAGGTGAAGCCACTCACCTTTCACCTTTCGGTTCACCTTTCGGTGGTCCGACGGAGCGGGAGGGATTCGAACCCTCGATAGGGGTTGACCCCCTATGCCGGTTTAGCAAACCGGTGCCTTCAGCCACTCGGCCACCACTCC
>DAIPLK010000018.1:2989-27234 GCA_036769285.1 Gemmatimonadales bacterium | reverse complement strand
GCCGGGGTCCCCACGGCGCGTCTATCCGGCTCGGCCGGGCGCATGGTAGATTCTCGGATCCATGCGACCACTTCGATTGGCCGGCGCCTTGCCGGTCTTGGCGGCGCTGTCGGGCTGCTTCACCAACTACGGGCCGGGGACGATCCCGCCGGCCCGCTTCGACTACAACGAGCGCATCGCCCAGTCGTGGAACGAGCAGCTGCTGCTGAACCTCGTGCGGCTGAGGTACCGGGACACGCCGTTCTTCCTCGAGGTGGGCACGGTGCTGGCCCAGTACCAGGTAGCCCGGCACGCGGCCGCGGCGGCGTCGATCGGCGTGGACCAGGACGAGCCGACGGCGCTGGGGCCGAGCCTCGGTGCGGACTTCACCGAGAGCCCAACGATCACCTATCAGCCGCTTCAGGGGGAGGAGTTCGTGCGCCGGCTGCTGGCGCCGGTGCCGGGTGAGACACTGATGCTGCTCGGAGGCTCTGGCTGGAGCATCGAGCGCATCCTGCTCTGCTGCGTGAACGGCCTCAACGGAATCCCCAACGTGCCCGCGGCCGCGGGACCCACGCCCGCCGTGGTTCGTGCCGACCCGCGCTACCAGGAAGCCGCGCACCTGCTTCGCCGGCTCCAGTCGGACGGCCGCCTCCAGGCGGTGCGTGGATCGGACGGACGGGCGGACGGGCGGCTCCGGGTGCTGCCGCCCGGGAGCCGGGACGCCGCCGGCTTGGACGCGCTGGACAGCCTGCGCGTGCTGCTCCGCCTCGACCCCGCCGCCACCAGCCTCGAGATCACGACCGACGACGGCGCCGACCGGCCTGCCGCGCTACGACTCCGTCTCCGTTCTCTCCTGGGCGCGATGTTCTTTCTGTCGCAGGCGGTCGACGTGCCGCCGGCGGACCTCGAGGCGGGCTTGGTCACCGACGCCCGCATGCCCGACGGCACGGCCGCCGACTGGCAGGCGCTGACCGGTAGGATCTTCCGCATCCGCTCGTCGGAGGACCGACCCGCCCGCGCCTTCGCCGCGGTGCGCTATCGTGGCCACTGGTTCTGGGTGGACGACGCGGACCTCGAATCGAAGTCCACGTTCGGCCTGCTCTCCAATCTGTTCTCGCTGCAATCGGCCCAGAGCCGCGCCGCCGGTCCCCTGCTGACGGTGCCGGCGGGTCAATGAGCCGGGCGGCGGGCCCGAGGGGCGCGCCGGTCGGGCGGCCGGGCCTCACGGCGGTCACGCTGATCGCGGTTGCCATTCTGCTGTGGCTCGGTGTGACGCACATCCTTCGCGTCGCACCGCTTCAGGTCGTGGTGGCGCATGACGACCCCGCCGGGCCGCCGGCCGTGAGTGATCCGCGATTCCTCGAGACGGTCGCCGCGCTTTCCGAAACCCCCGTCATCCCGTCCAATGCCGTCGCGCTGCTCAACAACGGCAACGGGACCTTTCCGCCTCTCTTCGCGGACCTGCGCAGCGCGCGCCGGTCCATCACGGTCCAGGCGTACTACGGCAAGGCCGGGGTCGTGGCGGACTCCGTGGTGGCCATCCTGTTGGAGCGCGCCCGGTCCGGCGTGCTCGTCTACTTCCTGTTCGATGCGTTCGGGGCCGATCCGCTCCCGGACCGGTTCGAGCGTGCGCTGCACGAGGCCGGCGTGCACGTCGCGGCGTTCCGGCCGTTCCGGTGGTGGGAGCTCGATCGGGTGAGCCACCGGTCGCACACCCGTGCCATCGTCATCGATGGTCGGATCGGCTATACCGGCGGCTTCGGCTTCGACGACAAGTGGCTCGGCGGCGGCCGGCGGCCGGGGCAGTGGCGGGACACCAACGTTCGCTTCGCCGGTCCCGCGGTGCTCCAGCTCCAGGCGGCATTCGCGGAGGAATGGGCGGAGGCCACGGGCGAGCTGGTCATGGGCGATCGCCTCTTTCCCGCGGCGTCCGGGGCGGGCGCGGGCACGCAGGCGGCCGGGCTCCTGCACAGCGTCCCGTCATCCGGCACCTCACCGGCCGAGCGCGCGCTGGCGCTCTCGATCGTCGGCGCCCGCCGAACGCTCTACATCGCGAACAGCTACTTCCTCCCCAACGCGAGCTTCCGCCGCCTGCTCGCCCAGGCGGCAACGCGCGGCACCGACGTACGCGTGCTCACCAACAGCCGGGAAACCGACGTCAGCCTTACGCGGCTCGCTGGCCGCTCGTACTATGCCGAGCTGCTGGGGGCGGGAGTGCGGATCTACGAGTACCAGCCGACGATGATGCATGCCAAGACGCTCGTGGTCGACGGCGTCTGGGCCATCATCGGTACCTTGAACTTCGACAACCGCTCGCTCGCGCTCAACAACGAAGTGTCGCTCCTGGTGCATGACCGCCGGCTCGGCGCGGCGATGGACTCCCTCTTCCTGGCGGATCTGGGCTACGCGCGCGAGATCGACCTTGCCGAATTTCGCGCGCGCCCCTGGCACGAGCGGCTGAGGGAGTGGGGGGCGAGCCACCTCGCGCGCGTGCTGTAGCGCGGGCCTCACGGCCGCCGTCATCCCGCGCGTACATTGCCGGCATGCCGGAACCGCGCGAGACCCTGGGCTGCTTCGCCGTCGCCGCGCCGGGGCTCGAGCCGCTGGTGGGCGACGAGCTGCGGGCGCTGGGGGCGATGTACCCGCTCGAGCTCGACGAGCCCGAGCCCGGGGGCGTGGCCTTCCGGACCGATCTCCGGGGCCTCTACGCCGCCAACCTGCACCTCCGGGTCGCCTCGCGTGTGCTGGTTCGCCTCGGAGGATTCCACGCCGCCGCGTTCCACGACCTCGAGCGACACGCCGCGCGGCTTCCGTGGGGGCAGTTCGTGGTGCCGGGCCGCGCGGTGGAGTTTCGGGTGACCTCCCGCAAATCGCGTCTCTATCACCAGGATGCGATCGCGGAGCGGCTCATGGCGGTCGTGACCGCCCGGATGCGTGGCACGCCGGCCAGGGACGAGCCGCCGCAGCAGTTCGTCGTCCGCCTGTTTCGGGACGAATGCACCGTGAGCGCGGATGCGTCGGGCGACCTGCTCCATCGGAGGGGGTATCGCCTCGCCGCTGCCAAGGCCCCCCTGCGCGAATCGCTCGCCGCGGCCATGCTCGCCGGCGCCGGATGGCCCGGGACCGCGCCGCTCGTGGATCCGATGTGCGGCTCGGGCACCATCCCGATCGAGGCGGCGCTGCTGGCGCGACACGTTCCGCCGGGGCTCGGTCGCGGCTTCGCGTTCGAGCGCTGGCCGGGTCACGATGCATCCGCGTGGAGCGACGTGCTCGCCCGCGCGCGCGCGCGGATGCTGTCACGCGCTCCGGCCCCGATCCTCGGCTCCGACCGCGACGCGGGCGCGGTCGCCGCCGCCGCGGCCAACGCCGAGCGGGCCGGCGTCGCCTTGGACATCGAATGGCGCCGCGCGGCGATCTCCGCCATCGAGCCGCCGCTGGGCCCCGGATGGATCGTCACCAACCCGCCGTATGGCGTCCGCGTGGGCGAGCGGCGCCGGCTCCGTGACCTCTACGCCCAACTCGGCAACGTCGTGCGCCGGCGCTGCCAGGGCTGGGAGCTGGCGTTCCTGTCGGCGCACGCTGAGCTCGAGCGCCAGACCGGGCTGTCGCTCACCACACGGTTCACCACGGAGAATGGCGGAATCCGGGTGCGGCTGGTGCAGGGAAGGGTCCCGCGCTCGGAATGACAAACGCGCGGTCCCGGGACTGGCCCGTGACCGCGCGTCGGCAGAACTGGATGGCCGTTCGGTGAGACTACGCCGACTTCTTCGTGAGCGCTCCGGCCAGGATTTCCGACACGTAGCCGAGCACGGCGCCTGCCACCAGCGCGATGATGGTCTTCACCCAGTCCCCGCTGGCGCCCACCACGACGCTGACCGCGGTGGCCGCGCCCAGGAAGGCGCCGGGGATGAAGCTGAGCGCGGGGATCTTGGCCTGGAGCACCATGAAGAGCGCCGCGATCCCGACCAGCACCGACAGCACGGGCACGCCGCCGCCGAAGCGAGCCGAAGCGGTGAGCGCCAGGAACGCCCAGAGCACCCCGCTCAGATTCGAGGCGATCGTCTTCATCAGACCCTGCGTCTTCCCGCCTGCGGCGAAGAAGCAGCCCCAGGCGATGATTCCCGCCCACACCGGCAACGCGCCGGGTCCCAGTGCGACAAAGGTCCACCCCGCGATGAGGATGCCGATGCTGAGTCCCAGTGCTACGAGTGCGTCCATGTGCTACCTCCGTCAGTAGGGGACTGAACAGCATCTCTCCGGCCGAACCGACCGGCAGGGGAGACAGGAGAGCTATGCGTCAGCGGAGGGGACGATCAGGGTGCGACGTTACCGCCCGGCGGGAGGAGCGTCAAGATTGTGCGGTAGTCGGGATTCGATTGTAAAGTTGTCCTTACATACGTCAATGTCAACCATGGGTGTCGTTTTCTCGGCCAGCTCCCGAAAGGTGGTGCCTGTGCGCCTCTGCGCTGCTCGCGTGGCCCCCGCCCTCGCCCTCATCGCGTCGTCTCTCGCCGCCGGGAGTGTGACGGCCCAAGAGTCCGCCGCCCCCGGTTCGCGCAGCTCGGTCCTCGCGCCCGACGCGGTGTGGGACGGGGTCGCCGATGCGCCGCAGCCCGGCTGGATCGTGCTGGTGCGCGGCCAGCGAATCGAGGCGGTTGGGCCGGAGGCGACCGTCGCTCCGCCCGCCGGCACGGAGCGCATCGTGCTCGCAGGGACCACGCTCATGCCCGGCCTCATTGAGGGCCACTCCCACCTCTTCCTGCACCCCTACAACGAGACGCTGTGGGACGATCAGGTGCTCAAGGAGCCGCTCGGCCTCCGGATGGCCCGCGCGGTGGCGCACGCCGCGGCCACGCTTCGCTCCGGCGTGACCACCGAGCGGGACCTCGGCACCGAGGGCGCCCTCGACAACGACGTACAGCTCCGCCGGGCCATCGAGCAGGGCATCGTTCCCGGCCCGCGGCTCCTCGCGGTCACCCGCGCGATCGTGGCTACGGGGAGCTACGCCCCCTCGCGCAGCCGGTACGCCTTCGATCCTCCGCAGGGCGCCGAGGAAGCCGACGGCGACGAGGCGATCGTCCGGGTGGTGCGGAGCCAGATCGGCCGTGGCGCCGACTGGATCAAGGTCTACGCCGACTTCGGGTGGGGTCCGGGCGGCGAGCTCCGCCCCACCTTCACCCAGCACGAGCTCGAGGTGCTGGTTGCGGCGGCGCGCGGTGCAGGACGCCCGGTCGCCGCCCACGCGATGACGCCCGAAGGGATGCGCCGAGCGGCGCTGGCCGGCGTCGAGACCATCGAGCACGGCGACCAGGGAACCGCGGACGTCTTCCGGCTCATGCGCCAGCGCGGCGTCGCCCTATGCCCCACCCTCGCCGCGGCGGAAGCGTACGCCACCTACTTCGACGGCTGGATGAAGGGGCGCGACGTACCGGTTCCCGCGCTCGTCGCCAAGCGCGCCAGCTTCCGCGCCGCGCTCGACGCCGGAGTGACGATCTGCTTCGGCGGCGACGTCGGCGTCTACCCGCATGGCGACAACGTGCGCGAGCTGGAGCTGATGGTCGAGTACGGGATGACGCCGCTGGCCGCGCTCCGCGCGGCGACGAGCGGCAATGCGAAGACCTTCCATCTCGAGTCGCGGGTCGGCCGGGTGGCCCCTGGCCTGCAGGCCGACCTGGTGGCCGTCGAGGGCGACCCGACGCGGGACATAACGGCGCTGCGGCGCGTGCGGCTCGTCATGAAAGGCGGGGAGCGCGTGCGCTGAGGAGTCACCCTGAGCGCAGCGAAGGGGGCATGCGTCGGGTCATGCCCCCTTCACTCCGTTCAGGGTGACTCCGTGGCGCTCGCTATTTCGCCGCGGCCAGTGCCCGCACCAGCCGAGTCGTGAACTCCAGTCCCTGGTAGAACGCTTCCACCTGGATCCGCTCGTCCTGACCGTGGGCGCGCATGTCGTCCACCTCGAGCGCCACGCCGCTCACGCCGTAGACCGGAATGCCGGCGTTCCGGAGGAATAGCCCGTCCGTCGCGCCCGTCTCCATGCTCGGGACCACTGCGGCGCCCGGCCACATCGCCGCCGTGATGCTGTCCACCGGCTCGAGCACCTCCGGCACCAGCGGCGACGGCGGCGACGGCACCGGTTCCTGGCTTACCGTCACCCGCACCAGGGTGTCCGCCACGACGTGCCGGATCGTCTCCACGACGTCCTCGGGGCGCTCATCGGGGAGCAGGCGGCAGTTGACGGTGGCCGCCGCCAGCTGGGGCAGCGCGTTGTCGGCGTGGCCGCCCTCGAGCCGGGTGGCCACGCAGGTCGTGCGGAGCACGGCGTTGAGCCACACCGAGCCGGCGGCGAGCCGCCGCATGGCGGCCGTATCGCCGGTTTCGCCGACCATCCGCATTCGGGCGGCGATGGTGTCCGTCTCCGACGCGGCGGCGCGGCTGAAATAGGCACGGGTGATCTCGTTGAGTCGCGCCGGGAACTCGTGGGCGCTCAGCCGCGATAGGGCGGCGCTCAGCCGGTAGATCGCATTCTCCTTCACCGGCATCGAGCTGTGCCCTCCTGCATTCCGCACTTCGAGCCGCACGTCCATATAGACCTTTTCAGCCGCCTGCACGTTCCGCGCATAGAGCCGGCCGTCGCGCATCCACGGATCCCCGCCGTCGCCGTTGATGACATAGGCTGCATCGATCAGCGGCCGCCGATTCGCCAGCAGCCACTGCACCCCGTTGTCGTCGCCCCCCTCCTCGTCGGCCGTGAGTGCCAGGATGACGTCGCGGTCCAGCGGCGCCTTCTCCCGCTTGAGCCGGATCAGCGTCTGGACGAAGATGGCCGCCATGTCCTTGATGTCGCTGGTGCCGCGGCCGTAGAAGTAGCCGTCTCTTTCCGTGAGCGTGAACGGATCGAGCGACCAGTCCTCCCGGCGCGCCTCGACCACGTCGAGATGCGCCAGCAGCAGGATCGGCTTCCGGGCGCCGCTCCCCCGGAGCCGGGCGACGAGGTTCTGCCGCGCCGGGTGCGGCCCCCCGATCACCACGTCGTTCGCCGGGAATCCCGCCGCCAGGAGCCGGCGCGCCACGGCGCGTGCGGCTGGCGTGGTACTCCCGTGGTCGTGCGTCGTGTTGATGCCGATCAGCTCGGCGAACACGGCTCGCGCCGCCCGATCATCGGGCGAGGTCTGGGCCCGGAGGCCACCCGGCGCGACGAGGAGGGCGAGCGCCCAGATGGGCGCGCGACGGTGGCAGCGCATGCGCACGAAGACCGTTCCAGGATGAGAGGCGTGCAATATACCCCGGACCACGCAGTCAGGCCCGGCGCCTGCGCCCCGGGCCTCGGCGGTTCTCCCGCGACCTGCCACAACCCGCGCAGCCCGCGATGCTGAGCTCGTCCGCCCCAGTGGCGCCAACCCGCGCGACTTCCGGCATGCGGCTGCCATCCTCCGTGACCGCAGTCGGTTGCGAATCACGTCGGCGGGCCCACCCTTCCTCATGATCCGGGTGCCGGCCGCAGGCACACGCGTTGCAGACCATGGAGTGGTCCGCCTCGTGTCAAGATCCTCATCACCGCGCGCATTCCGACCCGATTCGCAGCCTCCGCGCTCTTCATTGGGAGTGAACCATGGTCACGTTTCTGAAAGGCCGCCGCCGCAACGACGATTCCGTGGTCGCCGTCGACGAGAGCGGAAGGAATGTCTCCGCCAAGCTGGAAGCCCTCGTCGCCCGCGCGGAGGCCGCCGCCGAGCAGCTTCGGCTGCTGGCGCCGGTCATGGAACGGGCGGCCGAGCTGGACACCCTGCGGGAGCGCTGCGCCGCCGTGGAGCGGCAGGTGGAAGGGCTCGAGGCGCTGGGCGCACGGCTGGCGGCCGCCGAGCAGCAGGCAGAGCGGCTTACCAATGCCGGTGAGGACATCGACCGGATCCAGGGCCGCCTGGGCGACCTTGGCACCAAGGTCGAGACCGCCCTCCAGCTCCGCGACGACGTCGAGCGAATGCTGAGCCTGCAGGGACCGGTGGCGGAACTCCGCAGCGAGGCAGAGGGGCTGCGCGGGCAGATTGCCGAGATGTCGGAGGGCGTTGGCCGGATTCGGGCACAGCACGACGACGCCCTCCGTGCCCATCGCCATACCACGTCCCGCCTCGAAACGATCGATCAGGAGCACCAGGCCGCGGCCGGCCGGCTCGAGGAGACCGAGCGGCGGCTGCAGGTCGTGGAGCGCTCGCTCGACCCGCTGACCCAGGCCACCGAGGCGATCCCGGGCGTGCAGCACCAGCTGGCGGTGGTGAAGTCGCTCGCCGAGCACCTCGCCCAGAAGACCACGACGCTCGAGCAGCAGCGCGAGGCAGTGGACCGCGCGGCCGGTCAGATCAGCAAGCTGACCGTGCTCGACCGCGAGCTCGACACTTGGCTCCGGCGCCAGGAGGAGCAGATCCGGCGGTTCGGGGCCATCGAGGCCAAGATCGCCGATGTCCAGGCGCTCCATGTGAAGGTGATGGCCCGGTCCGAGGAGCTCCAGACCGCTCAGCAGGAGGCGGCGGCGGCGCAGCAGGCCGCACGGCAGGCGTTGGCCGACCTGCGCGAGCAGATGCGGAAGAGCAGCGAGGGTTTCGAGCTGGAGAACCGCGGGCTCCACGCGGTGAGCGAGCGCGTGGCCGACCTGCGCGGCGCGGTCAAGGAGTGCGAGGCGCGGTTCGCCGTGCTCGACGCCGCGAGCCAGGGCGCCGCGGCAGTCCAGGCCCAGGTGCGCACGCTCGCGGAGCAGTCGTCCGCGCTGTCGGAGGAGTTGGCGCGGATGTCGGACGAGGCCCGGCGGATCGGCACCATGCGCGAGAACGCCGAGCGGCTCGAGACGCTGGCCGGCGATACCGCCGAACGTATGCAGCGGATCGACACGCTCAAGCCCCGGCTGGACGAGGCGGTGCGGCAGCTGGCCTCGCTCCAGGGCACCCACGAGATGCTGGCTGATGGGCTCGAGCAGCTGCGACTCGCGCAGGGCGAGCTGGCGCGCGTGCGCGAGAGTCACGCCGAGACGCAGGCGTGGCTCACCACCACCGACGACTGGACCCGGAAGGTCGAGGCCCAGGTGAAGGAGCTGCGCGCGATGGAGCCGGCGGTCGAACGAATCCGGTCGGAGGTCGAGCACGTGCGCACTGCCATGAGCGACATCGAGGCGCGCCGGACCCTGGTGGAGGAGGTCCACCGTCGCCTGGCCGACCTCGGCACGCTGAGCGCCGAGCTCAAGGACCGGGCGGACGGGCTCCGCGCGCGAATGGATGGCGCCGAGGGCCGCTTCAGCCAGCTTGCGGCCGAGGCGGAGGAGGCGCACCGGGTCTCCGACACGATCGCCGAGGTGGTGGCCTCGGTGGCTGCGGCCGAGCGCCGTACGGATACGGTGGAAGGCTCCGTCCGCGCGCTCGAGGGCCGCACCGCCCAGCTCGATGAGCTCGAGGAGCGGATCCGGCTGCTCGGCCAGGAGCTCGAGCAACGGCAGGGTGCCCTCGACAAGGCCTCCGAGCACCTGACGCGCGCCTCCGCGCTTCGGCAGGAGTCGGCGGACACCGCCCAGCGGCTCGAGGAGCTCTCCCAGCGCATCGGCACGATGCTGCAGAAGGCGGACACGCAGGCGGGCGGGCTCGACCGCCTGTCGGGCGATCTCGAGTCGCGTGCCACGGCGCTTCGGTCGATCGACCGCCAGCTCAACCATTTCGAGAGCCTGCTCGCGCAGTGGGAGTCGGCGCAGGCGGAGGCGGCGCGCGGGCTGGAGCAGACCTTGGCGCGGCAGGGCGCGGTGGACGCCCTCGAGGCCCAGGTGAAGCACGTGTTCGATCTGGCCGAGCGGTCGGTCGAGCAGGCGCAGACGATCGGCGCGTCGCGGCGGGAGATCGAGGAGACTCACCAGCTCCTTCAGGACACCCACGCGCAGCTCAAGTCGGCGGAGGGGGCCTTGCACGGCTTCGAAGCGCGCCGCCGGCAGGTCGAGCGCAGCGAGCAGCGTCTGGCGCGGGCCGAGGCCCTCGCGCTCGAGGTCCGCTCCACCGTGGAGTCGCTCCAGGCCCAGCGGGCCGTGGTGGAGCATGTGATCGAGCGGTCGGGCGCGCTCACCTTCCAGATCAAGCAGGCGGAGGCGCTGGTGGAGACGATGCGGCGGGAGCGGACGTTGGCGTGCGAGGTGAGCGCGGCGGTGGCGGCGCTGCGGGACGAGGAGGACGAGGGCTCCACGGCGTAGCCCCTCCGCGGGGCGGGCGGAGCTATCTTAGGTCCTACGATGGCCACGCTTCTGCCCGACCCCGCACTGCACGGCGGAACCTCGGCGCTCCGCGTCGCCGGTGCGATCGTCACCTACCGGCTGTACGACGTGGGCTACGCGCTCGACCTGGAGCGCGCCGCCCGGCTCATGGAGGGCCAAACAACCGGGCGCACCCGGCCCACCCGCGGCGAGGCCAAGGCGCTGGTGATCGCGCAGCCGCCCCTCACTCTGGCGCTCGGGCCGGTGCGGCTGCCCGGGGACGGCAGCGCGCCCCGCGCCGAGATGAGCGCCTGCTGCTACGACTTCGGGGTGATCTCGCTGCGACTCAGGGTCGCGCTGTCCGACGGCGCCTCCTGGCCGGAGCTGGTGGCCCTGACGCGGTTGCTCGACCGGGCCGATCTCGCCGGGGTGTTCGGCCCATCCCTCGCGCTCCTGACCTCCCAGCTCCAGGCCGCCATCGTCCGGCCCGCGATAGCGCCGGTGGCAGAGGATTACACGATCTGCCGGCTGACCGGCCTCCGGGACGCCGCCGGTGGTCCGGTGACGCCTTCCGTGCTGGACGACACCGTCCTGGCCGAGCTGCTGCTCGGCGAGTCGCGTCCCCTCACCGAAGACGCCCGCAAGTATCTGCTCTCCCGCCGGTTCAGCTACACCGAACAGGATCTCACCGTGCTGAGCTGGGACGCGGCGCTGGTGGTCGAGCCGCAGCCCGGCGACCAGGACGTGGAGTTCCTCCTCGAGTTCGCCAACGCCCAGCTGCTCGAGCTCCGGGTGTACGACGCCTACCTGGACGCGGAGCTGCCGCAGCTCTACGACCGCGCCTCGCTCGCTCGCCGCGGCCCCGCGGCGCTGCTCGTTCGCCGCTTCGAGCACGTGCTTGCGGGACTCCACACGCTCGTCGCCGACACCACCGAGGTGGTGGAGCGCGTGGAGAACGGCCTCAAGGTGACCAACGACGTCTATCTGGCGCGCATCTATCAGGCAGCCCTCGCGCTGTTCCGCGAGGACGCCTGGCGCCTGGGGCTCGCGCGCAAGCTGCAGATCTTCCGCGACACCTACGCCATGCTGAACGACGAGGCCCAGACCGCCCGCGGAAACATGCTGGAGGTCATCATCATCCTTCTCATCGTGATCGAGGTGGTGATGGGCCTCATCCGCCACTGACCGCCGGCTACACCGCTTCGACCACCGGCGCGTCCACCAGGTGCTCGGCCACGAACCAGACCTGCATCTCGTTCGTCCGGATCACGTCGCTGACCAGCAGATCGTTGGTGCCGTCGTCCCCCGCCTCGTCGGCCGCCCTCGCCGCCTCGCGCGCCTGTTCCAGGATCAGCTCATGGGCCTCGAGCAGCCGGGAGAGCTGCACCGGCACCTCCTCACGGCCGCGCGGCGGGCGCGGGATCCGGGTCTCCTCCGCCACATCGGCGCCCATCGCCAGGCTGATGCCGCCGAGGAGCTGGATCCGCTCGGCGATGACGTCCACCAGGCCCGCCTGCTCCCCGTAGTGCTTGTCGAACATCAGGTGGAGCTGATAGAACGTGTGCCCGGCCACCTGCCAGTGGGCCTTCTTGTAGAGATCGCGCAGCGACATCGTGTCGGCGAGCGTCTGGTTGAGCGCCTCCACGCTGTCCCGGCAGACCGATTCGGCGAGCCCGATCGGCAGCCGCGTGATCGTACCGTACGCCTGGAGCTCGGGGGCGCGCTGCCCGATGCGGGGTCGCGGGGAGATCCCGGTGCGCCCGCCGCTGGTGGATCGTTGAACCACGAGTTCCTCCTGGGGAAAGAAGAGTGATGAGGTGGACCGCAAAGGTAGCGGAATGCGCGGGGCGTTCCCGTGAGCCCGGTCACCACTTGCTCCCGCTTCGGCGGCGGTGTAGATTTTTCGTATCTCGGACAGCGGCGCGCCGTCCGACAACCGACGTGGTTCAAAGGGGGCTGGCGTTGGCGCCGGCCCCCTTCTACTTCCAGAAGGGCGGTTCCATGACCGAGGTGAGGCTGCGCGAAGAGGACAGCCTTGAGCGCGCGCTCAAGCTGTTCAAGCGGAAGCTGCAGAAGTCCGGACTGTTCGGCGAGCTCCGCCGGCGACGCCACTATGTGAAGCCGAGCGAGGCGCGGGCGATCAAGACGGCGGCGGCGGTGCGGCGGAAGCGGAAGAAGAAGGTGGTCAAGAGCGAGTGGTAAGACGGAAGCCCGCCGAGCCCCGGGCTTAGCCGGCTTCTTCTCCACGCCCACCTCCGTTGTCAGCCGAGGGACCCCGAACGAGATGAAGGGGACATGACCCAGGTCATGCCCCCTTCGTGTTGCTCAGGGTGACTCCCGCCGCCTGCGCACCCGGCGCGGGCTCCGCGCCGGCGCCGGCCCCGCCCGAAGCGGATGATCGTCCTGGTCCCGCCGAGCCCCACCCCAGATCTCCGGGTGCTGGTCGAACCACTCGCGCTCGGCTTCCGGCGCGTCGTTCCATCCGTTGTAATCGCACGTCATCAGCACTCTCCGTGTCATGCTCATCGTCATCCTCATCTTGGGAACGCTCTCATCCGGGAGCGGGTTCCCGCCCTTTGCTATTCTTCACGCTGATGACCGCCACCCCGCATCCTCTGCCGATCGAGCCGGTCCTCCCCGCGCTGCGCGACGCGCTCCGGACGACCGGGGCGGCCGTGCTTCAGGCCCCGCCCGGGGCGGGAAAGACGACCCGCGTTCCGCTCGCCCTGCTCGAGGAGCTCTGGCTCGGGGGACGCCGAATCGTGATGCTCGAGCCGCGGCGCCTGGCCGCGCGCGCGGCCGCACATCGGATGGCGCAGACGCTCGGCGAGCAGCCCGGTGGCACCGTCGGCTACCGCATTCGACACGAGACGCGGGTGGGGCCGGGTACCCGGGTGGAGGTGGTGACCGAGGGGGTGCTCACCCGGATGCTCCAGGCCGATCCGGCCCTCGAAGCTGCAGCCCTGGTCATCTTCGACGAATTCCACGAGCGAAGCATCCATGCCGATCTGGGCCTTGCCCTCACGCTCCAGAGCCGGACGGTTCTGCGGGACGATCTCCGCATCCTGGTCATGTCCGCCACGCTCGACGGGGGCCCGGTCGCCGCGCTGCTGGGCGGCGCGCCCATCGTCACCAGCGAAGGGCGGAGCTATCCCGTGGTCACGCGATACGTTCCGCCGCGCGCGGGTACCCGGGTGGAGGCGGCCGTCGCATCGGTCGTGCGCAGCGCGCTTGACGAAGAGCAGGGTGACGTGCTGGCCTTCCTGCCGGGGGCGGGGGAGATCCGACGGACGCAGGCGCTGCTCGAGGGCGCACCGGCGGACGTGATCCCGCTGCACGGCACCCTGTCCGAGGACCTGCAGGACCGCGCCATCCGGGCCAGCCCGCCGGGACGGCGCAAGGTCGTGCTGGCCAGCTCCATTGCGGAGACCAGCCTTACGATCGATGGCGTGTGCGTGGTGGTGGACGGCGGCCTGGCCCGGGTGCCGCGGTACTCGCCCCGGAGCGGCATGACTCGGCTCGCTACCGTCCGCGTTTCCCGTGCCTCGGCGGACCAGCGGCGGGGTCGTGCGGGGCGGCAGGGGCCGGGCGTCTGCTACCGTCTCTGGTCTGCGCCGGAGGACGCGGCACTCCTGCCTCGGAGCTCCCCCGAGATTCTCGAGGCCGATCTCGCGCCGCTGGCGCTCAACCTGGCTGCGGCGGGCGTGCCCGATGCTGGAGAGCTCGCGTGGCTCGATCCGCCCCCCGACGCGGCCGTCGCCGAGGCCCGTGCGCTGCTCGCCGAGCTCGGCGCGCTGGACAAGGGCGGGCGCATAACGCCGCACGGCAGGAGGCTCACCCGTTTCTCGCTCCATCCGCGGCTCGCCCACATGGTGGTGCGCGGCCGCTCGCTCGGCGCGGAGGCCCTCGCTTGCGAGCTCGCCGCGCTTCTCACCGAGCGTGACATTCTGCGCCGCCACGAGAACCCGTTCGAGGCCGATCTCGGGCTCCGGCTCGACATCCTTCGGGGGGCGGTGCGGCGCGCTGACGTCGATCGCGAGGCGTTGCGCCGAGTCCGTGCCGAGGTGCGGGCATGCCGTGACGCGGGGAGGGGCCCGGCACAGGCTGGCGGGACTGCGGCCGTGTCACCCGGCCTCCTATTGGCGTTCGCCTACCCAGACCGGATCGCCCAGCACCGGCCGGGAGTGGGTGGACGGTTCCTGTTGCGTAACGGCCAGGGGGCGTCGCTCCAGCCGCAGGCGCTGACGCGCGAGGAGTACCTGGTGGCGGCCGAGCTCGATGGGCGTCGGCCGGAAAGCGGGATCTTCCTGGCCGCGGCGCTCACATTGGAGGAGATCGAGACACATTTCGCCGACGAGATCGTGGCCGAGGATATCCTGGCCTGGGACGACGCCACCCGAGCGGTGATCGCCCGGCGCCGCAGGCGGCTCGGGGCCCTGGTGCTGAAGGAGACGACGCTGCGGGACCCCGATTCCGACGCGGTGGCCCGGGTTCTGATCGAACGTGTCCGCCGGGAGGGGGTGGATCGTCTGCCGTGGAGCGAGTCGGGCAGGCGTACGCGTGCCCGACTCGCCTTTCTCCACCGGCTGGATGCCGATTGGCCGGACGTTTCAGACGAGGCACTTGCCGCGGATCTCGACGCATGGCTGGGATCGAGAGTTGGCGGGCTGCGGCGCCTCGACGACCTGGGGCGCATCGATCTCGGGGAACTGCTGCTCGACCGGATCCCGTGGGACCGGCGCGCTGCGCTCGATGACTGGGCCCCGACGCACGTCCAGGTGCCGAGCGGCTCGCGCATCCTCGTGGACTACACGGACCCGGCGGCGCCGGTGCTCGCCGTGAGACTGCAGGAGCTGTTCGGGTTGCGCGAGACCCCGGCGGTGGGGCGCGGCCGCGTGCCGCTCACTCTCCACCTCCTGTCGCCAGCCCGGCGGCCCGTCCAGGTGACACGTGACCTCGCGGGCTTCTGGCGAACCACCTACTTCGAAGTGAGGAAGGACCTGAAGGGCCGGTATCCCAGGCACCACTGGCCCGACGACCCCCTCGAGGCGGAGCCGACGCGGCACACCAAGCGGCGCGGGACGGGGGGAACCTGAGGGCCTGGTCGGGTGTTCGATATGAGCCTGCAACGGTCCGAGCCCGTCGCTCATCAAGCGGAGGTAGCGTGGGTTTGGTCGGCCGCCCCTTACGAATACCTAAGTCATTGCTCTGGCGATAGATAGGAGTTTTCAAGTGCCTGCTACGAAGAAGCGGACCCGCCGGACGGCGCGTCCTCGGGCCACGCCGCTCCCCCGGGCGGCCGACGAAGGGCGCGAGAGCCTGGACTTCTATCTCCAGGAGATCAGCCGGATTCCTCTGCTTACCGTGGCGGAGGAAACGGCGCTGGCGCGTCGTGCGTTCCGCGGTGACGTGGAGGCGCAGGAGAAGCTGGCCCGGCACAACGTGCGCTTTGTGGTATCGGTGGCCAAGAAATTCCAGAACCGTGGCGTCCCACTGATGGATCTCATCGGCGAGGGCAACCTCGGCTTGATGACGGCGGCCCGGAAGTTCGATCCCGATCGGGGTGTCAAGTTCATTTCGTATGCCGTGTGGTGGATCCGGCAGGCCATCCAGGCGGCGATCGCGCGCCATGGTCGGCCGGTGCGGGTGCCGCTCAACCGGACCGCCGATCTGAACCGGCTCGGCCGGGCGACGGCGCTGCTCACCGAGCAGCTCGGCCGGGCCCCCACCACCGAGGAGCTGGTCAAGGCTACCGGTCTCACCCGCGACGCGGTGCGTGCGCTCAGCGCGCTCCACATCGAGGCGATGCGGCTCGATCATCCTGCCCGCGAGGCGGAGGAGCGTGGCCGGATGGAGCGGTTCGTGCCCCTCACGCAGGAAGGGACCGACGCGACCACCATGGCCAACAGCCAGACGACCGACCTCGACGCCGCGCTCGCGGCGCTGCCGGCCCGTGACGCGAAGGTGCTGCGGCTCTACTTCGGTCTGGACGACGGGACGACTCGCACGCTCGAGGAGATCGGGCGGATGATGGGTGTGACCCGCGAGCGGATTCGCCAGCTTCGCGATCGGGCGCTCCGCCAGCTGCGCGAGCAGCACGGCGATAAACTGCGCGATCTGGCCGCGTAAGCACCGGCGCCACGACGACCCCGCCAAGTCTTGCACGAGGCGGGGTCATTTTCTTGTCGGTGTCGAGATCCTGGCAATGGACGGGGTGCGTGCTTCCGCCAAGATTGAAGCAGGACCCCTCTAGCCAATTGTCTGGAGGTCGAACTGCTCCCGCCCACCAAGCTGCATGATGTCCTCCACGGAAGGATCGCCGAGCATCTCGAGCTGCTCCTCACGGCGGCCGGCGTGCTGCTCGCTCTGGTCCTCACCCTGACGCACATGGGGGACACCTGGACGCCGGCGCTGACCTTCCTCGTTTGGCTGCAGGGATTCCTGATCTGGGCGGTACGGCGGCATTCGCGGCTCGAGCGAGCGCGACTGATCCGAAAGCTGCGCGCGATGCTGCAGGACCGGGTCAACAACCAGCTCACCGTGCTGGTCGGCGTCGCTGAGCTGCGAGGCCGGGAGCCAGGCCCGCCCGGGACCGATGACGTCGAAACCGCGCTGACTGCCGCCCGGTCGGTGGCGCTCGAGCTCGAGGGTCTCTCGCTGGAGTCGCTGCGCCTCTGGGAGGACCGTCATGCCCGTCACCGCCCCGCGCCACCGCGCTGAGCCGTGGCCTCTGCCACAACCTGTGCGCTTTGCGCGCGAGCCGTCAGCGAGCGCCGGGGCGTTGCGCTCGTCTGCCGGGCGCTGGTGGCCTGCGTCATTGAGGACTGGATATTGCTCACGGAGTCGTCTTCATGACGGTACCCAGCCAGATGTCGCTGCGACGGATTCCCGACGCCCTGCACCTTGCGGTGCGCGTTGCGTACGCGGCGAGCTGGGAGGCGCTGATCGACACCCATACCCGGCAGGCGGTCCAGTTCGTCAGTGAGTTCGCGCCGCGGATCCCGGTGCTCGGCGGGCTGGATCTCTATTTTCGCGTGACCGCGGTGCCCGAAGCGATGCACGAGGTAGTGCGGTCGCGCACGCTCACCGCCTTGGACCTCAAGGCAATCCCGCGGCAGCAGGAGTTGCCGGTCTTGACGGGTTGGAGCCGTTTGCGCCTCGATCTCGTCCTGGAGCACCACCGCTATCGGCGGCGCTATCACGAGCGCACGCTGGAGCTCGCGCGCATGGCGGGCGCGCGGGCGGCCGAGGCCGTGGTCGCGACGCACGTCGAGAGTGCGCTCGAGCTCGCCTGGTTGCTGAAGGGGGTCATGGGGGTGAAGGCGGCCACCGACCACTATCTCCGTGAGTTCGGTCTGGCGGCGAGCATGGCGCAGATGGTCATGCAGCGGGTGCAGGCGAGAGTGGCGGGAGACGAGCTCACCGCGCAGCGCGACGAACCGCCGCCCCGGGTCGAGCCGGCGACCATGCCGCAGCCGCAGACCACCTTCTCGGAGCCAGCCGCCGACGGCGTCTGACCGCCATTCCGTATCCGGGTGCCGGTCAGGTCCGGCCGGCGACCGCCTCCCGCTCCCGGCGTCCATCGCTCCCCGCATGAGCTCCTTCCCCCACCGCTCGATCGAGTCGATTACGTCCTGCCGCACGCCCCGCGCGGGCTAGCGCGTGGCTCGACTCCAGCCCAGGTTGGAGCATGGCGTTCCAGGGGCATGCCTGGAGGCGGGCAGCCTATCCTCCGCCTAGGCTGACACCGGGGCCGCCCCGGGTCTGGCGAAATGCCCGATCGAGGGCCTCGCGTATCAAGTTAACACCTTATCGCATAATAGCTTGAGCCATGGCTCGACGCTTGCACGTTTGGGCGACGTCGGTTTCCTGTCCGTGGTGCAACGCTTCGCCGTCATCAACCGCGAGTCGTTCATGGCCCGTCGTCTCAAGGGGACGTTGGTTGCCGCGCTCATTTGCGGCACCGTGGCTGCCTCGGCCCTCGCCGCCCAGGAGCTCACGCCCAAAGAGCACGAGGCACTCGATGCGTGGTATCGCCGCACGGCGGAGCGTACCGGGCGCGGCGAATGGGGGGTCGCGGTCGGCACAATGGACGGCCGCATTCTCTGGAGCGTGAGCCCCGAACTCGCGCTCATCCCCGCGTCCACCGCCAAGGTGTTCACCACCGGATTCACCCGCGCCCGGGTGGGCGGGACATCCCGCATGAGCACACGGGTCGTGGGTGACGGCGTCCTCGATCCCTCGTCGGGGCGGTGGCAGGGCACCTGGGCGCTCGAGCTGGGCGGCGACTGGACGCTCGACCGCGCTGGCCGGAACGGGCCCACACTCCGGGAGCTCGCCCGACGGCTCCGGGCCCGCGGGGTCCGCCAGCTGGAGGGGCCGCTCACACTCACCAGCCGCACCGGTCCCGCCGCCAGCCACTATCCCACCGTCTGGGCGGCGAACTTCGAGGGCCAGCTCTACGCCCCGCCGGTCGGCCCTGTCGCGCTCCACGAAAACACCATCTCGCTCACTTATCGGCCGGGCCGCGAGACGGGTGCGGCGCCGACGCTCGTCAGCGCGTACCCGGACGGCGTAGAGCGGCTGGTCAGGATGGCGGCGACCACGGTGAGCGGCCGCGGCGGACGGCTCTGGCTCACGCCCAGCGCGGACGGCGGGTGGACGCTGAACGGGACGATCGGGCTCAATCGCCGCTCGGCCGGCTTCTCGGCGGTGGCGTACGATCCGTCGCGCTTGCTCGCTGCCGTCTGGGCCGCCGCGCTCGAGCGTGCCGGCATCCGCTGGGTAATGCCGGGCGGACCGGTGCTGCTCGCGCCGCAGGCCGGGTCCGTACTCGCCCAAGTGGAATCGGCTCCGTTCGACAGTGTGGCTGTCGAGGTGAACCGCCGGAGCCTCAACATCGGCGCCGAGCTCATGCTCCAATGGGGCGCCGGCAGCCAGACGACCGGTCCGGCCCTGGTGACCGAGCACGTCCGGCAGGTGGTGGGCCCCTCGGCGCGGGTGTCGCTGGTGGACGGCAGCGGCCTGAGCGAGCTTAACCGGATCAGCCCGCTCACTCAGGTCCTCTATCTGGCGCGCTACCCTCGGCTCCCGGGCAACCAGCAGTTCCCGCTGCTCCTGCCCGCCAACGGCACCGGCACCCTGCGCCGGCTCCGTGGGGGAATGGGGCGCGGGGTGGTGCACGCGAAGACCGGCACCCTCGAGGAGGTCGCCGCGCTCGCTGGGTACCTCGGCCGGCCGGACGGCGTCCTCGTGATCTCGCTCATGTACAACGGCCGTCGCATCGGCCAGGCGCGCGCCGCCGAATGGGAGCTGTTCCGGCTGCTGGGCGCCGAGGGAGTGGACCTCCGCGGCGTGCTGGAGCCCCACATGGGCGGCACCAGCACCCCACGTGACGAATAGGCGTCTCCGGCCGCTGCTGCAGGCCGGGTTCACCATCCTCCTCCTTGCGACCCTCTACCTCCTCCGATCGCGCTCGAGCGCCTCAAACCGGGACGCCGTCCCGACCGCAGCGCCTTCCCTGCCGCCGCTGGGCGGTACGGTGGCGGAGGCGTACCGGACGCACAGCTCGAACGTGGAGGTGGAAACGGGCGGCCGCGTGCTGCGGGTGCTGCCTGATGACCAGGAAGGCTCGCGCCACCAGCGGTTCATCGTGCGGATGGCTGGCGGCATGAGCGTGCTAGTGGCGCACAACGTCGATCTCGCGGCGCGGGTCCCGGTCACGCCGGGTGACTCCGTCGAGCTCCGTGGGGAGTACGAATGGAACGACCGGGGCGGCGTCATTCACTGGACCCACCACGACCCCGACGGCCGCCGCGAGGGCGGGTGGATCCGGCACGCCGGCCGGCTCTACCGGTAGTCATGGCTTCGTCATCCTGCGCTGCGCTCGGGAGGATGGGGGCGCGCTCATCCCAGTCTGGCTAGAACAGCCGCTACCGCCGCGTCGAGCGCCGCCGGATCCTTCACGCTTCCCTGTGCCAGCCGCGGGCTCCCTCCGCCACGACCTCCACTCGCCTCCAGCGCGGCCTTGAGCACGCTTCCAGCGTCCATCTCCGTATCCGCCGCCGCCGCCACGAGCAATGCGCACGGCTCGACTCCCACGCCGATGAATACCCCGCCGGGCAGCCCGCTGAACGCCTGGGCCAGGGCCCGGAGCCGCTCGACCGGCCCGTGAGCGTCACGTACCACCGCGATGCGCCGGCCGTGCGCGTCGGGCGGGAGCGAGGCGTGGAGCTCCCGTGCCCGATAGCCCGCGACCGCTTCCTCCAGCTCGCGCCGCGCCGCGGCGCCCGCCTTGAGCTCTGCCCGCTGGGCCTCGAGGAGCGCTGGCAGCTCCTCGGCCGCGGCCGACTGGGCCGCCGCCAGTCCCGCCAGCAGGTCGGTATCGGCCCGCGCGCGCCGAATCGCTCGGGCGCCGCAGAGGAACTCGAGCCGCACGTGCTGCTTCACCCGTTCCACTTTCCGGATGAGGATGGCCCCGATCTCGCCCGTGGCGCGGACATGGGTGCCGCCGCAGGCGCTCCGGTCCACGCCCTCGATGGTGACGATCCGGAGCGTACCCTGGCGGTCGGAGGCCTTCCGGAGCCCGGTGGTCGCGCCGGCGGACTCGAAGCTCACCCCGATGGGGCGGTTCTCCGTCACCGCGGCGTTAGCAAGAGCTTCGGCCTCCACCACGCGATCATGCGACAGGGTGTCGGTGTCGAGATCGAGCGTGGAGCTCTCCCGGCCGAAGTGCACGCTGACCGTCGCGTGGCCGAACCGCTCCGCGATCACCGCCGAGAGGAGATGCTGGCCGGTATGCTGCTGCATGTGGTCGAACCGGCGCGGCCAGTCGATGCGGCCGTCCAGGCGGTCGCCCTCGACCGGCGAGGCGAGCAGGTGGGCGATGCGGTCGCCTTCCTCCACGACGTCGATGACCTCGGCGCCGCCGAGCCGTCCGGTGTCGAACGGCTGGCCGCCGGACGTCGGGTAGAAGGCGGTGCGGTCGAGGTACACGCGGCGCCCGCCGTCGGCACGGGCCACCACGACGGCGTCGAACGCGGTCAGGTAGGCGTCGGTGTAGTAGAGGCGGTCGGTCACCGGCGGAAGTGTAACCCGCGTCTTCCCGGTTTCGGTACTCGGTCACATATTGGGCCGCTCCGGGCGCCGGGGGTTCCGGCGCCTTCCGGCCGCCTTCCAAATCAGGAGGAGCCCCATGGCTCAGGCGACTGCTGTTTCAGAACCCGGGCCCGCCCCGGGTCTCCGCACTCCCTGGCGCATTACCGTCCACAACATCGAGGCCTGCAACTGCAGCCCGGGCTGCAACTGTCAGTTCACGGGCTATCCCGACAAGGGCCCCTGCGAGGCGATGATCGGGGGCGAGGTCAGGGAAGGGCATTTCGGCGACGTCCCGCTGGCGGGCGTCCGCTACGTCATCGCGTTCATGTACCCCAAGGCGATCCATCAGGGCGGCGGCAGCGTGGCGTTGTTCGTGGATGAGCGGGCGACGCCCGCGCAGGCGGACGCCGTCGCGACGATCCTGAGCGGCCGTGCGGGAGGCATGCCGTTCGAGGCGCTGGCCGGCACGGTCTCCTCGCTCGACGGCCCGGTGCGCGCCCCGATCGAGATGACCGTGAACGGGACCAAGTCGTCGTTCCGCATCCCTGGCGTGCTCGAGCTGGCGCAGACTCCGATGCTCGACGCCGTCTCCGGGGCCGAAAAGGACGTGCAGATAGTCTACCCCAACGGCGGCTTCTTCTGGAACGTCGGCAACATCGCGACGACCGCCGCCATGTTCTGCGATTACGGCTCGCTCCGGTTCCGGCATCCCGGCGGCTTCGCCAGCTACGCCATGTCCACCTGGACGAACCAGGCCTAGTCGTGCTCGAGGCCACGCTTCGGCGTGACCGCGCGGTCGTCGCCGCGGGGGTGCTCGGCGTCGCCGCGCTCGGGTGGGCGTACGTCGTGCGTCTAGCCGTTTCGCCCGCGAGCCTCGGGATGGTGCTAACGATGCCCGGCATGCCCGGCGGCAACCCGGGACTTGGTTGGCTCGTCGGCATGTGGGCGGTGATGATGGTGGCGATGATGCTTCCCTCCGCTGCTCCGACGATTCTGCTCTTCGCCGGCGTCTCCCGCCGGCGCCGGCTGGAGGGGCGGCCGGCGGTCCCCGCCGCGGTCTTCACCCTGGGCTATCTGCTGGTGTGGATGCTGTACGCTGCGGCGGCGGCGACCGCCCAGTGGGCGCTCCACCGTTTTGCGCTGCTCTCGCCGGCCATGGCGAGCGCGACCCCCATTCTCGGAGGCGGGTTACTGGTGGCCGCCGGCGTCTATCAGTGGCTGCCGCTCAAGAGCGCGTGCCTGTCGCATTGCCGCTCGCCACTCGGGTTCTTCTCGACCGAGTGGCGCGAGGGGGCGTGGGGCGCGCTGCTGATGGGCGCGCGGCATGGCACCTTCTGCGTGGGCTGCTGCTGGCTGCTCATGGCGCTACTGTTCGTGGCCGGCGTCATGAACCTGTTGTGGGTGGCGACGATCGCAGCATTCGTGCTGGTCGAGAAGCTGGTGCCGGGGGGTGACAGGCTCGGGAGGGTGGCGGGAGTGGTGCTGATCGGCTGGGGCGGTTGGCTGCTGGCAAGGCTGATGGCGTGAATCGAAGGAACCCCGAGAGCCCGACCGCCGCGGTGCTGGGTCGGGTCGGGCTGCCGGAGCCGGTGCGTGCCCTGGCGGGGCGGCGGTGGGACGTCATCGTCGTCGGGGCGGGACACAATGGCCTTGCCTGCGCCGCGTACCTCGCGCGGGCGGGACGGCGCGTGCTGGTGCTCGAGGCGCGGGACCGGGTCGGCGGCGCGTGCACGCTCGAGGAGCCGTGGCCCGGGGTACGGATGTCCCCCTGCGCCTACGTGGTCGGGCTGCTGCATCCGCTGGTAATGCGCGAGCTCGATCTGAGGGGCCATGGGTTCCGCTGGATGCCGGCCGACGGCGGGATGTTCGTGCCGTTCGAGGACGGGAGCAGCATCCAGCTCTGGAACGACGAGGAGCGGTGCGAAGCGGAGATCCGCCGCTTCTCACCGCGGGACGTCGCGGGCTGGCGCGCGATGCACGCTGTGAAGCGCCGGCTCCGGGACGCGCTTCGTCCCGACGGACCCGGGGACATCTGGATCGGCCCGTCACCCGCGCGCGCGGACATCGAGCGGCGGCTGGCCGGCGACACCGAGGCCCACGGGCTGCTGTTCGAGTGGTCGATGATGGAGCTGGTGGAGCGGTACCTCGAGGACGAGCGGCTGCAGCTCGCGTATCTGGGGCAGGGGGTGATCGGCACCAACGCGAGCCCCCACGATCCGGGCACTGCATCGGTGTACTTCCATCACGCCTCGGGGCGGATGGACGGGCAGGCCGGCACATGGGGCTACGTCGAGGGTGGGATGGGGATGGTGTCCTTCCTGCTCTGCGACATCGCGCGCGAGGCGGGGGCGACGGTCGCGACCGGGGTGCCGGTCGCGCGGATCCTGCCGGGCGAGGGCGTGGAGCTCGCGTCGGGCGAGCGGATCGCGGCGGCCACGGTGGTCTCGAACGCCGACCCGCGGGTGACGCTCGCCCTGCTCGATGGCGGTGCCGACCCCGCCTGGGCCGAGCGGGTGCGGGCGATCCCGATGGAGGGAGTGACGGTCAAGGTGAACCTGGCCCTCACCGAGCTGCCCAACTTCACGGCCCGCCCCGGCACCCGCGAGGCGCATCACACGGGGCAGGTGAACACGCCGCTGACCAAGCGCGAGTGGCGCGACCACCATCGGGCGGCCAACGACGGCCTGCTCCCGCCGCGTACCTGGAACGAGCTCTACCTGCAGAC
Organism: Gemmatimonadales bacterium; assembly: GCA_036769285.1. Classification (GTDB taxonomy): domain Bacteria; phylum Gemmatimonadota; class Gemmatimonadetes; order Gemmatimonadales; family GWC2-71-9; genus CAVVWJ01. Next base: position 3,217 of record DAIPLK010000018.1, on the reverse strand, counting down.
GGTGTTCGACACCAGCGTGGCACCGGCCGACGTGCACACGCTGAGCGTATTCGCGCAGTACGTGCCGTACCGGTTCCGGGAGGGAAGCTGGGAGACGCGGCGGGACGAGGTCGGGCGGACGGTGGTGAGTTCGATCGCGCGATTCTGCAGCAATCTCCCCGGGGTGATCATCGATCTGGAGGTGCTGGGTCCCCCGGACATCGAGCGGCGGGTGGGGCTCACGGGCGG
>DAIPLK010000018.1:0-2889 GCA_036769285.1 Gemmatimonadales bacterium | reverse complement strand
CGCGGAGGGAGCGTCAGGGCGCGGTCAAGTCGCTGCGTGATCCCCAACGTCGAAGCGCCCTGCAGCGACCGGAGCGACCCCAGCCGCCCCCCGATCGGGCGGCCCCGCCTACGTCCACCCCCGCAGAGCCCGCACGAAATCGTGCAGCACGAGGAACTTCTCATATAGGATCACGCCCTTCCGCTTCTGCCCGAACTCCCTGAACAGGTCCCTCAGCCGGCCCCGCCGCGTCACGTAGAACCGGAACACCTCCGCGAAGTCCTCCTGCGGGTGCTTCGCCGCATAGGCGCTGACGAAGTCGCGGGGGGCGATGGCCACCCGGCGGCGCTGGAAGTAGACCCAGGTGTTGTCCATGCCGCGATACGCCTTGTCCACCTCGCCGAAGGCGCGGCGGAACCGGCGGGCTCGGGTCCAGTCCCAGTGGTGGTAGAGGAAGCTGTGGCCGAGCTCGTGGGTGATCAGGCCGACGAGCATGGTCCAGGGGATCTCGTCCTGTCGGCGCTTGCCCACGACGTAGCGCTGCTCGATCTCGACCGCCTTGGGGTAGCGCGGGTCCACGCCGGAGACGCCGGGGCGCAGCAGCACCCGGTAGCCCCAGTCACGGATGCGGCTGACGAGCAGGAGGCGCCGGACGCGCGTGAGCGCGCGCGGGATGAAATCGCGGCCCGTAGCGTCCTGCCCGCACCAGGGACAGACGTTCATCCAGTCGTCCACCCCGCGGTTGCAGTGCGGGCACTCACCCTCGAACAGGTCCTCCTCGTTCCAGGACTGGGGCCGGCTGCACCAGGGGCAGTAGCGCATCGGGTACTGGACGCCGCCGCCGCAGCCCCAGTCGCAGCGGGCGTCCATCCGGAAGCCGCGCGGCGCCTTGAGCGGCGTCTCGCTCGAGAAGCCCTCCTCATGGATGTCCGCGTGGCACCAGGGACAGCAGGAGAACCTGTCGGACACGATCCAGCCGCAGCCATAGCACTCGGCGCCCGTGACGGTGCCCACATCCCTCCACATCTGCGCCCGGCCGCAGTTGGGGCAGTACGACCAGTACCGCTTGAGCTCGTGGCCGCAGACGCAGCGGCGCTCGGGATGCGGCGCGGCGCCGCGGCGGCGCCTAGGCGTGCTCATAGCGGGCCATCGCCTCGTCCACCAGCCGCTGGATGAACTCGTAGTAATCCATCCCCGCCTTCCCCGCCGCGTTCGCCATGTCGTGGCCGTAGCTGATGAATGGGTTGGCGTTGGCTTCCAGGAACCACACCTCGCCGTCGGGCGCGAGCCGGACGTCGAGGCGCGCATAGTCGCGCAACCAGAGGGCACGGAACGCGGTGCGGCAGATCGACTCGATGCGCTCGCGGGTCGCCCGCGACAGCGGACGCGCGAAGACGTTGCGGATGCCCTTCCGGGCGCGGTAGTCCTCGTCCCACTTGGCGAACTGGGTGGCGATCCGCTCCTCGGGCCGGGTCCGCCGCTTGTCGAAGACCATCTCGGTGATCGGCAGGATGTCGAGGTCGTCACCGTTGCCGATCAGGCTCGCGTAGAGCTCGCGGCCGTCCACGAACTCCTCCGCGATGGCGGGCTGGTCGAACCGCTCGTGGATCATGGTTACGCGGTCGGCGAGCCCGGCTTGGTCCTGTACCACCGACGCCTGCGCGATTCCCGCCGAGGCGTCGCTCTGCAGCGGCTTCACGATCAGCGGGAACCGGACGGTGCCGGCGTCGGCGACTTCCTCGCCCGGGCGCCAGGTCACGAACCCGGGCACCCGGATGCCGTGATAGGCGAGGACCTTCTTGCTCATCGCCTTGTTGCGGGAGACCAGCAGGGCGAGCGGCGGCGAGCCGGTGTAGCGGTACCCCTCGGCTTCGAGCATGCCCGGCACCATGTACTCGAGCCCTGCCTTGCCGTGGAACGCCTCGACGCCGTTGAACACCAGGTCGGGCTGGATCTCGGACAGGCACTGCACCAGGTACTGCAGGTCGTTGCGCACACCGACCAGAATCACCTCGTGCCCCCGGGCCCGCAGGGCGTCGGCGATCTGGTATTCCATTTCGGGCTCATCGTGCTTCCACGCCGCGACCTCGGTCGCCATCTGGCGCTCGTGGTCGGGGTGGCCCCACCCCTCGTACGGGGTGTCGAATGTCACCACAATGCGCATCGGGGGGTGCTCGGCTCTGAGGCGACACGAATAGTGGCGGCACCGGGGACCTGCCGGGAGGGGCGGGGGCGGGCGCGAAGCCCCCTGGTGGCTCCGGGGGGTGGGCTGCATTATCCTAAGCTGGCTTGAAGCCCGATTCGAACGCGCGCACCGCCACCGCACGCACTGGAGGTGGGAATGGAGTTTACCCCCCGGGAAGCCAGGCTCAAGCCGGAGTTCGCCGATCTGTACCCGCCGCTGGTGCCGGGGATCTGGGAGACGGCGGCGGAGATGGGTGCCAAGGTGCTGCTGTGGCAGGTGCAGCAGCAGGGAACCGACGCCCTGAACTGCCGGATCCTGAACGAGGTACACTTCGAGTTCCGGGGCGGATGGTATCGGGGCACCGAGACCGCACTCCGGACGCGGGCGAGCGATCCAGCGTTCAACGGACCGATTTGAGGTCCTGCGGCCGGTACTCCGCCACCGCCTGAATCTCGGCGAAGTTGGCCGGCGGCCCGCCGTTCACACCGCCGCCCTTGATTCGAACGAAGCCCGTATCGGGCGGGCCGACGTAGCGCTTGACCCAGGCCACCGCGAGCCCGCGCTGGTCGAGTCCCAGCACCTCGGTCCCCGCCGCCGTATCCACCGACCATTTCGCGTCCCACCAGCCTGACAGCCCTCAGCGCCTTCCGTCCGCCGTCACCGTCGTGCCATACGTGTCGAAGTTGCTGCGCGTGTGATCCACGCCGACCAGTCGGGCGACGCCG
>DAIPLK010000123.1:0-8668 GCA_036769285.1 Gemmatimonadales bacterium | reverse complement strand
GCTCAGGGTGACTCGGATTCGGCCTGGGAGGGGAGAGCCATGCACCCGACGATGGTAGAGCAACACAGGGCGCCGCCCCTCCGCCTCACCGCGCTCCACGTCTACCCCATCAAGTCCGCCGGCGGCCTCTCGCCCGCCGAGTGGGAGGTGGACGGCTTCGGTCTCCGCCACGACCGGCGCTGGATGGTAGTAGACGGGAAGGGGGGGATGCTCTCGCAGCGCAGCCATCCGCGGCTCGCCCTGGTGCGTCCCTCGCTGGGGGACGACACTCTCCGGGTCGAGGCGGCCGGCATGCCAACCCTCGAGCTCCCCCTCAGGCCCTCCGGCGCCGTGACCACCACCGTTGTCGTGTGGAACGATGCCTGCTCGGCCGTCTGGGCCGGTGAGCGGGCCGCCCGCTGGTTCTCCGACCTGCTCGATGACGATTGCAGCCTGGTCTACATGCCCGACGCCACCATCCGTCCGGCGGATCCGACCTACGCGCCGGCGGGTACCCGGGTGAGCTTCGCCGATGCATTCCCGTTCCTGCTGATCTCGGAGGAATCGCTCGCCGACCTCGATCGCCGGCTCGATCTGCCGATCCCGATGAATCGGTTCCGTCCCAACCTCGTGATCGCGGGCGGGGAGCCCTACGGCGAGGACGCGATGACGGCCTTCCGGATCGGAGCCATCCGGTTCCGGGTGGTGAAGCCGTGTGACCGCTGTGTGATCACGACCACCGATCAGGCCACCGCCGAGCGCGGTCCCGAGCCGCTCCGTACTCTGGCCACCTACCGCCAACGCGATGGCAAGGTCCTGTTCGGTCAGAAAGTGGTGCACGACGGCACCGGGCGTCTCCGTCTCGGAGAGCCGCTGCTGGTGTAGATTCCCGCCCCATGGAAGTCCAGATCTTCGGTATCCGGAAGAGCGTCGAGACCCGAAAAGCGCTGCGCTTCTTCGCCGAGCGTCGCGTCAAGACCCATTTCGTGGACCTGCAGGAGCGGCCGGCGTCGCTGGGCGAGCTTCGGCGCTTCGCCCAGAAGTTCGGCGTCCAGACGCTGGTCGATCGCGGTTCCCGCCGCTTCGCCGACCTGGGCCTCGGGGCGGCGCGTTTGAGCGACGAGCGTTGGCTCGACCGGCTGGTCGAGGAGCCGCTCCTCCTCCGGATGCCACTGGTGCGCCTCCAGCAGCAGCTCACCGTTGGCGACGCCGAGGCGGCCTGGCGCGAGTGGACCGGCCGATGACCCTGCTCGCCCTCTCCGGCATCGCCGTCGAGTTCGGCGCCACCCGGCTGCTGAGCGACGTGACGCTCACCGTCGCCCGGGGTGAGAAGTGGGGCGTGATCGGGCGGAACGGCTCGGGCAAGACGACGCTCTTCCGCATCATCACCGGCGAGACCGAGCCCACGTCAGGCACCGTCGCCCGCGCCAGCGGGCTCCGATACTCGGTCGTGGAGCAGCATCGCGAGTTCGCCGGCGCCACGACGGTGTGGGAGGCGGCGGCCGGCGCCTTCCAAGAGCTGCTGGCGCTGGAGCGCTCGCTCGCCGAGCAGGGCACGGCGCTGGCCGAGGCGGGCGACCGCTGCACCCCGCAGATGTTGGCCAGGTATGATCGCGACCTGGAGCGCTTCGACCGGGAGGGCGGCTATACGCTCGCGGCTCGGATCGACGCCGTCCTCGACGGGCTCGGCTTTGATCCCGACCTGGCCCGCAGCCGGCCGCTCGCCGGCTTGAGCGGCGGGGAGCGCGGTCGGCTCGGGCTGGCCCAGCAGCTGGTGGCGCCTGCCGACGTGCTCCTGCTGGACGAGCCGACCAACCACCTGGACCTCGAGACCACCCGCTGGCTCGAGGAGTATCTCCATGGCCTCGACGCGACGGTGCTGGTCATCAGCCATGACCGCGCCTTCCTCCAGGCCGTCGTGGACCACGTACTGCATCTCGAGGCCGGCACCGGCGTGACCTACGCCGGGGACTATGAATCGTTCCTGGCGCAGCGCGCCGAGCGGCGGCTCTCGCAGCAGCGCGCGTTCGCGAAGCAGGCCCGGACCATCGCAGCGGAGCAGGACTTCATCCGGCGGAACATCGCTGGGGGCAACAGCGCACAGGCCAAGGGACGCCGTCGCCGGTTGGCGCGGGTCAACCGGCTGAGCCCGCCGCCGGGCGAAGACGGCGCGATGGCCCTCACCCTGGCCGCCGATGAGCGCGGCGGCGATCAGGTTCTGGTCGCCGAGCAGGTGTCGGTCGCGGTGGCGGGCCGCACGCTGCTGACGGGATTCGACGCCCGACTCATGCGGGGCGAGGTCGTCGGGCTCGTCGGGCCCAACGGGGCGGGGAAGTCCACCCTGCTTCGCGCCATCACGGGCGAGCGGGCGGTGGACGCAGGGGAGCTCCGCGTGCCCGACTCGGTCCGCATCGCCTACTACCGCCAGGACCTCGCCCAGGTCCCGGCAGACGAGACGCTCTACGACATCATCGCCCACCTTCGGCCCCACTGGGGCCGCGGCCCGATCCAGGGGCACCTCGGCCGCTTCGGCTTCTCGGGTGATTCGGTGCGGCGGCGGGCGGCCACCCTCTCGGGCGGCGAGCGGGCGCGCGTCGCGCTTGCGATGATCATGCTGTCGGGCGCCAACCTGCTCATCTTCGACGAACCCACCAATCATCTCGACGTCGAGTCCATCGAGGCGCTGGAGGATGCGATCGCGGAGTTCGATGGCACGGTGCTGCTGGTGAGCCATGACCGCGCCCTCCTCCGCACCCTCACGACGCGCGTCTGGATCCTACACGACGGCCGGATCACCGATTTCCCCGGCAGCTTCGAGGAGTGGGAGACGGCGAGCCGGGAGCGCGCGCACGCCGCCGCCGTCGCCGCCGCCGAGGCGGAGTCGCTCCGCCGGGTGAAGGAGCGGAGGCAGACCCGGCGGCCCGACGACGACCGGCAACAGCGCCAGACGGCCCGGCGCAGGGCGGAGCAGGTGGTGGCGGAGGCGGAGACGGCGGTCGCGAAGTGGGAGGCGCGAGTCGGTGGGCTGCGGGCGGAGCTGGAGGACCCGCACCTGTACCTCACGCCGGAGGGCGCGAAGCGCGCCGGGGAGATCGGGCGCGAGCTGGAGGTGGCCCGCGAAGGTCTGGACGATGCGTTCGCCCGCTGGGAAGCAGCGACCCGGGAGGCCGAGGCGGCGGGTTAATCGTCTAGCTCGGGGGAGACTCCGCGATACCCCCGGCGGAGGACCGCTCGTGCGGATCCGGCAAGGAGGCTCGATGGCCCGGTCGGTCGGGAGTTCCGGGCCACGCCGCTACGCCGAGCGGAGCGTGAAGATCGGCAGTTCCGGGGGACATCTGAACCGGGCGCGAACGGCTGTTGTTCCGATGCCCCGCGACACGTAGAGGGGCGCGAACGTATCGCGGTACCAGCCCGCGACGAAGCGGCCGGATCCCACTGGAGTGAAGGCCGGCAGCAGGGGCAGCCTGATCTGCCCACCGTGGGTATGGCCGGAGACGATGAGCGCGGGGTTGGCCTCGGGGGTTCGCGGCCGCTCCGACACCCAACCCGGCGCGTGGATCAACCAGACCTCCGCTCGTCCCGGCGGAAGGCCGGCCCGCGCCCGCCGAAGGTCGGGCCGTCCCGTAACGGGATCGTCGAGCCCCACCAGCACGAGGGAGGCACCGCCAACCACGACCTCTCGGCGCGCATTGACGAGCAGCTCGACTCCCTCACCGCGGTAGACTTCGCCTGCCCGCGATGCGGTGTCCGAGTAGTACTCCCAATTGCCCAGCGTAGCCACGGTGGCGATGCTACCGCGCGCAGCCCGAGCGAACATGGCGACTTGAGGGAGCGCGTCGGCGCGCTCGGTCATGTCGCCCGTCAGCACGACGATCTCGGGCCTCTCGCGGCGCAAATGCGTGAGCGCGTCTTGCGCTGCGGCGATGTTTGCCGGGAAATGGACGTCCGTGATCTGCGCGATCCTCAGCCCGTCGAGAGTGGGGCTCAGGCCAGGAACCGGCACGTCGTGCCGGCTAACCAGCACGTGCTCCGGTTCGATGAGGAAGGCGTCGGACCAAACCGCCGCAGCTAGGGCCGCACCAGTGCCGGCGATGAATTGTCGTCTGGACACACTCATCCGTCGGAATGTAGCAGGGTCGGAATCCCCGGATCCGGGACCCGGATTTCTTCTTCCTCATGCCGTCGCCCGCTGCCGCGCCTCGCGGTCGGCTGGTCGGCGCCCCGGGTTGCTCGACTCGGATTCTTTTTGCCTGCAAGTGCCTACTTGCATTGCTATGCCCCCGCCGCTATACTCGCCGGCCATGAACCTCCGTGACCAACTGCTCGAGGCCGCCGCCCGGGTCTATGCCGAAGCGGGCTACCGCGGCGCCACGACCCGCCGCATCGCCCAGGAGGCGGGGGTCAACGAGATCACGCTGTTCCGCCATTTTGGCTCGAAGGAGACCCTGCTCCTCGAGGCGATCGCCCGCGCCGGCGCTGAAATGGAGAGCGTCTCGCTCCCCGAGCTGCCGCGCGATCCGGTGCGCGAGCTGACCGACTGGGCGCGCGCCCAGCTCGCCCACATGCGCGACCGGCGTTCCCTCATCCGGACCTGCATGGGCGAGATGGAGGAGCACCCCGGCATCATTTCCTCCATCGACAAGCCGCCGGCCCGGGCGGCCGCGGCCCTGGCCCACTACCTCCGCCGGCTACGCGAGCGGAAGCTGGCCGCCGCGCCCTTCGACGAGCGGGTCGCCGCCGCGATGCTCATGGGCGCGCTGTTCGGCGACGCCATGGGACGCGACATCATGCCCGAGATGTTCTCGCGCGGGATGGAGGCGTCGCTCAAGGAGTACGTGCGGTTGCTGCTGCGGGCGGTCGGCGTTGAGCTTCACGATGCCGCGGGTGGCGCATGACTCCGATCGGTTGGAGCGCCGGGGCCGCCGTCGCGGCGCTGTTCCTGCTGATGCGCTCGACGCCGCTGGCCGCCCAGGCCCCCGAGACGACCGCCCGGCGCCTCTCGCTGCTCGAGGCCCTCGACCTGGCGGAGCAGCGGAGTGAGGCGGTCGGGATCGCCCGGGCCGAGGTGGCCCGCGCCCAAGGTGACCGCCGGCACGCCCGCAGCGGCTACTTCCCGCAGCTCTCCGGCTCGGCAACCTACCAGCGCACGCTGCGCAGTCAGTTTTCCGCGCTCAGAGAGAATGGCGACAGCAGCTCGACGGAGCCGGCCCGGGAGTGCGACCGATTCGTCGCTCAACCAGGCCTGAGCGTGGACGAACGCCTCACGGCGCTCGAGAACTCGGTCGAGTGCTCCAGCGCGGCGGACCCATTCGCGAACTTCCGGAATCTCCCCTTCGGGCGCGAGAACACCTACCGCTTCGGCCTCTCGGCCTCCCAGAACCTGTTCACCGGGGGCCGGCTGCGCGGTCTCTCCCAATCAGCCGCCGCCGGGCTGAGAAGCGCCGAGCTCGGCGTGACGTCCGTGCGGGCCCAGACGCTGTTCGACGTCACTCAGGCGTACTACGACGCCAGCCTCGGCGACCGGCTCGTCGCCATCGCCGAGGCCACGCTCCGCCAGGCGGACACGACGCTGGTCCAGGCGCAGCTTGCCAAGGACGTGGGCAATCAGTCCGAGTTCGAGCTGCTGCGCGCGCGGGTGACGCGCGACAACCAGCGACCGGTGGTCATCCAGCGCCGTGCTGACCGCGACCTGGCCTACCTCCGGCTCAAGCAGCTGCTCGAGATCCCGCCGGCCGAGCCGCTGGCACTCACGACGGATCTGGGAGACACCACGCTGGTCGCGGCGCCCCAGATGGCCGAGGTGGTGACGGTCCCGGGTGATACGGGCACCGATCGCCGGGTTCCGGTGCGGCAGGCGGCGGAAGGCGTTGCCTCGCAGCAGGGTCAGCTCCGGGTGGCGCGGGCGCAGCGGTATCCGCAACTCACCCTGTCGTCCGATTTCGCAGACCTGGCGTTTCCGAGCAGTGGTTCACCCTTCGGCACCGACTACATCTCCGACTGGAACGTATCCGTGGCGCTCTCGCTGCCGCTCTTCACCGGTGGGCGCATCCGGGGCGAGGTCGAGGCCGCGCGCGCGAACGTGGAGCAGGCGGAGCTGCGTCTGCAGCAGACCCGGAAACGCGCCGAGCTCGACACCAGGAGCACGCAGCTCCAGCTCGAGTCCGCGGTCGCCGCGTGGGAGGCGAGCGGCGGGATCGAGGAGCAGGCGGCCCGGGCATACCAGATCGCCGAGCTGCGCTACCGCGAGGGTCTGTCGACCCAGACGGAGCTGAACGATCTCCGTATCCAGCTGGCGCAGGCGCAGTCCACGCGGGCCCGCGCCGCGCGGGATCTCCAGCTGGCCAGGATCCGGCTGGCGCTGCTGCCCTCGCTCCCGCTCCAGAGCGGCACGGCGGGAGCGGGCGTGCAGACCGGGGGGACGAGCCGATGACACCGCCGACCGAGGATGGGATGCCGAGCTTCGCGCGTGTGCGACGCGGCCCGCGATGGCCGCTGCTGGTCGTCGGGGCGCTGGTCGTGGCCGCTGGATGTGGCAAGGGGGAGAGCGAGCCCGCGGCGGCGACACCGCCGCCCGCGGTCATCGGTCCCGAGAACATCGCCGTCGCGATCGACACCACGCTCACCACCGGCCCGCTGCTGTCGGGCACCCTGGAGCCGGAGCTCGCCGCCTCGGTGCGCTCCGAGGTGGGCGGCTCGGTCGTCGAGGTGCGGGCAGACGATGGACAGGCGGTCAAGCGTGGACAGGTGCTGGTTCGGATCGATGACGCGGCGCTCCGGGACGCTCAGCTTTCCGCCCGGGCCGCACTGCGCACGGCGGAGGCCACCGCCCAGCTTGCCCGGAGGAACGCCGAGCGCGCGGAGCGGCTCCATGCGGCCGGGGCCGTGGCGGATCGGGACCTCGAGGACGCGCAAACCAGCGCGACCGGCGCGGAGGGCCTGGTCGCCGATGCCCGCGCGCGCCTCGCGAACGCCGACAAGCAGCTCGCGAAGACCGTGCTGCGGGCGCCGTTCACCGGGATCGTGGCCAACGTCACGGTGAGCGAGGGTGACGTCGTGCAGTCGGGCACCCCGCTTCTCTCGGTGCTCGGACCGACGACCCTGCGGCTCGAGGCGTCGGTGCCGGTGGAGGACATCGCCGCGGTCAAGCCAGGTGCCGACGTGCAGTTCACCGTGAGCGGGTTCGAGCAGCGCATCTTCGCCGGAAAGGTCCAGCGGGTGAGCCCGGCCGTGGATCCCGCCACTCGCCAGGTGCGGGTCATCGTGTCCCTGCCCAACGCCGAACGGTCGCTGGTGGGCGGCTTGTTCGCGGACGGGCGGATCGCCACCCAGCGCCGTCAGGCGGTGGTGATCCCCCGGGCCGCCATCGACAGCCGCGGGATCCGGCCGATCGTGGTGCGGCTCAAGGGCGGGCGGGTCGAGCGGGTCGAGGTCGAGGCGGGCCTGCAGGACCGGGTCACCGAGCGGGTCGAGGTCCGGCAGGGTGTCGTCGCGGGCGACACGGTGCTGCTGGGCGGCGCCGCGGGACTGCCTCCCGGCACGCCGGCGACCGTGCGGGTGGACCAGGCGACGACGCGGTAGCCGACGAGCTTCGGAGGACGGGACCGTGCTGATATCCGATTTTGCCATCCGCCGGCCGATCATCACCGTGGTGTCGATGCTGGCGCTCACGGTCTTCGGGTTGATCGCGCTCTTCCGGCTCCAGACCGACGAGTTCCCGGACGTCGCCCCGCCGTTCGTCTCGGTGGCCATCCCGTATCCTGGCGCGTCGCCCGACGGCGTCGAGAAAGAAGTGCTCGACCCCATCGAGGAGCAGATCGCGTCGATCAGCGGGGTGAAGAAGATCAACGGCCGGGCCGAGGACGGCTTCGGCCTGATCACCGTCGAGTTCCTGTTCGAGAAGCCGCTCGCCGAGGCCACCCAGGACATTCGGGACGCCATCAGCGAGATCCGGGACGATCTGCCCGACGAGATGAAGGAACCGATCATCAAGAAGCTGAACGACACCGATCGGCCGATCGTCTCGCTGGCGCTCACCTCCACGCGGCTCTCGCCGGCCGAGCTCACTCGGCTCGCGGACCCGGCGATCACACGGGAGCTGCGCTCGATCCCGGGCGTCGCCGAGGTCGCAATCTCGGGCAAGCTCGAGCGTGAGCTCACCGTGGAGCTTCGCCCGGCCGACCTGCAGGCCACGGGGGTCAGCGTCGCCGCCGTGGTCCAGGCCCTTCAGCTCCAGAACCTGTCGTCGCCGGTCGGGCGGGTGGAGGGTGATTTCGACGAGCGCTCGATCCGCCTCAAGGGGCGACTCGAGGGGCCCGACGAGTTCGCGCGGCTGGTGATCGCCGAGCGCGGCGGGACGCTGATTCGCCTGGGCCAGGTCGCCACGGTCAGGGACGGCACCGAGGAGCAGCGGACCCTCGCGCTCTTCAGCGGGCGTGAGGCCGTGGGCATCGACATCAAGAAGGCCAAGGGCTACAGCACGACCGAGGTGGCGAGCAAGATTCTCGACCGCGTCGAGCGACTGCGCCGCGGGCTGCCCGCCGAGACCACGCTCGAGACGGTGCGCAACTCGGGCACCCGAGTGAAGGCCGCCGTGCGGAACGTGGAGGAGGCACTCGTCGAGGGCGCGCTGCTCACGGTGCTGGTGGTGTTCCTGTTCCTCAACTCGTGGCGCTCGACGGTCATCACCGGC
>DAIPLK010000214.1:0-2656 GCA_036769285.1 Gemmatimonadales bacterium | reverse complement strand
TCTACGACGAGACCGGGCGCCGCTACCTCGACATGTTCGCGGGCATCGTCACCGTCTCGTGCGGCCACTCGCATCCGAAATTCGTCGAGCGCATCAAGGCGCAGCTCGACGCCATCCAGCACACGACCACGATCTACCTGCACCCCAACTTCCCGCTGTTCGCCAAGCGCCTGGCCGCGAAGATGCCGTCGGGCCTCGACGTGACGTACTTCGTGAACAGCGGGAGCGAGGCGAACGACCTGGCGGTGCTCATGGCGCGCGCCTACACGGGAAACAACGACGTGATCGCCGTGCGTAACGGCTACCACGGCGGCTCGCCGTCCACGATGGCGCTCACCTCGCTCCACACCTGGAAGTTCCCCCAGCAGCCCAACCTCGGCATCCACCACGCTATCAGCCCCGACCCCTACCGGAGCCCCTTTACCGGCACGCCGGAGGAGATCGCGCGAAAGAGCGCGGAAGACATCCGCGACGTGATCCGGTACTCGACGCCGGGGAAGATCGCCGCGTTCATCGCCGAGCCGATCCAGGGCGTGGGCGGCGCCACCCAGGGGGCGCCGAACTACCTGCGGGAGGCGTACGCGATCGCGCGCGAGCATGGCGGACTCTGCATCGCGGACGAGGTGCAGACCGGCTTCGGCCGCACCGGGGCCCACTACTGGGGCTTCCAGAACTCGGGCGTGGTACCCGACATCGTCACCATGGCCAAGGGCATCGGGAACGGCTGGCCGCTCGCCGCGGTCACCACCCGGCGCGAGATCGCCGAGTCGCTCACCCAGCGGATCCACTTCAACACCTTCGGCGGCAACCCGGTCTCGATGGCGGCCGGACTCGCGGTGCTCGACATCATCGAGGAGGACGGCCTGCAGCAGAACGCCCGCGTCGTCGGCGGGCGGCTCAAGGCCGGACTCCAGGAGCTCCAGACGCGCCACCGGCTGATCGGCGACGTGCGCGGGATGGGCCTCATGCTCGGCGCCGAGCTGGTGAAGGACCGGACGACCAAGGAGCCCGCGACCGAGGAGACGCTGGCCGTGTGGGAGGCGATGCGGGAGATGGGCGTGCTGGTGGGGAAGGGCGGGCTGTTCGGGAACACGCTCCGGATCAAGCCGCCGATGTGCATCACCGCGGCCGACGTGGACTTCACGCTCGAGGTGCTGGACGCGGCGCTGCGGCGGGTGGAGGGGTAGGGGGCTCGGACCGACCTCGGAGTCACCCTGAACGAAGTGAAGGGGGCATGCCCAGACGCATGCCCCCTTCGCGTTGCTCAGGGTGACTCGATCCCCTTCCGGGCTCCCGTCCCCTAGCTCGAGAACCCGATCCCCATCCGCTCCAGTACCCGCAGCATCAGGCTCGGCGGCTTCCCCTCGTCCACCTTCCGCAGCGCTCGCGTGACCGCCGCCACCGACCACGCGCGGAGCGGCTCCGGCGGGTAGGGAAACGGCTGCTTCCGAAACAGCGACAGCTCGAACAGCTCGCTCGGCCGGTCGAGCGCCATGTGGGCGAGAATGCGGCCCGCCAGCCGCGTCGTCCCCAGCCCGTGTCCCGTGTAGCCGAGCCCGTAGCAGACCCTGCCACCGAGCGCGCGGCCGAAGAACGGCGTCAGCCGGGTGGTCGAGCAGATCGCACCGCCCCACGCGTAGGGGAACTCGAGGCCCGCCAGCGCGGGGAAGTGTCGGCGGAAGCTCTCGCGCAGCGCCGTGTAGTGCGCCGGCGAATGGTCGCAGGATGGATCCACCCGGTTTCCCCGGTAGTACGTCGCCTCGCTCGTGCCCCAGAGGACCCGGTCGTCGGCGGTGAGCCGGTAGTAGTTGAAGAACGTCCGGCCGTCGGTGATCCCCTGGCGGCGGCGCCAACCGATTGCCTCTTTCTGGCCCGGAGTCAGCGGATCGCTCACCAGGATGTAATCGTAGAGCGGAATGAAGCGCCGGGTGATGCCCGGCAGCAGGTGATGGGTGTACGCGCTCGTCGCCAGCACGACCCGCCGTGCCACCACCTGGCCGCCGTCTCCCCGCACCCGCGCCCCGGCGCCGGCACGCTCGACTCCCACCACCCGGCTCCGCTCGAACACCCGGACCCCCAGCCGCTCCGCCTCGCCGCGCAGTCCGTCCACCAGCTTCACCGGATCCAGGATCCCGCCGCCGGCCACCCGCACTCCCCCCAGGTAGAGCGGCGAGTGGACCTCGGTCTGTATCGCCTCCCGATCCAGCAGGTGGAACGAAGCGAGGCCGAGCCTCTCCGCCGTCGCCACCGTCCGGCGCGCCTCCTCGACCTGCGCCGGCGTGAGCGCGACCATGAGCCGGCCGGTGGGCTCGTAGTCGCAGCGGATATCGCGCTCGGCGAGGAAGCCCGTCATCTCCGCGACGTTGGTCTCGCCCAGGCGCGCCAGCCGGCGGGCCTCGGCCTCGCCGAAATGCTCGATGGCCAGCCCGTGCCCGTGGTCCACGGTCTCAGAGAGCATCCCGGCGTTCCGCCCGCTCGCGCCGTGCGCCGCGAGGCCCTGTTCGACGACCGCGACCTCGAGCGCCGGATCGAGCTCCTTGAGGAAGAGCGCGGTCCAGAGCCCGGTCAGACCGGCGCCCACGACGGCGACGTCGGCCTCGCGCGCGCCGGCGAGCGGGGTGTGACCCCGGGGCGCGCGCTGGGCCAGCCAGAAGCA
>DAIPLK010000213.1:0-2657 GCA_036769285.1 Gemmatimonadales bacterium | reverse complement strand
CGCCGAGCTCACGCAGGAACTCCGGGGGTGCCGCGGCGTCCGCCGGTGACAGCACGAGCACCACACGCGCGACGTCGGGATGGGCGATGAAGGGACGGAGAGCCCGCAGCACCATCGGAACGCCGCCGATGGGCTGATACTGCTTCGGCGTGTCGCCGCCGAGGCGCGAACCCCGCCCCGCGGCCACGACGACCACCCCCACGTCACGCGGCAAGCGCGCGCACCAGCTGCTCCACGTGGTCGAGCCCCACCAGCGCCACTCCAGCCACCTGCGTGCCGCTCCGGGAGGAGCCGAACACCCGGCGGAAGCCGAGCCGGGCCGCCTCGGCAATGCGGCGCTCGAATGCGCCGCTGGGTCGGATCTCGCCGCCCAGCCCGATCTCCCCGAGGAAGATGACGTCGGTGGGGGCAGGCCGATTGTAGAGGCTGGACACCAGGGCCGCCGCCACGGCCAGGTCGGCGCCTGGCTCGCTCAACCGGACACCGCCCGTGACTTGCACGAAGACATCGAGATCCGCGAAGGACGTGTTGGCCCGTCGCTCGAGTACGGCCAGGAGCACCGCGAGTCGCTTGGGATCGAGCCCGGTAGCGACCCGCTGGGGCGTGCCGTAGCCCGACTTGGCGGCGAGCGCCTGCACCTCGACGAGTACGGGACGCGTACCCTCCATCAGTGCCGTGACCGCGCTTCCGCTGATCCCATCGGCCCGCGCTGCGAGGAAGACCGCCGAGGGGTTCGGCACCGCGACGAGCCCATGTTCGGTCATCGAAAAGACGCCCAGCTCGTCCACCGAGCCGAAGCGGTTCTTGGTCGTCCGGAGCAGCCGGTAGTCGAGCGTGGTCTCGCCCTCGAAGTAGAGCACGGTGTCCACGATGTGCTCCAGCGTCTTGGGGCCGGCGATGCCGCCCCCCTTGGTCACGTGCCCGACGACGACCACCGCGGTGCCGCTCTCCTTGGCGAAACGCATCAGCTGCCCGGCGCACTCGCGGACCTGGCCCACGTTGCCCGGGGCACTCTCGAGCGTTTCGGTGTAGACCGTCTGAATGGAGTCGATGACCACCAGATCGGCGGCCACCGCCGCGGCGGCGCCGAGAATGGCCTCGAGCCGGGTCTCGCCGAGCACGTGCACCGCGCCGGCGTCTTCATCGACGAGCCGCTCCGCGCGGAGCCGGATCTGGTCGGGAGACTCCTCGCCACTGGCGTAGAGGACGGTGCGCCCGGCGGCTTCCAGGCGAGCCGCAGCCTGGAGCAGCAGTGTGGACTTGCCGATACCGGGCTCACCGCCGATCAGAATCATGGACCCCGGTACCACCCCGCCACCGAGCACGAAGTCGAATTCGGGAATGCCCGTGCGCCAGCGCTCGAGCGGCCGCGCGGCCACCTCGCGCAGGCGCGCAGGGGGCACCACGATCCCGGCTGCACGGCCGCGCGTTCCGGCGCCGCGGACGGTGGTCCGCACGACGACCGGTTCCTCGGCGACCGAGTTCCAGGCGGCGCAGGCCTCGCAGCGGCCGACCCACTTGGGGTGCTCATGACCGCATTCGGTGCAGCGGTAGACGGATTTGGGCTTGGGCATGATCAGGGGCGGCCAGGCGTTACTCCGGCTCCTCCCGGTTCGACAGGTTGTCGAACCGCGTGTACTCGCGCACGAATCGGAGGTGGACGTCGCCGGTCGGCCCGTTGCGGTTCTTGGCCAGCATCACCTCCGCCACCCCCCGCTTCGCCTCGTCCTCCCGGTCGTAGTACTCCGCCCGGTGGATGAAGATGACGAGGTCGGCGTCCTGCTCGATGGCGCCGGAGTCGCGCAGGTCGGA
This sequence comes from Gemmatimonadales bacterium, assembly GCA_036769285.1. GTDB lineage: Bacteria > Gemmatimonadota > Gemmatimonadetes > Gemmatimonadales > GWC2-71-9 > CAVVWJ01. Next base: position 845 of record DAIPLK010000213.1, on the reverse strand, counting down.
GAGGATCGGCTTGCGCTCGCCGCCACGCTGCTCGGACGCGCGCGAGAGCTGCGACAGCGCGATGACCGGAATCTCCAATTCGCGCGCGAGCGCCTTGAGCGAGCGAGAGATGTCCGAGATCTCCTGCACCCGGTTGTCGGCGTACTCCGGGCTCCGCATCAACTGCAGGTAGTCCACAATGACCAGCCGGAGATCGTTGTCGATCTTGAGCCGCCGCGCCTTGGACCGCATCTCCAGCAGCGAGAGCGACGGCGTGTCGTCGATCCAGAGCTGATAGGTCTGCAGAATGCCCGCCGCGCGGGCGAGCTGGGTGAAGTCCGAGTCGCGCAGGGTGCCTTGGCGCACGCGGTGGCTGTCCACCCGCGCGGTGGCGGTGAGCATGCGCTGGACCAGCGCCTCCTTCGACATTTCCAGCGAGAAGATGGCCACCCCCTGCCCCTCGGCCGCCGCGTTGGCCGCGATGTTGAGACAGAAGGCGGTCTTCCCCATGGAGGGCCGGGCCGCCACCACGACCAGCTCCGATGCCTGGAACCCCGAGGTCAGCGCGTCCAAGTCTAGGAAGCCGCTGGGCACTCCGGTAATCGCTTTGCCGCTCCGCTGGACCGTTTCGATGCGCTCCATCGTCGGCCACAGCATCTCCTTGATGCGGGTGAATCCCTCGTTTCCCCGCTGCTGGGAGATCTGGAAGATCTTCGATTCCGCGACGTCGAGCAGCTCGTGCGCGGTGGAGTGGCCGTCGTATGCGTCCGTGATGATCGAGGTCCCCGCCTCGATCAGGCGGCGGAGGATGGCCTTGTCGCGGACGATCTTGGCGTGGAACTCGAGGTTGGCCGCGGTGGGGACCG
>DAIPLK010000122.1:6766-8863 GCA_036769285.1 Gemmatimonadales bacterium | reverse complement strand
ACGGCGTGCTCTGGTCTCGAGGGGAGGCGACAGAGGGCCCATTCGAGGAGGTCGCGCTAGTAGGCTATCTCCTGGGTCACCGGAAGGAGAACCGATCCAGGGTGCACCCGACAGCGGGGATGGTCAACAGCTGGGTGTTCGCGCAGCTAGAGGGACCCGCGGCGCGGCGCGCGCTGTGGTCGACAGCGATGGTGCGTTCACCCGACCTCTCGGGGTTCTCACCCGTCCGGCGTCTGCAACTACTCAGTCCGCGACTGGGGCGGATGGTGCAGATAGGTGGCCGACTCCTGACCCAAGTGGTGGCCTATGCGAGAGCGTATCCGCTTGCGCGGGCGATCGGGCGCATTCTCAGCCACCGTCGGCGGCTTGCGGGGGGTTAACTTGGGCTCACCTCACGATCTGGAGCGGAACATGGCGGGCGAACGGGCTGACACAGTCGCGATCATGGCGGCCATCATCTATGCAGGCCGTACCGGCGAATCGGCGCAGGCGCCGAACGAGAAGGTGTTCGGGGTAGTCGCCAAAGCGGCGTGGGATCTGCACAAGGCAGTGATGGCCGGGGACGAAGTTCACGTCGGCAGGGCCGGATTTCAACAGCCGTAGCGCCGAACAGCTGGGGAAGGCGGCCCCGGCCCTCGGCGCTCACATCGTTGGTGTGCGTTAGCTCCCGGCGGGGCCGGCACGCAGGATCGACGACGGTGCCGGATCGCTTGGGCTACACCTATGTTTCCCGCCCATCCGCCCGTGGCGCCCACCCCCGACCCTTGAGCCGTTCGTGATCGTTCCGGCGTTGCTCGCGCTTCAGGCTACCTCGGTCCTGCCCGCGACCACCTACTGGCAGCAGGACGTCGCCTACGAGATCACGGCCCGGCTCGACGAGCCGACCGGCGTACTGAGCGGTGGCGAGCGGATCCGCTACCGCAACGCTTCCCCCGACACGCTCACCAGCTTCTCGCTGCATCTCCATCTCAATGCATTTCGCCCGGGCTCGCGCTGGGCCGCTGCCGATTCGGCCGAGGGCCGCCGCCGGTTCAACGACCTGCGCGACCCCGACTTCGCGTTCAATCATGTGCGCGACGTGCGGATCATGGGTGAGGCCGTCGAGCCGATCTACCCCTTGGCGCCGGACAGCACCATCGTCCGCTTCGATCTACCGCGGCCGCTCGCGCCGGGCGACTCGATGACGGTGGAGCTCAACTGGGACGCGCGGCCGTCCACGCTCCCTCGGCGCCAGGGCCGCCAGGGCCGGCGCTTCGACTTCGCGCAATGGTATCCGAAGGTGGTGGTGTACGACCGCTACGGCTGGGCGGAGCACGCGCTGACGCCCGCCGGCGAGTTCTATGGCGAGTTCGCGCGCTTCACCGTGGACCTCGACGTCCCGGAGGATCAGGTCGTCGGCGCCACCGGCGTGCCGGTCTGCGGCGATCCCGGCTGGGAGCGCGCCAACCAAGCTCCCGACCAGCCGGTCCAGTACCTGCGCGACTACTACGGTGCCGCCACGCCGCCGGCGGACGTCTGCGGTGCCGCGGACTCCGGCCGGAAGCGCATCCGGTGGTACGCCGAGCGGGTGCATCACTTCGCGATGTCGCTCAACCCGGCTTACCGGTACGAGGGCGGGCATTTCGGGAACGTGGCGGTGCACGTGCTCTACCAGCCGGGCGACGAGGCGACCTGGGGCGGTGGAATCGCCGTGCAGAGGACCCAAACGGCGCTCGCCTGGCTCGACCAGCTCTTCGGCCCGTTCGGGTGGCCGCAGATCACCAACGTGCACCGGATCGAGGGGGGCGCGACCGAGTATCCCATGATGGTGCACAATGGGTCGGCGGATCAGGGCCTGATCGTCCACGAGGTCGGCCACAACTATCTGATGGGTCTTCTCGCCAACAACGAGTGGCGCGAGGGGTGGCTCGACGAAGGGTTCACCAGCTTCCAGACCAGCTGGTTCTGGGAAACCATGGGCCGACCGAGCTACGGCGAGACCGAGGCAGACGTGCTGTCGCTCGACCTCGACGACTACTCGGAGCCGCCCAGCCTGGAGGCGCAGGCCTACCGCGACTTCACCTCGTACAACATCGCCATCTACACGCGGGGCGAGCT
>DAIPLK010000122.1:0-6666 GCA_036769285.1 Gemmatimonadales bacterium | reverse complement strand
GCCATCGGCCGCACCGACGGGCTGGCGGAACGGGAGTGGGTGGAGGTCGCCACCCGCACGCGGCCGCGCCAGGTGCTGCTGGATCCCCTGGTACGGAGCCACGACTGGAACATGCTCAACAACCGGAAGCTGCTCGGCTTCTCGCTGCCACAGTCGCTCGCGCCGTCGCCGGGCGCCGATTTCTATTTCCACCGCTACTTCAGCACCCGTGCGCGCCGGGAGCGCCTGACCGTGGGTCTGCAGCCCGTGGCTTGGTACAATGACGCCGGCGGGGTCACGCTTGGGCTCCGGGTCCGCGACGACTACCTGGGCCGGTTCGAGCAGAACGTCACCATGGTGACCGGCAGCACCGGCTGGGGCGTGGACGACGGGGCCAAGGACGCCGACTTCCTGCTGCGGGTCCGGAACCCGGTCTTTCTCCGTGCGCCGAACACCTCGCAGACGCTCGACGTGTACAACGTCGAGGGACGATTCGGGACGACTGCCACCCTCGAGCGGAGCCGCCGCTCTCATTTGACGTTCGGTCCCACCTGGACGCGGGCCGTCGCCCTCCAGTGGGTGCAGCCCGACGACTTCCGCTACCTCGACCGGGGATACTACGACGACGCGGGAACGGTGGAGGTCGCGGTATCGGGGGGCGTGGCCACTCGGACTGGAGGCTGGCAGCTCGATCTCAGGAGCTCGCTCGCCGGCGGCCTGGCGTACAACCGGAACGGGCTGGCCGCGAGTGGCCGCGCCGATCTCGACCCGTTCTACGGCCGCGCCACGGTCGAGGGCACGGCGCGGCGCCCGCTCGGCCGGCGAGCCGGGCTGGCCGCTCGCCTGTACGGGGCGGTGGCGGGGGGAGACGATCCCGCCGCCAAGCAACGGCAGGTCTACGTGCAGGGCGCCGATCCGCTCGAGCGGTTGCTGAACCCGTTCCTCCGCTCGCGCGGATCCCTCCTGGAAGGCCACGACGTCAACTATCAGCTCCCGGGCGGGGGCGGTGTCCGCGGGGTGGACCCGCGCGTCTCGACCAGGGCGCTGGTGGCGCTCAACCTCGAGTTCGAGCGGACGATGGTGTCGCGCCCGAAGTCGCGGCTCTTCTCGCGGGTCGCGCTCGCGGGGTTCACCGACCTGGCTCACGCCATCGGCGACGGTGCGCTGTCGCGTCCCGGAGCTCCCCTGCGCTTCATCGGGGACGCGGGCGTCGGTCTTCGTGCCGAGCACCGTATCGGCAACACGCGCTTCGTCACGCGCTTCGATTTCCCGCTCTGGGTCAGCCGGCCGGAGCTGGCACAGGACGCGTCGGCGGGGGACGATCGCATGGCGTTCCGGTGGGTGTTCAGCTTTCAGCCGGCGCTGTAGACGATCGCTGCCATTCATCACCGCACCGCTCGCGCCTATATTTCCGCCGCATCACTCACCGCCGCCACTCGGAGGACGCAGTGCCCGATGTACCGTACCGGGTTCACAAACCGTGGGGATACGAGATCGTGTGGGCCCGCACCGACCGGTACGTGGGCAAGCTGCTCCACGTGAACGCCGGACACGTCCTGAGTCTGCAATATCACGAGCGGAAGGACGAGACGATGCACGTGCTCACGGGCGAACTGATTCTCCGAACGCGGCCGGGCACGGAGCTCGAGTCGCGGCCGTTCCGGGCCGGCGAGACCGTGCACATCCCTCCGAGGCTGGTTCACCAGATCGAGGCGGTCGTCGACAGCGACGTCCTGGAGGCGTCCACCCCGGAGCTCGACGATCTGGTCCGGCTCCAGGACCGCTACGGGAGAGGGTGACATGCAAGTGATCATCCCGCTCGCCGGCAAGGGCACCCGGCTCCGGCCGCACACGCATCTCGTCCCCAAGCCGCTGCTGAAGGTGGCGGGACGGCCGGTCATGGACTGGGTGATGGACCGCCTTGCCGGGCTCGACGTGAGCGAGCTGATCTTCATCACCGGCCACCTGAAGGAGCAGGTCGAGGCGTACGCGCGCGCGCGCTACCCCATCCCCTCGCGGTTCATCGAGCAGAAGGTGCAGGACGGCACCGCGGGTGCGGTCAACCTGGCGCGGCAGTTCATCCACGAGCCGGTGCTGATCATCTTCGTGGACACCGTGTTCGAGGCCGATCTGACCCTGATCAACCGCACCGACGCGGACGGCATCATCTGGGCCAAGGAGGTCGAGGATTACCAGCGCTTCGGCGTGGTGGTCACCGATGCGCACGGCTTCATGACCAGGATCGTGGAGAAGCCCGCGACGCCGATCTCCAAGCTGGCCAACATCGGCCTCTACTACATCCGCGCCGTGGACAGCCTGTGGCAGGGAATCGACCACGTGCTGGCGCAGCCGAAGAACAAGGGCGAATATTTTCTCACCGACGCCTTCCAGTGGATGATCGAGCACGGCAAGCGGATCCTGACCGCCGAGGTGGGCGGCTGGTACGACTGCGGGAAGCTCGACAGCCTGCTCGAGACCAACGACATCCTGCTCCGGAAGGGGGCCGCGCGCCGCCGGGAGTTCCCGGGCGTCACGATCAACGACCCGGTGTACATCGAGGACGGCGTGACGATCGAGCGGAGCGTGATCGGTCCCAACGTCTCGCTCGAGCGGGGCACCAAGGTCGTCGACAGCCGGCTCGCCAACACGATCGTCGGCCGGGACGCGGTCCTGACGCGCGTGCGGCTCGACGGCGCCATGCTCGGCAACGGCGTGATCGCCGAGGGCCTGACGGGCTCCGGTTCTCTGGGGGACCATTCCGAGGTGATGGTGAAGGCGTCGTCCTGAGCCAAGCCAAGAAGCCGGAGCCCAGCTTTCCTCTTCCCGTGGACGCCGATGCCGTCCGTCGATGAGCTCTGCCGGTCCTATCTGGACCTCAAGTACCATTTCGATCCTGCGGCCGGGAGCTCGGCGGGACTCGTCAGTCACGACGGCAGGCTCGGGCGGTTCGACGCCGGCGCGGTCCGGGAGCACATCTCCGCACTCCGATCCGTGGCTGGCGCGGTCGAGGAACTCGACGTCGAGGACCTCCAGGACGAGATCGACCGCACCGCGCTCCTCGGCGAATTGCGGAGCACCGTGTTCCGACTCGAGCACGAGCGCCCGCACCGACGGAATCCCCTGTTCTGGGTCAACCATCTGTTCCAGGGCCTCTACGCGGTGCTGGCCCGGAACGACCAGGCCGCCGCCGGCCGCGCGCCGGCCGTGCTCGAGCGGCTCCAGGGGATCCCGGCCTTTCTCGATGGGGCGCGAGCGACACTGGACGAGCCGCCGTCGGTGTTCGTGGATTCGGCCCTCGCGATGCTGGGTGGCGGGGGCGAGCTGATCGTGCAGCTGGCCGCCACGCTGGGTGCCGAGGTACCGGAGCTGCAGGACGCCCTGCAGTCGGCGGCGGGCGCCGCCCTCCAGAGCCTGAAGGGCTTCGGCACCGCATTGCGCGACGAGATCGAGCCCAGTGGTGATCCTCACGCCTTCGCGATCGGTGACGAGCAATTTGCCCGGCGGCTCCACTTCGAGCACGCGGTCGTGGCCGGAGCCCCCGAGCTGTGGCGCTACGGGCTCCACCTGCAGGAGGAGACCACGATGCAGCTCGCCGCGCTCGCGGCGGAGCTGGGACCCCGGCCCTGGCGGGAGCTGGTGGACAGGCTGCGCGACGACGCCCCCGAGACCGACAGCCTGGTTTGCGCCTACCAGGAGGAGGTGGACCAGGCGCGCCGGTTCATGGCGGAGCGGGGTCTGGTCACGATTCCCTCGGTGCCGGTGGACGTCGTCCCGACCCCGTCGTTCCTGGTGTCGCTCGTGCCCTTCGTCGCCTACCAGCCGCCGCCGATCTACCTGCCGGCGCAGCGGGGGCGCCTCTACGTCACCCGCCCGGCCCCCGCGCTCCGCGGGGACGCCGCGGCCCGGCAGCGCCGCGGCCACTGCCGCCATGGGATCGCGGCCATGGTGGCGCACGAGGCCTACCCCGGCCACCACCTGCACCTCGTGACGGCCCAGGGCCTCGGCTCGGCGGTGCGCCGGCATCTGCGGACGCCGATCATGGTCGAGGGGTGGGCGCTCTACTGCGAAGAGCTCATGGGCGAGGTGGGCTACTACCGGACACCCGAGCAGCGACTGTTCCAGCTGGTGAACCTGCTCTGGCGGGCGATCCGCATCGTGCTGGACGTCGGACTCCATACACGGGGCATGACCCCGCAGGAGGCGGTGGACTACATGGTGGAGCATATGCCGATCGAGCGGCGGAGCGCGGAGGCCGAGGTGCAGCGCTACTGCGCCTGGCCGACCTACCAGCTCTGCTACGCCGTCGGCCGCCGCGAGTTGCTCCGGCTCCGCGACGCCTACCGGGAGGCGGTGGGTGCCGACTTCGACCCCAGGCGGTTCCACGATACGCTGCTGGAGTATGGTGGGCTTCCCGTCTCCCTCGCCCGGTGGGGGATGGACTTGGCCGAATGAGTGCGAAGGCTCGTTTCGAGTCACCCTGAGCGAAGCGCAGGAGCCATGCGCCATCGCATGCCCCCTTCGCGGAGTTCACCCTGAGCGCAGCGAACGGGCCCAGGATGACTCGAACAGGAAGGAGCGCCCATGAAGATCACCGTCCTGACCTATCTCGACAGCAAGCACGAGAACTCGAAGGACTACGACCCGGTCGTCCCCCAGGTGGCGCGCACCCTGCGCCGGCTGGGCCACCGGGTGTCGGTCCTCGGCGTCCACGGAGACGTCAAGCGTCTCATCGCCGGTCTGTCGCGCCGCAAGCCCGAGCTCGTCTTCAACCTGATGGAGATGTTCGGCGACAACGTCTTCGGCGACATCCCGGTCACCGGGCTGCTGGAGCTCCTCCGGCTGCGCTACACCGGGAGCGGGCCGGGCGAACTCTACCTGAGCCAGGACAAGGGACTCACCAAGAAGCTGCTGGCCTTCGAGGACATCCTCTATCCGCGCTACGCCGTCTTCTCGCGCCAGGCGGCCTTCGAGACCGGCGGCAACCTCCGCATGCCGCTCTTCGTGAAGCCGCTTCGCTCCGACGCCTCCATCGGCATCGGCGGCAAGTCGCTGGTGCATGACGCAGTCGCGCTGATGGAGCGGGTCGCGGTGATCCACAAGGAGCTCGACGACTCCGCACTCGCCGAGGAGTACATCGAGGGCCGCGAGTTCTACGTGGGCGTGCTGGGCAACGCGCAGCCCAAGGCGCTCCCGCCGGTCGAGGTGGACTTCACGGGGTTTCCCGAGGGCGTGCCCAAGGTGATGGACAGCAAGGCCAAGTGGGACGAGCGGAGCAAGGAATACAAGGGAACCAAGTCGGTCATCGCCAGCTTGCCCGACGAGCTGCGCGCCCGGCTCCAGAAGGTCGCGGTGGACGCCTACCGCGCGCTCCGTGTGCGGGACTACGGCCGCGTGGATCTCCGCCTCACCGATACGGGCGAGATCTACGTGCTCGAAGTCAACGCGAGCTGCTATCTGGAGAAATCCAGCGAGTTCGCGATGGCCGCCGCGGCAAGCGGCCTCGACTACCCGAGGCTCATCGAGCGGATCGTGAACCTGGCGATGGAGCGTCTCGAGCGGAAGCACTGAGGCGCGCTCATGGCAGGTAGGATCCCCGCTGGACGTGGTTCATGGCGAGCCCCGTGACCAGCGTCGTGAGCGCCACGATCGCCGTCGTCTCGCGGATCGGCGCGTAACCCTGCTGGAGTTGGGCCGCCCGCTCGGCCAGATAGCGGAGCAGCACCCGGGTCCGCTCGGGGAAATGGCCGGTCCACCGGAAGACGTTCGCCATGAGCTCGGACTCCAGCCGGCGGATCAGGTCGGTCGCCGGCGCCAGCGGCTCCTCCAGCGACATCCCCTCCTCGCCGCCCAGGTCCTCGAAGATCGCTCGCAGCGCGCCGTCCAGGCCCGGTGGCATCTCGCCGTCGAGGGAGGGGTCATCGCGGTAGTAGTGATCGAGGGAGTACTCGATCTCGGCGACATCCTCGTCGAGATCGGCGGCGGTCACGACGGGATCGCGGTCGCGGATCGCCGCCATCGTTCGCTCGCAGAAGGCCAGTTTGGCCGCGGCCACGGGCCAGCCGCCGTACTCCCGCCGCCAGTCGAGCCCCGGCGTCATCCAGACCGCGAACGTCTCCGCCCAGTCCTCGTCCGGATGCTTCTGCGCGTACCAGCCGGGGAGGTGCCGCACGTATCGGCGGCTGAACGGCTCAGGCCGGTACTCCTCGCCGTACGGCTGCGTGATCGAGCCGAACTGCTTCACCCACTCCTCGGCGTCGTACAGCTGGTAGGCGTAGTTCACCACGTGCCCCATCTCGTGCCGCAGGTAGCGCAGGATGTCCGCCCGGTCGAATCCCTCGACGACCCCCACCCGCTCCGCATGGAGCGCGGTGAGATCGGGCCGCGCGAGGTAGAACGGGATCGCGATCGCCACCGTCTCAAAGGGGACTCCCCATTCGGTGGACAGGTAGTACCGGGGGCGGACCCTGGTCAGGCCGCCGGCGCGCAACTCGCCCTCGAACTCGGCCAGGATGGGCTCCAGGCGGGTGCCCGCGATCGTCAGACCCAGGTCGCGGATGGGCGTGGACCAGAGATTTGACTCGTGAAATCCGACGGGGTCGGCGGCCATGGCCAATAACATACATGCTACTTTCCAGCCATGAATGTCACGGTCCGCCGGGGCACCGATGCTGCGAGCGTCCCGCCGGC
>DAIPLK010000121.1:0-8874 GCA_036769285.1 Gemmatimonadales bacterium | reverse complement strand
CCGATGGCAGGCAGCAGCCAGCCGCCGGTGGCGGACGCGGGCGGTCCATACCAAGGCACGATGGGCGCGCCAGTTCAATTCGACGGCCGCAGCTCCTCCGCCCCAGCTGGCAGCATCGTGGCCTACCAGTGGGACTTCGGAGACGGGCAGCTCGGGAGCGGGCCGGCGCCGAAGCACAGGTACGCCTGTCCCGGCACGTTCACGGTTGGCCTCGTCGTGACCGACAACTTGGGGGCCACCGGTAGCGACATCACTGGGGTCGTGGTGAGCGGCCGCGGCGACGAGAAGCACAGCACCGGACGCAACCGCTGCCAGAACGAGCCGGACGACGACTGAGAACATGAACGGATTAAGCGAGCCCCGCGGGAGCGGGGCTCGTGGCGGTGGCAGTGCCTCTGGGCACTGCCACCGCATCTTTTGACCGGCGCTGTGAGAAGTTTCTCGACCGTGGTGCTTGTCATGCGTCGGATTGGTGTCACCCTGAACAGAGTGAAGGGGACATGCGTCAGCGCATGCCCCCTTCGCGGAGCCTGCCCCGAGCGAAGCGAAGGGCTCAGGGTGACTCAGGTCGCGGAATCTCAGTACGAGGCCGCAGCGCCGGTCACGACTCCGCCACTCACGCCGAGCTCTGCACCCGACCCGCGTGCGGGCCCGCCTCTGCGCGGTCGAGCAGCGCCTCGAACCCCGGGTAGTCCCCCCGGCCAATGGTAAACTTCCGCGCCCAGCCCCCCCACGACGCCCCGGACGTCAACGCGCTGCAGAAGCGGTCCCGGTCCACGATCCAGGTGCCGCCGAGCAGCGTTACCCCGCGCGCGAAGAGCGGATCGGGAAGGCAGCCCGCGCCTGGACCGATCATCGCGAAGTAGCGTGCCCCCCGGCAGATCTCGAGCATGCGGTCGAGTGTGTCGTTGAGCAGCACGGTACTGGTGGACAGCACCTTGTTGCATGCACCTAGGTCGTCTGCCTCCAGCGTGATGCGGTATCCCTCTCGGGGCCCGGCCAGATCGGGCCTGAGCTCCACCACCGTGAGCTTCGCCCCGGCGCGCACGATCCGGTCCGCCAGCGGCGGGAAGAACCCGATCATGCCGACGTGGTCGCCCGGCTCCGGATGGAGCAGACCGATCGAGTCGGCGCTCGCCCCGGGCCGATACCCCGCTCGCGCGAACAGGGATCGCGTCAGGGCATTCACCGCGGCGAACCCGATGGTCCGTTTGACTCCGGACTCATCGGCGAACCAGCGCGCCACGCCAAGCGCCTCCAGGCCGCCGAGCCCCTGCCGCTGGGGGGTGGCCGCCAGCAGGGCGAGGGCATCCTCGAGCAAGGCGTAGGTCAGGCCGAGCGAGCCGTCATCGAGTTCCAGCGCACAGAATTCGCCGTCCTTGTTCGCCGCGCCGGCAACCGGGGGAAGGTGGAGCGCGCGCACCCGCGGGAAGGAAATGCGCCGGGCCGCGCGTTCCAGCAGGCCGACCAGCTCGAGGGAGACGGTCATCCGGAGCGCGGCCGACGCTCAGCGCTCTCCGGCATGGCGGCCGGCTCGCACGGCCTGCGAGGCCTCGTCGCCGGTGACCGTCGTGGCCTGGTTCTCCGGCGTGCGCAGCGCCCCGGGGAAGTACTCCGCGGTGAGGCCGCTGGAGTGGACGGGGGAATCCGCATCGGATGTTCCATAGCGTCGCCAGTCGCGCACCCAGAAGAGGTCATCGGCGATCTCGAGGAAGCCGATGGTCTCCCGGTCTCCGATCAGGATGCCCTGGACCCTGAGGCCGAGCCTGTCCTTGGCATCCTCCAGCGCCGCCACGACCGCCCGGGGGGCCCCGAACTCGCCGTCGGAGGCGATGAGCAGATCGGCCAGCTGCCAGTTCCCGTCTTCCAGCTTGGCGAGCGCCCGTTCCAGCGGACCGCCGATATCGGTGCCGCCCCGGAAGGTCTGGCCCATGAACTGGGTCAGCCGCTCCAGGCCGTCGAGATCGACGCCGAGTTCCATCTCCAGGACCTCGTCGGGGCCGCTGAACGCGAACACGTGACAGGGGCGCCGTTGCGCGTGCGCCGTCCGAACCGCCTCGAGCACGGCTGCCTTCGCCACCGCCTCGGCGCCGCCCTGCATCGAGCCCGAGGTGTCCACGCACACCAGCATCGGTCCCATTTCCAGGCGCGTCTCCGGCACCCGGTTCGGGCTCGGGCGCCAGACCAGCCCCTGGTCATGCACGAGCTCCGGCAGCCGGTCATCGTCCTCGTAGGTGAGCAGGGTCCGTTCGGCGTGGCGGGCGTGCCAGACGAGGCGCAGCCGCGGGTGGTTGAGCAGCATGGCCTCGGCGGCCAGCATTCTCGCCACCCGACTCGAGCGGCGCACGCCGCGGGTTTCGCCGGGGAGGTCGGGCACCCGCGTGGTACGCACGTGGGTGCGCGGGGCGATCGTCTGTTCCATCACCTGCACATCGGTGCTCCGGACTTCTTCCGGCAACGTCGCTTCTCGCGCCCGGCCCAGGCGTCGGATGATGCGGACCAGCTCGGGCAGGCCTTCGATCAGCCGCCGGATGCGGACCACCTGCTGCCACCCACTGCTCCGGAGCAGGCCATGCATGAGGTCCCAGCGCATGTTCTTGCCCATGTCGCCCAGATCCCCGAACACGGCGACCAGCTCATCCAGCTCGCCGCACCGTTCCTTCCAATCCTCCCGGAAGCTTTCGAGGGCCTGGGCGGCCGCGCGATCTTCGGTCGCGCCGCGATCGATGTAGTCGACGATCTGGTCCAGGTGCCACAGCAGGGAACGCAGGACCATCGTGGTCAGATCCGGCTGCTCGCGGCAGTAGCGTGGCAGCTCGAGTTCCCGGAGCACTGCCCCGACGCCCGCGGCCAGAGCGGTGGCCGGCCATTGCCAGCCACCAGCATCCGGCAGCATGCCGGCCTGCAGCGCGTCACGCAGCTCTTCGATGCCGCCGAGGCGCGGCGCGACGGAGCCGTGCGAATGAACGCAGCTCCATAACCAGAGACCGCGCGGCAGCCGCTCCAGCGGCGCCAGGCGCGCCTCGAGGCGCTCGAACAGCAGCGAAGGTGGGGTGGCCGGTTGGCTCACGTGGCCAGCGACTCGTGCTCGACCGGTGCCGGGACGGTGCCCGGATCGGCGGGCAAGCGGGCCAGTGACTCGAAGCCGGCGCGCGCCTGCTCGGCCCGCGCCTTGAGCACCCCGATCGCCTCCGCCGTGGCGGCAAGATTGGCGTCGGCCCGCCGGGCGAAGCCGACGTCCAGCCAGATGCTCTGCGTGATGAAGGTCGCCAGCTCGGCCCGCCGCGCCGCGATCTCGTCGGCGTACTCGCTGATGCGCCCGATGAGCTCGTCGATCTGGCGTATCCGGGCGCCGATGTGACTCTCGCCGTAGCGCCGCTTGCGGGTGTAGGTCATGCGCGCGGCCTGGGCGGCGCCCTTCGCATCCGACACATGGCCTTCCAGGTCGGTGCTGAACCGCAGCCGGCCCGATTCGTCGTAATCCAGATCCTCCGCATCCTGCTCGATCACCACCTGCGCCTCGAACGCTTCCACCACCCGGCTCAGCCTCGGTGGGGACAGCCCTTCGCGAATGCCAAGCCGGTCGGCCAGCCACTCGCTGATCCCGGCCTGGTGCTCGAGATCCGGCGCAGCCGACCATGGCAGGAGCCACAGATCCCACAGCGCCACCCGGGTGCGGCCCTCCGAGGCCGCCGCCACCTTGAGCAGCCACACGATCTTCACCCACCGGCGGTCGGAGACGTAGGCCCGCTCTGCCGCCAGCCAGGCGCGCAGTTCGGCGAGGAGGCGAGCGACTTCCTCCGGCAGGCGGACCGCGCGCGCTGCCTCGGAGAGCGCCTCGAGCTCGACCGGCTCGATGGCGTCCAGGCCCGAGAGGGCCCGGCCGCTATCGAGATGGAGCAGCCGCCGAAACCCTTCCGCGGTGACCGGCCCGACCGGCAGGCGAACCAGGAAGCGGTCGAAGAAGGCGTCCGCCACCTCGTCCGCGGGAATCTCGTTGGTGGCGCCGATCACGCTGATCAGCGGGCAACGCTCGCGAACCGCGCCGTTGTCGAATTCGCGCTCGTTGAGCAGGGTGAGCAGCGCGTTCAGGATCGCGCTGTTGGCCTTGAACACCTCGTCGATGAACGCGATGGACGCCTGGGGGAGGAACCCGCTCGTCTGGCGCTCGTAGCGATCCTGCTCCAGGGCGCTGATGGACAGCGGCCCGAACAGTTCCTCCGGCACGGTATACCGGGTCAGGAGGCGCTCGAAGTACTTGGCATCCTTGAAGGCCAGGTGGAGGCGCCGGGCGAGCTCGCTCTTGGCGGTCCCGGGTGGGCCGACCAGCAAGGTGTGCTCCCCGGCGAGTGCGGCCAGTAGGGCGACCCGCAGCACCAGGCGGCGCTCGACCAGGCCGCACTCGAGGGCCTCGAGCAGCGCCGGCAGCCGCTGGCGAAGCGGCTGGGGAGCCGAAGCGCGAGCCGGCCGGGGGAGAGCGACTCCCCCCTGATTCCCCGCCACCCGGAGCAGCGCGCGGGCGGGGCCGTCCGGTACCCGCCGCCCCTGCTCCCAGTTGCGCAGGGTGGCGAGACTGACGCCGATCAGGACGGCGAATTCCGCCTGGGTCTTGCCCAGGCGCAAGCGGATGGCGCGGACCTCGGCGGGGGTGGAGCCGGTCGCGCGCTCGCTCTCCCCCGGCGCCCGAGGCATCTTACCTGCCCGCTTGACCTTCCCCGCCCGCCGTGGGGGGAGTTTCTGACTCACGAAACGCTTCCTCGACCGGTGGCCCGAACACGCTGATACGATCCCGCCGCAACGTACGCCATTGGCGTACCACCGGCAAGGCATCCGCGGGACCTCACGGAGCGGCCTGCGGACGCTCTGGACATTCGTCCCTCCGCCGCTATCTATAGTAGATCAGTGACGCGTCCCACCGCTGTCGCATCGCCTGAGCAGCCGGCCCTCGACACCTCGCCCGGAGGAGCCAGTGCAAAAGTCCCTGCATATCGATCCGAACAAGTGTACAGGCTGCCTCCAGTGCGAGATCGCCTGTTCCTTTGAAAACTACGGAGTGTTCAACCGGGCCAAGTCCCGCATCAAGGTCTTCGAATTCCATGAGACCGGCCGCAAGGTGCCCTACACCTGCACCCAGTGCGACGAGGCCTGGTGCATGCACGCCTGCCCGGTGGACGCGATCCAGGTCGATCCGTTCACCAAGGCCAAGATCGTGCTCGAGAACGTGTGTGTGGGCTGTAAGGTGTGCACCATCGCCTGCCCGTTCGGCACCATCAACTATGTGCAGGATACCGGCAAGGTGCAGAAGTGCGATCTGTGCGGCGACAATCCCGCGTGCGTCACCGCCTGCCCCACCGCGGCGATCACCTACATCGACGCCGACTGGACCGGGCTCGACCGTATGCGCCAGTGGGCCACCAGGCTCGACACGCAACCGCAGGCATGAGGAGAAACGACAATGGCCTGGGCACGCAAGATTCTGCGAGTCAACCTGACCAAGGGCACCTGCAAGTCCGAGCCGCTCAACATGCAGTGGGCGCAGGACTACCTGGGCCAGCGCGGGCTCGCCACGAAGTACTTCTGCGAGGAAGTTGACCCGAAGGTCGATCCCCTCTCCCCTGCGAACAAGCTCATCTTCGCCACCGGACCGCTGACGGGGACGATGGCCTCCACCGGCGGGCGCTATTCCGTCATCACCAAGGGTCCGCTGACCGGCGCCATCGCCTGCTCGAACTCGGGTGGGTATTGGGGGGCGGAGTTGAAGTGCGCCGGCTGGGACATGATCATCTTCGAGGGCAAGTCTCCCAAGCCGGTCTACCTGCACCTCGAAAACGACAAGGCCGAGCTGGTGCCCGCCGACGATCTGTGGGGCAAGACCGTCTGGGAAACGGAGGCCTTCCTCAAGAAGCGGTACCAGGAGCCGCAGATGTGCGTCTCCAGCATCGGCCGGGCGGGCGAGGCCAAGGTGCTGTACGCCGCGGTCGTCAACGACCTTCACCGGGCCGCCGGCCGCTCCGGCGTCGGGACGGTCATGGGGTCGAAGAACCTCAAGGCCATCGCCGTGCGTGGCACGCTTGGCGTCGGCAACATCGCGCAGCCCGCGGAATTCATGAAGGCCACCTTCGCCGCGAAGAAGGTCCTCGCCGACAACGCGGTCACCGGGCAGGGTCTGCCCAAGTACGGCACCCAGGTCCTCATGAACGTGATCAACGAGATCGGCGCGCTGCCCACCCGCAACCACCGGGACGTGCAGTTCGAGAGCGCCAGCAAGATCTCGGCGGAGGCGATGTACGAGAAGCGGCCGACCGACGGAAAGGCGAACCTGGTCACCAACCAGGCCTGCTTCGGCTGCACCATCGCCTGTGGCCGGATCTCGAAGCTCGACGAAACCCACTTCTCCGTCGTCAACAAGCCTCAGTACTGGGGCGCGTCGGGCGGCCTGGAATACGAGTCAGCCTGGGCCATGGGCGCCGACCTCGGGGTGGGGGATCTCGAGGCCGTGACATATGCCAACTTCGTGTGCAATGAAGATGGCATGGACCCGATCTCCTTCGGGGCGACCGTCGCGGCCGCCATCGAGTTGTACGATCTCGGCCTCATCAAGGAGTCCGAAGTGGGGTTCCCCCTCACCTTCGGGTCGGCGGAAGTGCTCACCAAGCTGGTGGAGATGACCGCGCGCGGTGAGGGCTTCGGCAAGGTGATCGGGCTGGGGTCCAAGCGCCTGTGCGAGAAGTACGGGCGCCCCGAACTCTCCATGACGGTCAAGGGACAGGAGTTCCCGGCCTATGACTCGCGCGGGATCCAGGGCATGGGACTCACCTACGCCACCTCCAACCGGGGCGCCTGTCACCTGCGCGGCTACACGGTGGCGTCCGAGGTCCTCGGCATCCCGGTCAAGACCGACCCGCTGACGACCGAGGGGAAGCCGGCCCTGGTCAAGGCATTCCAGGACGCGACCTCGATTTTCGACTCCAGCGGGCTGTGCGTCTTCACCTCGTTCGCCTGGACCCTGGCGGATGTCCAGCCCCAGCTGCAGACCGCCTGCGAGGGGGACTGGTCGATGGACAAGCTGGCGCTGGTGGGTGAGCGCATCTGGAATCTGGAGAAGCAGTTCAACCTGGCGGCCGGGTTCACCCGCAAGGACGACGACCTGCCCAAGCGCCTGAAGACCGAGCCGGCCAAGACCGGCCCGGCCAAGGGTCTGGTGAATGGCATCGACAAGATGCTGCCCGAGTACTACGAGCTGCGCGGCTGGAACGCGGAGGGCGTGCCGACCAAGGAGACCCTGGCCCGCCTCGGCCTGGCTCAGTAGGCGCGGCAGACACGGCGATGGAACACGTCATCATCGGTAACGGTCCGGCGGGGGTGGTCGCCGCGGAAGCGCTGCGTGCAGCCGATCCGGCCTCCCGCATCATGCTGATCGGCGACGAGCCGCATCCGCCCTACTCCCGCATGGCCCTGCCGTACCTGATGATGGGGCGGATCGACGAGCCCGGAACCTATCTGCGGAAGACGCCGGGCCATTTCGATCGCCTGCGGATCGAATTGCAGGCCGATCGGGTGGAACAGGTGGACCCCCGGGCGGGGAGGCTGCGTCTGCGGCAGGCAGGCCCGATGGCGTACGACCGATTGCTGATCGCCACCGGCTCACGTCCGGTCACGCCGCCGATTCCGGGCGTGGACCTGCCGGGCGTACATCACTGCTGGACCATGGACGACGCCCGGAAGATCATGGAGCGCGCGACCAAGGGATCCCGGGTGCTGCAGATCGGCGCGGGGTTCATCGGTTGCATCATCCTGGAGGCGCTCGCCGCCCGTGGTGTCCGCCTGACCGTGGTGGAGATGGGCGACCGGATGGTGCCGCGGATGATGACGCCCGTGGCCGGCGACATGATTCGCAAGTGGTGCGAGTCGAAGAAGGTCCGGGTCCACGTGGGCTCCCGCGTGGTCGGCATTCGATCGGCCAAGGGCAAGTCGGGCCCGCTGGTGGCCACGCTCGATTCCAAGGAGGAGATCCGAGCGGACCTGGTGATCGTCGCCGCGGGAGTCCGAGCCAACATGGAGTTCCTGGACGGCAGCGGCATCGCCTGCGATGCCGGCGTACTGGTGGACGAGACCATGCAGACGTCCGTCCCCGGAGTGTACGCCGCCGGCGATGTCAGCCAGGCCCCCGACCTGAGCACCGGCACCAAGACGGTCAACGCGATTCAGCCCAACGCCGTGGAACAGGGGCGCATCGCCGCGCTCAACATGGCGGGCAAGCCGGCGCGGTCCCATGGGGGACTGGCGCTCAACGTCCTCGACACGCTGGGGCTGATCTCGTCGTCGTTCGGGAAGTGGTGGGGTGAACCGGGCGGGGATTCGGTCGAGCTGGTCGATGCCGAGCACTTCAAGTACCTCAGCCTGCAATTCCAGGAGGACAGACTGATCGGGGCCACCAGCATCGGGCTGACGGAGGACGTCGGCGTCCTGCGCGGCCTGATCGATGGCCGAGTCCGCCTGGGCCCGTGGAAGGCGCATCTCCTGCGTGACCCCATCCGGATCAAGGAAGCCTACCTGGCGCGAGCCCAAGCCGCGGCGTGAGCCATGCAGGTCACGCTGAAATTGTACGCCTGGCTCACCGACTTCCTGCCGCCTGAAGCCCGCAAGGACAACCGGGTTTCCCTCCAGATGCAGGACGGCGCGACCATCACCGAAATCCTGAAGCGACAGTCGCTACCGGCCCAGCAATGCCATCTCGTGCTCATCAACGGCGTGTTCGTCCCGCCCAGCGAGCGCGCGACTCGCCCCCTGAAGGAGGGCGACGTCCTCGCCATCTGGCCGCCGGTCGCCGGTGGGTGATCGGGAGGTCCTCGTCTTGGACCAGGAGATGAGCAT
>DAIPLK010000120.1:0-8884 GCA_036769285.1 Gemmatimonadales bacterium | reverse complement strand
ATCGACTCGCGCACGGAGGCACGGCATGGAGCTCGAGCGTACAGTGGGACTCAGGCCGGATGGCTCGGTCTGGCTGCCGGAGCGGCGCGCCGCCGTCAGCTCGATCCTGCTCAAGCTCGCCGCGATGGGAGTCGCAATCCCGGCGGAGACCGGCGACGAAGACGTGCTCCACCTGGCGGGCAATCTCTTCGCGCGCTATCGCGAGCAGACCCGGCTGCTCTCGGAGCATCTCTGCCCCGCCGACCGGCGGATCCAGCAGTACATCGACGGGCTGCTGACGGCCGCAGCCTTTGCCCAGCCCGTCCGGCTGCCCGGCGAAACGCTCATCCTCGATCACTACGGGCTCGCACGCGAGCTGTCCCTGCCGATCGACGCGGACGCGTGGCACAACGAGCTGGTGTCGAGCTATCGGCTCGACAACGGCGTGCTTCACAACCCCCTCAACGACCGCCGCACCACCCAGGGCGTCTTCCACGTGGCGGAGGGCGGTTTCCCGATTCCCGCGGACAAGACCCGCGTGCCGCTCTCGGCGTTCCTGCGGTTGCTGGAGGAGGCGCTGCGTCCTCCGGCCCAGCTCATGCGCCTGCCGTTCACCGCGAACTGGCAGGCGCCCGCGGAGAGCATGGTCTCCCTGCTGCTGCGGCCGCTGGTGTGCCCCGCGGTTCCGAAGGTGTCGCCGGAAAAGCGCATGGAAGTGCGTTTCTTCGCGCCCGGCGGGCTGGTGTCGAACCTCGACTTCGTGGAGAGCATCTTCGGCAACGCCGGCGATCCCTACCTGCCGGCGAACGACGCCGCGCTCGATGTGGACGGCTGGACCGGCCACAGCGGCTGCGTCATCCTCGCGCCGCATCTCACCCGGCTGCGCAAGCAGGACCTCGGCCTGCCCCACGTGAGCCAGGCCACCGAGGCCGAGCGCGCCGCGGGCATGTGCTGGACCGAGGAGGGCGAGCTGTACAACGACGGCAGGCCGTTCAAGGTCACCTCGCGCGGGACCCAGGGAGTGATGGTCACCCTGATCGCCGACAACTACTTCGGGTACTGCAAGAAGGAGATCAAGACCCAGATCAGCTACAGCGCGAACCTGTTCGGGCTGGCCGAGGAGGAGCACGCGGGCGGGGCGCTGGCGTTCGCGACGTTCCACCTGGGCGACCGCTTCGTGCCGGATCTGGTGCGGATCGTGAGCGCGAGCCACCGGTTCGCCGAGGTGCTCGCCCTGGTGGGGCAGCGCGCCAAGCTCCATCCCTCGGGCTATGCGACCGACGCGATCTATCCCGAGATCCACTACATGCCGGAGGACATGGAGATCGACGTCCACCGCCAGGACATCACCTGGACCAAGCAGGGAAAGGAGCAGCACCTCAAGCTCCTGCCCGGCAGGATCTACATCCACCCGAGCGGCTACAAGATCCGCATGGCCAAGCACCATGCGGCGCCGAGCTGGCGGCTGGTCGGGACCGTGCCGGAGGGCGCCTTCTGCCACAAGCCGTGCACGGTCTCCGGCGGCGGCAAGTCGGAGATCAGCAAGAGCCTGGTGGACGCCGTGCTGCCCGGGGCGTTCTACGTGCGGAGCTTCGACGAGGACATGGGGCTGGTCCAGGCGATCTTCGAGAAGGACTACGACGACGTGCGCTTGCCCGAGCTGCGGGTCGGCAACGGACGGCCGATCCTGTCCCCCGACCGCTCGCTCGGCTCGGTGATCAAGCTGCTCACGCCCAGTCCCGCGGAGTTCACGCCGGAGTACAACGCCTGGCTCGAGAGCATTCCGAACCACGTGCGGGCGCTGGTGTTCGTGATCAAGCGGTTCTACCGGCCGGAGTGGGGCGACGATTGGCGGAGCCACTTCAGCGTCGACATCATCAACGGCGCACCCGGGCACGAGCTCAAGTACGAGGGGCGGCGGCTGGTCGCCAACTACCTCCGGATCGGCCGCCAGGAGGACGGCGCCTGGCGCACGTACAAGCTCAGGCAGGACTTCGTGGCGGCCGACAAGGTGCAGATGGAGGACGACATCACCGCGTCGGTGGTGGTGCCCGCGCGCCGGCTGGTGGGCCTGCCGGGCGAATATGACGGCCATCCGAGCCTCAAGCTGGCGCAGAACTGCGAGTTCAGGTTGTTCCAGCGCCCCGACGACGCGATCCATCCGGGGCTCGACCGGCAGACCGAGGAGGACATGGCGGGGCCCGGGCTGTTCTGCTCGAACTTCCAGCCGCTGGCCCGCGAGGACGCGCAGCGCATCGTGGAGGACGTGGCGGTGCACGACTCCTTCACGCCGCCCATGCGCGATCACGTGGCCCGGAACGCCGCCCGCACCGACGGCGGCTACTCGATCTGCTCGGCCCAGCCGCGGATGGTCGGCGGCAAGCCCACCAAGAATCCGCGCTACCTGCAGCTGCGGCCCGACCTGGCGCACGCGCGCGACCGGTACGTCGCCGAAATGGGCGCCCGGCTCTACCGCCGGCTGCCGCTGCACGCGCCGGTGCTGTTCCCGGTGATCAGCGTGCTCTCGGGCCGCCGGAACAACCCGCCCGAGAACGGCATCCGCCCACTCTGCGTCTATGGGCCGCTGCATTACCAGGAGCTCCCGGAGCTCTTCATGGACTACGTCTGCTCGCTGACGGGCACGTCGCCGAGCACCACCGGGGCGGGGTCGGAGGGCGCCCTCACCAAGGGGCCGTTCAACGCGCTGGCGGCGACAGCGGATCTCAACAACGCGCTGGTCTCCATGCTGCTCACCGGATACGCGGGCTTCAGCTCGGCGGCGGGCTTCATCGGCCCGCGCTGCCGGGTGGATCACGACATCAGCCTGCTGATCCCCGAGATCTGGTGCCGCCTGTTCCCCCACGAGCGCGACCCGAAGCATCTGATCGAGGCCGGGCACCTGGAGAAGCTCGAGGACTACGATTTCGAGGGGACCAGGGTGCTCGCCAGCCGGCTCGGCTACCGCATCACGGCCAAGTTCGTGCACACCTACTTCGGGCGGGTGTTCGACAATCCCACCGCGGTGTTCGCCGAGGAGATCCTGAAACCCGAGTTGCAGGATCCGGCGGTCTTCGCCGATGGGGTCGCCAACATCGTGGAGGCGCAGGTGCGGGTGGCGGAAGCGTACTTCGCGGACGGCACGATCGAGGACGCGTGTCCCCCGCTCAAGGCGCTGCTCCACATCATGGCGCACGGCCAGTACGAAGGCAAAGATGCCCACCATCCCGGGATCCGCGCGCTGTTCACCCGAGAGGCGCTGCTGGCGAGCGACTGGTACCACGAGCGCCTCGCGATCAAGCAGCAGCGGGACGTGGCGCTGTGGAAGCGGCACGCCCGGAGCCTGACCGAGTTTCTGGCCCGCGCCGGCCATCGCGACGAGGCCAAGCGGCTCGGCATCGCGGAGCGGCTGGAGCACGCGCGCGGCGAGCTGGAGCGGGTGAGCGCCCCCGAGTATCTGACCGCGCTGGTCGGCACCATCGGCGCCGATCCCATCCACCGCCCGCTGCGCGGGCGCCCGGAACGGGAGGCGAGAGTCGCGGTGGGGGCGGGGCGCTGAAGTCGCCGATCGCCCGCCGGTGAGATTGCCCGCGGTCCTCTACCCCCCAAGGTCGTGCTGGCCCGGTAGATGTTCCGACTCAGCAAGTGGTATCTCGACCTGGTAACCCCCGACGGGGCCGCCGTCATCTGTTACGCCATGCGGCTCAGGTGGGGCTCTCTGCGTCTCAGGTACGCATCCATCCTGCTCGACATTCCCGGTGCGAAGCCCGAAGAGGCGGTCACGGTCCGGCGCGTCGAGCGGCCGGTGATCGACCGCGGCATACTTCGCTGGCGCTCCGATCCTCTCGATGTGCAGGGGGAGTGGCGGCGGCAACGGCCCGCCATACGGGAAACCTTGCAGCGGGGCCGAGCCGGTGCAGTTCGATGGTCGTGTCGTATGCCGCGGGCCACGGCCGAGGTGCAATGGGGCCGCCGGCGGTTCACCGGCCTGGGATACGTCGAGTCGCTGGGCATGACGATCTCGCCAACGCGTCTGCCATTCCGGACGCTGCGCTGGGGCCGGCACCTGTCGCCGGAGCACTGGTTGGCTTGGATCGACTGGACCGGGGAAGTGTCGGGGCGATGGATCTGGCTGGATGGCGCGCGCCAGCATGGCGCCACCTTCGGCGACGATGGGACGATTCACCTGGCGGGAGGACGGCGACTGCACCTCCGCGACTCGCGTGACATCCGGAACCGGCTCGTCCTTCCCTCGGTCGCCGGCGTGCTTCCCGGCGTTGCAGCGCGCTGGGCGGGTTCCCTGGCAACCCTGCGGGAGCACAAGATGGTCGCCCGTTCCACGCTGTATGAAGACCTGGTCCCTCTCGACGCAGGGTGGACCGTGCACGAGATCGTGGAATGGTGACCGTCCCCGGGGTGCTCGCCCGCACCCTCTACGGCGCGTTGTTCGTCGCCGTCATCCCTGCCGGGCTGGTGCTCTGGGCCCGCGCGCTCGCCCCGCTCGTGCCGCTTCCCGCGGTGCATTCGATCTGGGGTGGTGCGGCGCTGGTCGCCACCGGAGCGGCCTTGATGCTCGCGGGGATGATCGAGCTGATGGCTCACGGCACCGGGCTCCCGATGAATGCCTTCCCCCCCTCGCGCTACGTGCGCTCCGGGGTCTTCCGGTGGATTCGCAACCCGATTTACCTCGGCTTCGGCCTCGCGGCGACCGGCGTGTCGATCGCCGCCGGGTCGGCCGCGGGGCTGTGGGTGGTGGCGCCCTTCGCGGCGCTGGGCGCCGCCGCCCTGTGGTACGGATATGAGCGCCACGCCCTGGTGGCGCGATTCGGAGCCGCCGCGCTCGACCCGCCGTTGCTGGGATTCCCACCCGCCAGCGATGCGCCCGCGCGCTGGCCCGACCGCGCGGCGGTCATCCTCTGGGTCCTGGTGCCGTGGCTCCTCGCCTGGCTGGCAACCCAAGCGCTGGGCCCCGCGCCGGATGCCTTTCACCTCGAGTTGCCATTCGAGCGCCAGTGGCCGGTAGTGCAGGCGAGCCAACTCGGCTATCTGAGCACCTACCTCTTCGTGCCGCTGACACCGCTGCTGATTCGCACCCGGCGCGACCTGCGTCATTTCGCCATCAGCGGCCTGCTCGCCACGAGCGTGGTGACACTGATCTGGCTCACCGTTCCGGTGGTGGCGTCCAACCGGCCCTTCGAGCCCGACAACG
Source organism: Gemmatimonadales bacterium (assembly GCA_036769285.1). GTDB lineage: Bacteria > Gemmatimonadota > Gemmatimonadetes > Gemmatimonadales > GWC2-71-9 > CAVVWJ01. The sequence continues at coordinate 3,699 of DAIPLK010000120.1, read as the reverse complement.
TGTGGGGCCGGCTGCTGGCGTTCGAGCAGGCGCATTCGACCGGAGTCGCCGCATTCCCGGCGTTTCATGTCCTGTGGTCGCTGATCGCGGCGCAGGGGTGGGCGGCGAATGCCCGGGTGACCGGCCGAGTCGTTTGGCGCTGGATCGGCGCCGGCTGGACTGCGCTGATCGTGATCAGTTCCCTCACGACCGCGATGCACACCATCATCGAGGTGATCGCCGCGGCGGTGGTCTTCCTTCCCCTCTGGCATTACCGGAAGAGCTGGGAGCTGGCGCGCCGTGCCTCCGAGCGGCTGGCCAACTCATGGCACGAATGGCGGGTCGGTCCGGTGCGGATCATGAGTCACGGCATCTACGCCGCGGCGGCGGCATTCGTGGGGGCACTCGTGGTCGGCATGCTCACCGGGCCTCGCGGTGTCGCGGCGATCGCCTGGGTCGGTGTGCTGCAGACGCTGGGGGCGGAGCTGTCGGCGCAAGCGCTGGAGGGCTCGTCCACGCTGCTCCGGCCGTTCGGATGGTACGGTGGCGTGGCGGGCGCCGTCATCGCGTGCATCACGGCGCCGCTGTTCGGCATGCCGGCGCTGCCGCTGCTCGCCGCGGTCGCCGTCGCGGCGCCCTGGATCCAGCTGATCGGCCGGCTTCGCTGCCTGGTGCAGGGCTGCTGCCACGGGGCGCGCGCCAGCGAGGCCGTGGGCATCCGGTATCTCCATCGCCGCTCGCGGGTGACCCAGATCGCCGACCTGGCGAACGTCCCGCTGCACCCCACGCCGCTCTACTCCATCATCGGCAACCTGCTGATCGGGGTCGTGCTGCTCCGCCTGCGACTGCTCGGCGCGCCTGACGGACTGGAGTTGGGGACCTATTTCCTGCTGAGTGGCCTCGCGCGGTTCGTCGAGGAATCCTACCGCGGCGAGCCGCAGACCAAGGTGATCGGCGGGCTGCGCATCTATCAATGGCTGGCGATCGCGTCGGTGGTGGCGGGGATGCTGTGCACGACCCTTCCCTCCGAGTCACCGGTGACCGGCTTCGTTGCCCCAACGGCCGCCCTCTGGTGGGTGGCGATCGGCCTGGGGCTGCTCTCCGGCGCTGCGATGGGCGTCGACTTTCCGAAGTCGAATCGCCGCTTCTCCCGACTGGCGGCCGCGGACTGAGCCGCGGAGCGCGGCCATGGCCGCGCGAGGCGAGCCGGCCCGAGTTCGTTGCCGCGCCGCGCGACGTGGGCGTCTCGTTTACGGAACTGCCCCCGACAGAAGCCGGTGGTGAGCGCCGATGAACAGGCCGCGTGGCTGTGTGCCGGCAGCTCGGCCGTTCGCAGGCTGCACCTGCACTCACCTCACTCCGACGCCCTCCAGCTCATCCGCGATCCGATCCGCCTCGTACACTTTCCGGAGCGCCTCCACGATCCCCACGGAGTGCACCGCCACAGCCCGGGCCACCTCGTCGGTGTAGAGGAACCGGTTGGGCAGCTGCTCGATGTTGCCGTCGAAGACCAGCCCGACGACCTCGGCATTCCTGTTGATCACCGGGCTCCCCGAGTTGCCCCCGATGATGTCGCCGGTAAAGGCGAAATCGAGCGGCTGGGCCAGGTCGAGCCGGTCGCGGTGGGTCTTCCAGCGCTCGGGCAGCCGGAACGGCGGCGTGTCATCGAACTCCGCCGAGCGGCCATAGAGGCCGTAGAAGCTGGTCTTGTAGGGCGCGATGGTTCCGTTCATGGGGAAGCCCTTCACCACGCCATCGCTGATCCGGAGACTGAAGGTCGCGTCGGGTGGGAGCGATCGGCCGTAGGCGGCGAAGAGCGCCTGCCCCACCTTCTCCGCATTGGCGGAGATCGCGTCGCTGAGCCGGGTCGAGCGCTGCTGCACCCGCATGGCGATGGGATTGAGCTTCCGGGCCAGGACGATGAGAGGATCGTTGGAACCGGCGACCGCCGCGGCACCGCCCTCGATCAGCGTGGCCCGCGTGGCCGAGTCAGCCAGCGCCGTGCCGTTGACGGCGGCCTCGGCCGCGACCTCGGGGCTCCGTCCGCCCAGGATGGTGCGGAGATAGGGGTCGTTCTTGGGAAGATCCTTGCTCGCCTGGGTGAGCCAGGCCTGCAACATCTGCTTGTCCTGCTCGGCGTCGCCGGAGACGTTGCCGAGGATAAAGCTTCGGATTCTCTCCAGCCCCTGGCCCCGATACTGCGGCAGCCGGAGCGAGTCGGGGAGCTTGGCCTGCTCCGGGATCCTCACGATCCCGCCGGCGGCGTTGAGCAAGGGCGACCCGCCGAAACCGTACCACCGCTGCTGCTGTGCGAGAGCGGTCTGCTCCCGTTGTGCCTTCGCGATCGCGTCCCAGGCCTGGCCGTAGCGCGCTCGAAGGTTGGGGTCGGCGGTGATCCGCCGTCGGAAGTCGTGCTCGAAGGCGCGCTTCCTGGCCATGAGAGACGAATCCTGCAGGCCGGAGAGGTAACCGGTCACCGCCTTCTTCGAGTTCTCCAGGCTGAAGATCTGGTTCTCCAGGGCACGGCGGGTCGGCTCGTCCCTCTGGGACAGCTCTCGCAACACGGCAAGGTTGCGGTCGTAGGAGCTCAGTTGGGCCGGGTACTGCACGTCGCGGAGGTACTCCATCTGGGCGACGGTGAGCAGGCGGCCGGTGGAGCCGGGGTTGCCGGTGACGAAGACCGCGTCGCCCGCTTCGGCCCCGTTGGCGCTCCACTTCAGGTAGTCCGTGGGCTCGAACGGCGCGCCGTTCAGGTAGACCCGGAGCAAGGTCAGGTCGAGGTCGTAACGGGGGTACGTGAAGTTGTCGGGATCGCCGCCGAAGAAGCTGATTCCCCCCTCCGGGGCCAAGACCAGCCGGAGGTCATCGAAGCGCCTGAAGCGGTAGAGCGAGTAGATCCCGCCCTGGTAGTAGGAGACCACCTGGCAGTTGAGTCCGGTCTCCTGCCCGCAGCCCTCCTCGATCTCGGCGATCGCCGCGTTTCGTTGAGCTACCCGTTGCCCGGGCGCACGAGCCTTCACGGCCCCCTGAATCCGGTCGGTCACGTCCTCGATCGACTGGAGCTGGTCCACGTACAGCCCCTCGCACTTTCGCTCATCGGCTTGATTCCTGGCGACGAAGCCGAGCGCCTGGAAGTTCGAGTCGGGGGTGGAGACCGCGGTGATGCACTCGCGGGCACAGTGATGGTTGGTCATCACCAGCCCGCCCGAAGACACGAAGGAGGCCGAGCAGTTGGGAAGCCGCACCGAGGCCAGGCGAACGTGATCGAGCCAGGCCCCCGTGGGCGTGAACCCGTAGCGCGCCTGCCAGTAGTCGAGCGGCGGAGCCTCGAAGGTCCACATGGTGCCGAACTCCTTCACGAATCCGTCGGGAAGCTTGGCGGTGGAATCGCGCGAGGGGGCGGAGGTCACCTGCGGAGCAGCTGGGGAGGCGGTGAGCAGCGCCAGTCCCAGCGCCGCGGCCGAAGCTCGCACTCGAAGACCGTGCATTGTGGTCCTATCCTCTCCTAGACATCTGATTGGGTGTGGCCAACAATCGCGCTGGTAAGCTACGTGGCCCGCGGGCGTCGGCGAAGGCTCGATCGCACCCGCCTGGCCGAACGAGCACTGTTGCGGTCGTGCCTCACCCCGGCGGTGCCTGATCCCGGCAGCGGCGGCGGCGGGGATTCTCCTGTCAGGCTCTCTGGACGGTCCACTCACCAGGCTCTAGCTTGGGAGGGTA
>DAIPLK010000212.1:0-2733 GCA_036769285.1 Gemmatimonadales bacterium | reverse complement strand
GGCGACCGCAGGTGCACGATGATCTCGCCGACCAGGCCGAGCCCCAGGAGCTGTACACCCAGCGCCATCAGCAACACCGCGAGCAGGAGCAGCGGCCGGTTCGCGATGCCCTGGCCTGCGATGCGCTCCCCGAGCAGCACGAGCCCCGTGAGCGCCCCGATTCCGAAGAACACCGAGCCGACCAGCCCGAAGAAGCGGAGCGGCTTCTCGGTGAACTTGGCGAGGAAGAAGAACGTGGCGATGTCGAGTAGTCGGCGAAGGTAGACACCCGGGCCGTAGATCCGCGTGCGCGCATCGTTGGGATGCTGCGGTACCGCGATCTCCTCCACCCGGTAGCCCTCCCGCACCGCCAGCGCGGGGATGAAGCGGTGGAGATCGCCGTACAACGGCAGCGCCTCCGCCACGGGGCGCCGCATGACGCGCACGCCGCAGGCCATGTCGTGGAACCGGCGGTCCGTGACCCCGCTCAGCATCCGGTGGAAGGCCAGCGTCTGGAACCGGTTGAGCCAGCTGTCCACCCGTGGCGACCGGCTGGCCACCACCAGGTCGGAGCCGCCCCGCAGGGCGTCGAGCAGCGGGCCCATTCCCTCGGCCTGCACCTGGAAATACGCCGGGAGAGTGATGATCACCTCGCCCCGGCTCCGCTCGATCCCAAGGCGCAGCGCCGCCGTTTCGCCGAATGTTCGTGCGAACGAGAGGAGCCGCACCGATTCGTCTTCCCGGCTGAGGGCCAGGAGCTCGGGCGGCGGGGCAAACCCGCCGTCGAAGACGAAGACGAACTCGTGCTCCTCGCCCCGGCGTTCCAGCTCGCCGGCGAATGCGTGGTAGACGGCCGTCAAGTCGTCCGCGCGCTCCACCACCGGCACGATCACGGAGACCAGCCGCGCGTCGGCGGGCTCGGACGCATTCGAACGCTCGACGGTCGGCTGCATGACGGTTCCCTCGGCGGGCCTGATCAACGAACCTCCCACGCAGTCGGAATCTCGCGCGCGCTCTCGCGCTCGCTGCTGAGCGCCACCTCGGCGACAAGCCCGAGCATGGCGAGGTAGAAGGCCGCGCCCAGCCACAGGAGCGCAGCCCCGGGGAAGACGAGCGCCTCGGACTTGAGCGACCCGAAATGCGTGGCCGCGTAGATCCACAGGATCATGAACGCGAGCGCAGCCGCCAGCATGGGCACGGAGGCCACCGCGAAGCCGATCAGCGGCCGGGAGCGGAACGTGGTGATCATCTTCAGCGTGATCAGGTCCACCAGGACCTTGAGAGTCCGGCTGATGCCGTACTTGCTCTCGCCGAACCGTCGCGCGTGGTGGCGCACCGGAAGCTCGGTGATCCGGGCGCCGACGCTCGCCGACAACGCTGGAATGAAGCGATGCTGCTCCGCGTACAGCGAGATCCGGTCCAGCAAGTCCCGCCGGTATGCCTTCAGCGAGCAGCCGTTGTCCGTGATCTGGACGCCAGTGAGCCGACGGATCAGGCGATTGGCCACCCACGACGGGATCTTCCGCAGAATCAGCTTGTCCTGGCGCCGCTGGCGCCAGCCGCACACCAGGTCGTAGCCCTCGTCAAGCTTGGCCACGAGCGTGGGAATGTCGCGGGGATCGTTTTGCAGATCGCCATCGAGGCTGACGACAACCCGGCCGCGCGCGTGATCGAACCCCGCCATCATTGCCGCCGTCTGCCCGACGTTGCGGCCCAAGCGCAGGCCGTGCACCTGCGGATGGGCCGCCGCTGCCTGGGCGATCCGCTCCCAGGTGTCGTCTCGGCTCCCGTCATCGACCAGGATGATCTCGAAGGTCCCCGGATAGGCTGTCAGCGCCTCGAGGATCCAGTCGACGAGCGGCGGCACGTTCTGCGACTCGTTGTAGAGCGGCGCCACGACCGACAGCTCGGGACCCATGGTCTCTCGTTTCACCTGTCGTTCACCAGACGTCAAAGATACGCGCGGGGACAGTCCGCATCCAGCAATGCCCGTTCCGCAGCCAGCGGGCTCGGGAAAATCTGCTAACGCCTTGTCATTAATTGGTTTATCTGCCGACCTTCGGCGGAACCCACGCGGGCTCGGTGGCGGAATGTGCAGTCGTGGTGCTCAGGTGCAACGGTGCCGGACGAGAGGATCCCGGGTGCGGCTCACCAGCCAGCACGGCCCAGGACGACGGGGATGGTCCTGAGCATGATGCGCAGGTCCTCGCGCAGGCTCTGGCGGCGGATGTACTCCAGGTCGTAGCTCACCTTGGTGCGCACGTCGTCGATCGAGCGGTCGTAGGGCTGGCTGATCTGGGCCAGCCCGGTGATCCCCGGCTTGGCCCGCTGGCGCAGGGGATACTCGGCGATGTGGCTCCGCAGCTCGGCGAAGATGGTCGGGCGCTCGGGCCGGGGGCCGACGATGTTCATCTCGCCCCGCAGCACGTTCCAGAGCTGGGGCAGCTCGTCCAGCCGGTACTGGCGCAGCACCCGGCCCAGCGGGGTGACCCGGGGGTCCTGCTGCTGGGCCCAGACGGCGCCGGAGTACTGCTCCGCGTCGACCCACATGGTGCGGAACTTGTAAATGGTGAACGGTCGGCCGCCGAGGTCGTGAGCGCGGCGGTGGTTGTGGGCGCCGGCCCCGGGGAGGCGGCGGTCGAGCCCGACCCGCTCCTGCAGGTAGAGGACCGGCCCGCGCGAGGTCAGCTTGATCAGCACCGCCAGCAGCACGAACACCGGCAGCAGCGAGATGAGCGCCAGGAGCGCCAGCGT
>DAIPLK010000017.1:15949-29028 GCA_036769285.1 Gemmatimonadales bacterium | reverse complement strand
CATCGCGCTTGACCAGCGGAGAGGAATATAGCGGGTGGCGGGGCCGGAGTCACCCGGAGCGACGCGAAGGGGGCATGCGTCGGGTCATGCCCCCTTCACTGCGTTCAGGGTGACTCCGGCCCCGCCACCCCCCTTCCTACCCCGCCTCCCCCACTCGCGCCAGCCCCTGGAGCGCTTGGCGGACGAACGGCTGGAGCGACGGATCGGCTGACCGCCACTGGTTGAGGACCTCGCGGTACTGCCGACGCGCCTCGTCCCGGCGGCCGAGCTGCTCGAAGGCGGCCGCGCGCAGGAGGCGGACGCGGCCGAGCATGCCCCAGCGCGAATCGAAGCCGTCAGTCCGGAGCGCCTCGGGCTCGAAGTCCCGGAGTGAGCGGAGCGTCGCCTGGTAGTCGCCGAGCAGATAGTAGGCCTGGGCCGCGAGCGGGCGGTGGTAGGTGGCGTACATGAGCTTCGCCTGGGCCGAGTCGGGCTCGGCGAGGGCGCGCCGCGCCGCGGCCGAGTCGCCGCGGCTCAGGGCGAGCAGCGCGCGCACTTCCTTGGTGAGCGTCTCACCGGTCAGCATCCGGTACTCCTCGAGCGCGCTGCTGTCGGCGGCGGGGCCGGTGAACAGGCCAATCGCCGCCGAGGCCCCGCTGTGGGCGATGTGCGAGCGCTGGTCGGCTGGCGCCATCCGCACCGCCTCGGCGGCGCTCTGCCACAGCTGGCGAAGCGATGCGGTCGGAACGCCCGTGGCCCCGTACAGCTCGCTCAGCATCATCCGGCGCCAGGCCTCGCTCGACTCGGCGGCGCGGCCCGGATGCAGGACGACCTCACGGCGCACCTCGTCGGCGAGGCCGAGTGTCTTGGCGGCGCTCGTCAGGTCGCCCTGATAGGCGAAGACGTTGGCGGCGGCCGCGATGTCGCTCACGACCGTGGGAGTGCCCTCGTAGATCCCAAAGTCCTGGGGCGCCACGGTGTCGAGCGCGATTCGGAGCTCCTTGGCTGCGCGGTCGACCTCGCCGGAGGCGAAGCGGATCCGCGCCTCCACGAACGGGAGCTCGGGGTGGACCGGCGCCGTCTGGCGGAAGCGGTCCACCTCGGCGAGCGCGGCATGGTAGTTCCCGGAGGCGAGATAGGCGTTCACCATCGCGCCGTGCGCGCGCAGCGCCGTCGGCTGGATGCTCACCCAGCTTCGTGCCGTGACCAGCGCTTCGGCGCGCGCCCGGCGGACCGCGGCGCCGGTCGCAACACTGTCTACCAGGGCGCGTCCGTCCGGCGCCTCGATGACCGCGAACGAGTCCGGGGCCACCAGGGCGTAGAAGGGATGCGGTATCGCGGCGGCCCTCAGCATCGCCTGCACGTGGTCGTAGGCCAGGGCGTAGTCCGGGTCGAGCGCCAGCGTGCGGCTGAAGGCGCGGATCGCCTGGGTCCAAGCCGGCGCCAGGTTGGTGCCGGTCGTGTCGTGGAACCAGGCCTCACCCAGTCCGTACCAGGCGTCGGCATCGGACTGGTCGCGGTCGAGCAGCTGCTGGTAGGCTGCGCGGGCGTCGGCGTACTCGCCGCCCAGGAAAGCGCGATAGGCGTTGATGACCGTACGGTCGTGCACGGGGAGATTGCCCGAATGGGCGGTGGCCCGCACGATGGCGGCGTCGGCGATCGAGTCGCCGGTGCCCACCAGCCAGCCGCGCGTCAGCGCCAGCTTGTAGTAGGCCAGGCCGAAGGTGGTGTCGATGCGGATGGCGCGCTGGAGATCGCGCTCCGCACCGGCCAAGTCCCACCGATTGAGCTGCTCCACGCCCGTCAGATAGGCGCGGTACGCCTCGAGCGACGCGGTGGTCGAGCGGGCGAGGCCGATGCGCACCTCTTTCGGTGCGCCGGAGAGATCGAGCAGCTTGGCGGCCAGGTCGTCGAACAGGGCGCGTGCGTCCCCGCCCCCGCCGGTGCGGTCGTCCGCGCGGGCCACGTCCACCCGCTTCCCGCTCGCCACGTCGTACACGCGCGCCACCAGATGGAGTGAGTCGCCCGCCTGCGCGAACTCGCCGAGGACGACCGTCCATACGCCCGCCTCCCGGGCGAGCCGCCGCGCCATGTCGAGTCCGATGTCGTCACCGGGGTGAAGCCGGCGCCTAGCCAGCAGGTCGTGCAGTCGCTCGTGGTCCACCACGGTGAGGTCGTTCCACTGGGACAGATTGAGCGCCAGCATGCTGACGCTCCCGTCGCGGAGCCAGTCCACGGCGCGGTCCTCGCGCAGATTGTCGAACGGAAGCACGAGGATCGAGTGCCGCGGGTTCACGCCGGCCGGCGGGGCGGAGGTGCGGCGCACGAGGCCGGCCGCCGCGACAACCGCGGCGAGGGCCGCCACCGCCGCGGCGAGGGCCACGCGGCGCCGGCGCCCGGCGCGCGGCCCCGGGCGCTCGGCGCTCAGCGCGTGCCGGAACGCCTCTCCGGTCTGCCACCGGTCGGCGGGCTGCTTCTCGAGGGCCCGCATGATGGCGGCGGCGAGCGGGCGCGGCGTGTCCAGCCGGACGCGCTCGACCGGCACCGGCCGCTCGGCGATGTGCTTCGAGACGACGACGCGGTTGGGGCCCTGGAAAGGGGGCGTGCCGGCGAGCATCTCGTACGCCACGATGCCGAGCGCATACAGGTCGCTTCGGCCGTCGATCTCCTCCCCCGCCGCCTGCTCGGGGCTCATGTACGCGGGCGTGCCGACGGCCACCCCCTGCCCGGTGCTGTCGCTCCCGCCGTCTCCCGCCATGGCCCGCGCGATTCCGAAGTCGGCCAGCATGGCCCGTCCGGTCGCGGCGTCGAGAAGAACGTTTTCCGGCTTGACGTCCCGGTGAACGACGCCCGCCCGTTCCGCGGCGTCGAGCGCGGCAGCCAGGTCGGCCACGATTCGCGATACGGTGGCCGGATCGAGCCGCCGGTCGCGGATGAGACGCTCGCGCAGGCTTTCCCCCTCGACCTCGTCCATCACGTAGTAGAGGAGGCCCTCGACGTTTCCTGCGGCGTGGATGGCGACGATGTTGGGGTGCCTGAGGCGGGCGATGGTGCGCGCCTCAGCCAGGAAGCGGCGCCCGATGGACTGGTGGGTGGCGAGCTCCGGGTGCACGGCCTTGATGGCGACACGGCGGTCGAGCGTGGTGTCGGTGGCGAGGAAGACGACCCCCATGCCGCCCCGCCCCAGCTCGCGCTCGAGCCGGTACTGCGGTCCCAGTACGGCCTGCAACGCGTTGAAGAGATCGAGAGTCGGGATCGTCATGATCCAGCCGGCCCAAGGAAGCGAATCGGAGAATATAGTCCGCCGAAGCCCCCGTTGGATGCGTCACCCGCGTAAAGGGTTGCCCGCCGCGTGTATTGGGGATGTTTCGGGTTGAATCCCCGTTGACGCGGGAGACCTATGCTCTTGCACCACTTTGCCGGAGGAGTCGCGTGTCCTATGTCGCCGACGCCAGCTCGACCACCGTGGCCGCCGTGCTCATGCCGGGAGAGCGCCCCCGGGTGGACGCGGCGGGCAATGGCTTGTTTGCCGTGCTCCACCGGGATTCGATTCCCGACGCGGTGCGGGCGGTCCGGGAGCGGCCGGTGGACGCGGTCTTGGTCTCGGTTCATCGTTGCGGGCCGGACCAGATGGAGGTGCTCGGTCACCTGGTGCGCGAGTTTCCCTCCATCCCCACCGTGGCCCTGGTCTCCCAACACGATCCCGGCGCCATCGAGATGCTGCTCCGGCTCGGTGCGTCGGGGGTGCGGCAGGTGGTGGACGTCACGTCGCCCACCGGGTGGAACCGGCTGCGCCAGGTCGTGGGACAGCCGGCCACCCGCGCGGCCGCGCGGATCCAGCAACCGATTCTCGAGTCGATCGCCGCCGCGCCGCCGGACGCGCGGCTCTTCCTCGAAGCCATGATCCGGCTGGCGCCGGAGGTCCCCACCGTCACCGCGCTCGCCGGACAGCTCTCGGTGCGGCCCAGCACCCTGATGTCGCGCTTCGCACGGGCGGGGCTCCCCTCGCCCAAGAACTACCTCGCGGCCATTCGGTTGCTGCACGCCGCCTTTCTGTTCGAGACCGCCGGACTCTCGGTGGCCGACGTGGCCTACCGGCTCGAGTACAGCTCGCCGCAGAGCTTCGGCCGGCACCTGCGGGCGATGCTGGGGCTGACCGCACTCGAGTTCCGCCGCCGGTTTCCGTTCCCGGTGGCGCTGGAACGGTTCGTCAGGCTCATGATGGAGCCGTATTGGGAAATCTGGCGGGGGTTTCACCCGCTGGCGGCGGGGAGCTGGGAGAGCGGACGGGGCGTGGGGGTCGCGGGGAGGCATTGATGAGACGTGGGGAGGCATCCTGATCCCGTTCGCTTCGCTGAGGATGACTCCCCTGGCTGGCCCGCGGGCGCAACGTTCACCGCGTCCGCAGCCGCCCGTACCGCCCCAGCACCTGGCGCAACTCATCGTGAGGCAGCGCCGGCACTCGGTACCAGTTCGCCCCGGTCATCGTGCGGGCGGCGAGCATCGCGTTGATGATCGCCTCCTCCGTGGCCTGCACGGCCGCCTCGTACACGGGGTCGATCACGTCGTCGGTCAGCATGGATACCGAGGCCACGCCGGCGGAGTCCGGTGTGCCGGTCGGGCCGGTGGAGAAGGCGAGGAACAGATCGCCCGAGCCGGCACCCGCGATCCCGCCCATGCGGCCCACGCCGAGGGCGGCGCGGCGGGCGACTCCGCGGAGCTGGTGCGGCAGGAGCGGCGCGTTGGTGGCGAGCACGACGATGATCGAGCCGTGCTCCGGCTTACGGGCCGGGCCGGCAGCGCCCGACGCCGTCGTGCAGCGCTCGCGCGCCATCGCGCTGTCGAGTGCCTCGCGAGTGTCGTAGCACGGATCCGGCACCCGGAGCTCCTGCCCCACCGGCACGCCCGCGATCCGAAGCTGCCGGCGCAGGCCGAAGTTGCACTGGACCAACGCGCCCACCGTGAATCCGCCGTCCGTCGCAGGCAACCGCCGGCTGGCGGTGCCGATCCCCCCCTTGAAGCCCAGGCACTGCATCCCGGTCCCGCCGCCGACGTTCCCCTCGGCCACGGGGCCCGCGGCCGCGGCGGCCAGCGCGGCGTAGACGTGCTCTCGCTTCACGTGGAAGCCGAAGATGTCGCTGAGGTCGCCGTCCCAGGTCTCCGCCACCACGGGCAGGCAGCAGTGGAGCACGTCGGGGAGCCGGTCGGCGCCCCACTCGATGAGCGCGTCGCGCACCGTCCCCACGCTGTTGGTATTCGTGATGGCGATGGGATAGAACAGCAGCCCGTAGTCATCGAGATACGCCGTGCCCGTCATCTCGCCGTTGCCGTTGAGGCTGAACCAGCCGGCAAACACCGGTGAGAGATCGCCCCGGCCGCGCGGAAAGACGGCGGTGACGCCGGTACGGACCGGCCCCTTCCCGGCGACGAGCCGGCCGCTGCCCCGGATCAGCGTCACCTGCCCTACCGTCACGCCCGGGACGTCGGTGATGGCATCGAGTGGTCCCGATATTCCATCGAGCATGATGCCGAGCTCGCGCGCGCGTTCCCCGGGCTGCTGCGCCGTGAGCGGGCCGGCCACGCAGACGATGCAGAGCGCGGCCCACAGGCAGTGGAGCTTGAGCGGCTCTCGAGGGGCGAACGGCCAGGCGCTGGGGGTGAGCGCCGCCCGGTAAGCGCGGTCGGTCCTAATCATTCCTCCCGGGGCGAAGCTCGGCGTCCACGGCCCGGCCGACGCGGGCCACGATCAGAGGGATGGCGGTGACGTCGGCCTCCGTGGTACGGAAGTTCACGATGCAGGCGCGCAGCAGAAAGCGGCCGTCCAGGACAGCGTTGGTGATGAACAGCTCGCCGCCGGTCTTGAGGCGCGCCAGCAGCGTCTCGTTGAGGGTGTTGAGGTACTCCTCCGCCGCCGGGCCGGCGTTCCGGAGATCCCGCGGCACGTAGCGGAAGGTGGCGATGCTGAGGCCGAGGGTCGCGGCCTCGAGCTCGGGATGCGTCGCTACGTTCCGGTGGAGCGTCTCGGCCAGCCGGCAGTCGTCGCCGATCATCCGGGCGTAGCCGTCCCGCCCCGCCTGCCGGAGCCCGAGCCAGACCTTGAGCGCGCGGAATCCGCGGCTGTTCTGCGGGCCGAGCTCGTAGTAGTTGATCGGCGGCTCTTCGCCCTCGGTCTCGAAGCGGTAGTAGGTGGGGGTGTAGCCGAACGCGTCGCTCAAACGGTGCGGCTCGCGTACCAGCGCGCATCCCGCCTCGAGCGGAGCGTAGAGCCACTTGTGCGGGTCCACCGCCAGCGAGTCGGCGAGGGCCAGGGCGTGAAGGTCGTCGGGCGCGTCGGGCAGCACCGCCGCCGGCGCGCCGTACGCGCCGTCCACGTGGAACCAGAGCCCGTGCGCGTGAGAGATCTCGGCCAGCTCGCGGAGCGGGTCCACCGCGCCGGTGCTTACGGTGCCGGCGGTGCCCACCACCATGATCGGCCGCTCGCCGCGGGCCAGGTCCTCGCGGAGCCGCTCCCGGAGCGCGTCGGTGCGCATGCGCTGGGCGCCGTCGGTCGGGATCCAGCGGACGGCATCGGTGCCGAAGCCGAAGAGATCGGCGGCTTTCTGGATCCAGGTGTGGGTGCCGGCCGACGCGTACACCCGGAGCCGCGCACCCGCCGCGGCGAGGCCCGCCGCTCTCGCCGGCTCGCCGAGCATCGCCCGCCGGCCGGCCAGGAAGCAGACGAAATTGGCCATGTTGCCCCCGCTCACCAACAGGCCACCGCAGTCCGCCGGGTACCCGACCAGCTCCGCCACCCAGCGCACCGTCTGCGCCTCGATCTCCGAGGCCACTGGGGAGAGCTCCCAGCCGCCGACGTTGGGGTTGACGGTCGCGGCGAGCAGGTCGGCCAGCGCGCCAAGCGGCGCCGCGGACGACGTGATGTACCCCATGAAACGGGGGTGTCCGTTGAACAGCGAATGATCGAAGAGGAGGCGCAGGGTGTCGGGCAGGAGCGCCGCCGCCGCGGTTCCGGTCCGCGGCAGCGGGGCTCGGCCCAGGAGGGCACGGATCTCGGCGGGCGTTTCGCCGGAGGTCAGGGGCCGTTCGCGCAGGCCGCCGAGGAAATCCGCGATCCGGTCCACCAGGTCGTGCCCGACCCGGCGGAACTCGTCGGGGGGCAGCTCCAGTGGAGTTACGCGCTCAGCCACACCGGTTCCATGGCGACCTTCTCAGGGGAGGTGGCAGCTGGCCAATCCGCGCTTCTCCAGGTACCGCTGATGATACTCCTCCGCCCGGTAGAAGGTCGAGGCCGGAGTGATCTCGGTGACGATGGGGCGCTGCCACCGGCCGCTCCGATTCCAGCGCTCCCGGGCCGCTTCGGCGGTCCGGCGCTGCTCGTCGTCGTGGTAGAAGACCGCCGAGCGGTACTGCGTGCCGTGGTCCGGCCCCTGCCGGTTGAGCGTCGTCGGATCGTGCCGGGTGAAGAAGACGTTGAGCAGGTCGTCGTACGACACCCGGGCGGGGTCGTAGGTGACCTCGACCACTTCCGCGTGCCCGGTGCGCCCGGTGCAGACGTCCTGGTAGCTCGGATTGGCGAGTGTGCCGCCTGCATAGCCGGCCACCGCGTCGAGCACCCCGGGGACCTGCCGGAACGCCACCTCCACGCCCCAGAAGCAGCCCGCGCCGAAGGTCGCCTTGCGTGTGTCGGTCATCTCGTGTCCTCGATAGTGAGTCTTTCGTACACCACGTCACCCTGAGCGAAGCGAAGGAGCCATGCGTCGGTCATGCCCCCTTCCCTGCGTTCAGGGTGACTCAGGAAGCCCTAGAACGCTGGTCAGCCGCCAGCGGTTCCCCCCCCATCACCACCCCAGCGCCCCCTCCCGCGCAAGCCGCGTGATCTCGGCGCCGGCCCGATAGGCCAGCGCCTGGATGGTGCACGTCGGCTGGCCCCGGCCCCCGGTCACGAAGCTGCTGCGGTCCACCAGTTGGCGGTGAAGTGGACGGTGCCGCCGCCCACCATCCGTCCGTATCCGATCGTCGGCTTGACGACGACCCGCTCCGCCTCGGTCTCGCGTCGGGTGTTGGGCTGGCGACGGTGATCGTTGGTGAGGGCGTGGCGCCGGTTGGCCCAGAGCTCGTCGTGCCGGAAGTCCTGCTCGTGCAGCCACGGCCCCTGCTCGAGCACGACGACGCGGAACCCCGCCGTGGCGAGCTCCTTGGCCACTACGCCGCCGGCCGCGCCGGCCCCGACGATCAGGAAGTCCGCCGTCGAGCGGCTCACCGCGACCCGCTCAGCCCCAGCCCATCCGCTCGCGCAGACGGGTGACGTGCGCGATGTGATGCTCTCCGTGCCAGGCGTACATGGCGATCACCTCATCGATGGTCATGAGCCGGCCGTGCTGGGGGTGGCGCAGCTGGCGGGCGGCGTCGGCCGAGGCGAGTCGCTCCAGCAGCGGTACCCAGCGCGCGTGCAGGGCCTCGAGCAGGGTCAGCGAGATCGCCACCGGGAGCGACCGCGCGTCGGGCAGCTCGGCCCAGCGCACCTCGTCATACGGCTTGATGGTTGGCGTGTCCTCGGTGAGCGCCAGCCGGATACGGGTGTAGGCGTTGATGTGGCTGTCCGGAAGGTGATGCACTACCTGGCGGACCGTCCACCCGCCGGGCCGGTACGGGGTGTCGAGCTGCCGGTCGTCGAGTCCGGCCACCGCGGCGCGGAGCCCCCCGGGCGCTGCGGCGATCCGGGCGACGCACTCCGTGCGGCGCGCGTCGGTCATCATCCCGCCGTACGCGAACTCGCCGATGGGATACCGGAGGTCGGTCACGGAGGGCTCGGGGGCTGGGGTCACGGTGGATCGGAGGCGCGATTGCCGCGGGAAGACCGCGCCGCGGCCGCACTGCCCCGAAACTCGAAATGCGCCTCGTCCAGGAGCCGGTCCGGCCGCGGCGCCTCGCCCATCTCATGCAGCAGCACGTTTGCCAGGATGGCCTCCACGATTCGCGATGCCGGCTCCCAGCGGTCGGGGGTCAATCCCGGATAGAGTTGGGCGAACTCGGGTCGCAGTCGGGCTTCGCGCATGGCCCAAATCTAGCTTGAGAAAGTTCCGGGTGCGGCCGGAGCGCAACCGTCTTCACCGGTCCCGCATCCAACTCTTCGTCAGTGAAGTTCCCCCGCAGTACCCTGTTCCCGGGGTCGTGGCCATGCAGTACGGCCCCGGGAACTACCTCCCCCTCGGAAGCGTGCGGCCTCCCGAGTTACCCGACTGCGACGGGAGCCATGCCTCGGGCCATGTCTCCTTCGCTTCGCTCAGGATGACTCGTGAGCCGAGACCTCCGCTGGGGCGCGAACTCGGCCTGGTCGAAGGTCGCCGGCGCAGAAACGCGCATAGGAGCAAGCGTGACAAGCAGGCAAAGCACCAGACCGAACCAGTGCCCGACGGAGAGTGCAGTCCATGACATGGGGCGGGTCGTCACCCGATAAGCGGTGAGACCAAGGCGGCTTGCGGTCCGTCCCGGGAAGCCGGCCCGGCGGTGGGCTGCCCGGCGCCCTTTTCGCTCCTCTGATCTCCACCGCTTTCACGACTGCACGTCTTCGCATCACACAGGAGGGACGCTCATGTCCGCCCGTCTCCTCGTGGCGTGCGCGCTGGCCTTGGCCGCCGCCGCCTCGACTCCCGCTGCCGCGCAGGAACCGACGACTGTCCGCGGCGCCTGGTTCGGCGGCGGGCTCGGTACCGCATCGGCCCGCGTGAACTGCGACATCTGCACGACGGACCGCAACGGCGGGCTCTCCGGGTACCTCACCGGCGGCATGCGGCTCGTGCCCGGCCTGCACGCCGGCGCCGAGCTCGGTGGGTGGTTCGACAATACCGACGGAGTCAGCCAGCGGCTCGTGCTCTACGGGGCGTCGCTCTGGTGGCACCCGCAGCTTGACCGGCGGTGGTTCCTCAAGGGCGGCCTGGGCCTCATGCGGTACCACGCCGGCACCGACGCGCCCAACGACGAGCCGCTCAACGCGAGCACCGCCGCGCTGCAGCTCGGCGGCGGCTACGACTTCCGGGCGGCGCCGAAGCTCTGGTTCACGCCGTTCGCGAACCTCATCGTCACCAGCTCGGGCAACCTGACCAGTGGGAACACCGTCGTGACCGACGCCAGCTTCTCGATGCTGCAGCTTGGCGCCGGGCTGGCGTGGCGGTGAGGAGCCCTGCCATGTCACGGACTGCGTTCTTCCTGCCCCTCCTTGCGGCGGCCGCGACGGCCGCCTGTTCGTCCGAGTCGTCGGTCAACCCGGCGGACGCGACACCGAGCCGCGCGTTCGGCATCTGGAAGCCCGGGACGCACGAGAGCTGCACCCAGGAACAGCACGACGCCTACGCCGCGGTGGGCCCGGACGGGAAGCTCTACCCCACCTGGCATCCGCCCACGGGGCCGGGCGGCTGCAGCTTCGGCCACGAGCACGGGCGCGATCCGCACGGCTCGAAGCTCTACGGGGATGCGGGTGGTCTGCCATTCGGCGTGGCCAACGAGGCGCTGGCGATCAGCGACCCCGCCAATCCGCGCGACGAGGACCATGTGGGCCACAAGGTGGAATGGGAGAACGGCATCGACCTGCAGTTCTCGGGGGCGGGCTCGGCCATCTTCACGGGCAAGTGCGACGTGCTCACCAAGCTGCACCAGGGCACCCACTCGAAGGACGCCTTCACCAACAACCTGCATGAGCTGGTCTATCACATCAAATGCTCGGATGGGACCGAGATGCACGTCACGATGCTGACGGCCATCGGCACACCCGGGGAATTCGTGCGCTCATGCGACCGGTCGGTGCACGTCACCGCCGGCACGCCGACACCGGCCAACTCGCCGGACGGCGGCGGCTTTCGCGCCATTCCCGATCGGACCTGCATCGAGCAGTACCTGCTGGTTCCGCCGGGGCAACAGTCGAACTACTTCTCGGCGCTGCACGAGACGTGGGAGACGTCGAACAGCCTGCGGCGGGCGGACGGCCACACACTGGCATTCTTCAACCCCTATTTCCAGGTCCGCCTGCCGAGCCGGTTCCACGATCCGGCGCTGGCGCCGGTGGTGGGACGCCCGATCGACGTCTGCTACGAGGTCACGCCGTCCGGCGAGCAGGCGAGCGGCGGGGCCTGCGAGGAGTCCACGGCCGGCGGGCAGGTGGCCGGAATGACCTTCGACGATCCGAACTCCGCCTTCAACGGAGCCGGACACTTCGTGGACATCAACGCAAACCGGCTGAGCAACGGGGACGGCCCGGAGGTGTGGTACACCGACGCCTTCGGCCGGAACGGACAGACGACGCCTTTCGCGGGCTCGATTCGTCAGCGGCTGTCGAAGCTGGACAACGAGATCGGGGTGGACGCGGGCGGGCCGGTCATCGGGAACAACCGCAACTACGCCGGTCCGGGGGTCCACGCGCCGAATTGACTCCCATTCGGCGCCTCCCTCACGCGCGGCGCTCGTTGCAGCGGACGTCCCGGATTCCTCGAGGCGCCAGCCGGATCTTGGTGAACACCTGGGTCATGGTGACCGCGCGGTAGACGCAGAGGAGCATCGGGCGGCGAACGCGGAACAGGACGACGCACTCGCGCATGCTGCACTGGACGGTAGTGGCCCGGCGGTCGAGGGTACCGGCGCGGGCGGCGAGCACACGGGGCCACGGGCCGCCGTCGTCGCTCTCGCGCACCCAGCGGGTCGAGTCCTCGGCCGGGAGCTCGGTATAGCCGTTGTCCCGGACGAACGCCTCGGCACAGCGCTGGGCCATGTCTTCCATCCCCTCCCGCAGGTCACGCGTGATCAGGCAGCGCTGCGGATCCGACCGGAGCCACGGCGCAATCGCCACCGGCGGCCGACCCCGAACTGGAGCGCCGCACGCCAGCCCACACGCGATCAGAGCCGCCACTGGCCACCGCATCGTTCCTCCGGGACGATGCTCCAACTTGACGATTCATCCGCAGGCCCGCCAGACTCGGGCGCGTCCGCCGCCGCGTCGCTCAGGCGAGTCTGATCCGTTCCTTCAGCACCCAGACCTTGGTCGCGAAGAAGAGGCGGATCATCGCCGCGTGGTCACGCGCCGGCACGAGCACGACGAGCGATTGGCCGTCCGTCCCCCTGGTCGGTCGGACGTTCTGCTTGAGCCGCATGCGTCCCTGCACCGAGTCGAACCACGGTGGCAGCAGGTGCCGCTCCTCGCTCTTCACGACGTCCTTGGTGCGGGAGCCGGTCGGATCGGCGAGCGCGACCTGGCAGTACCATCGCCCGCGCGCGTCGCCCTTCGTGGCCCGCGCGAAGGTGAGCGAGCGGTCCGTGAGCTCCGCCCAGACCTTGAGGTTCGGGGTGGTCCGCGGACGCACCTCGAGCCGCTCGCCGCGCGCCTTCGGAATCCGCACCATGAATTCCCACGTGTTCCGCGTGGGGAAGTTGCCGTCGGTCACCGCATAGGTCTGCTCGGTGCCCGAAACGGCCTCGCCCGCAAAGGTCCAGGTCGCGGGCCGCGATTCGCCGGGCACGACGGTGACGCGATCCAGCTGGTAGCGCTTGCGCGATGCCATGGGCTGTCTCCGGCCAGGGGTGGAAGGGCACGACCTCGAACAATACCTAGCGTGGCGCGCCCCCGCCGCTCTCCGCGCGCGCGAGCAGGCGCTCGAGCATCCGGATCTGCTCCTGCTGCAGCGCGACGAGCGCGACCCAGTCGCGCTCTCGCAGCTGGTCGAGCTTGTCGTGCAGGGTGCGGATCTCGACCTCGGCCATGAGATTGACCTCGTAGTCGTGCGCGGCCTCCAGGCGGTCCCGTGCCGCCTGGCGGTTCTGCGACATCATGATGACCGGCGCCTGGAGCGCGGCGATCATGGAGAGGAACAGGTTGAGCAGGATGTAGGGATAGGGGTCGAACGCCTTGGCCTGGCGGGCAAGCACGAACGTGTTGAGCACGACCCAGGCGGCGAGCACCGAGAGGAACAGGATGATGAACGTCCACGATCCGCCGAACGCCGCGATGCGATCGGCCACGCGCTGGCCGAAGGTGCGCGTGTCGGTGAACTCCTGGTTCACGTCCCGGGCCACGCGACGGCCGCCGAGCAGGTATTCGACGATGCGCCGCTCGGCGGCCT
>DAIPLK010000017.1:13384-15849 GCA_036769285.1 Gemmatimonadales bacterium | reverse complement strand
TGCGCCGCTCGGCGGCCTCTAATCGGGCGAAACCGCTGGTGGCATGGGCGGAGTCGGAGGCGGTGGACATTGGACACCTCGGGCGGCGGGGGAATGCTCGGGAGACGGGTTTCAAGATCCCTGGGCCTGCCCTTCCGACGCAATGCGGGGGCGGGTCGAGCGGGAGGGGACCGCGAGTCACCCTGAACGAAGTGAAGGGGCCATGCCCCGACGCATGGCCCCTTCGCGGAGCCCGCCCTGAGCGGTAGCGACGGGCTCAGCGTGACTCGTTGGAGTGCCGCCTCAGTCGTCGTCCGCCTTCCCGCCGCCGTCCCTCTCCCCAGCCTCGCCCGCTCCGGCGCCCCCCACCGCCCCACCCTGGACGTATGCGCTCGCCGCGCCGTATTGGTAGACTAGCTTTCCACCGGTATGGCCGACTTGGGCGCCAACCGCCACTAGGCCGAGTGCGCCGGCCGTGGCCGCCAGCCTGGCCGCGCCACCCAACCGGCCCCCGACCAACCCGGCGCCAGTGACCAGCAGGAGCACACCGGAGAGGATGAGAAACAGCTCGGCCGACTCCTCGTGGGCCTCCATGGGGGCCTCGGCGACGGCGTCTTCGACCGTCTCCTGCTGGGACTCGCCGGTCTCCACCGACACCCAGGCGCTGAGGGTGAGCGCGGCCGCGAAGCCCAACGGCACGCCCCAAGCGAGGCGGGGAGAGCTGCCGCGGCGGATCGCCCATAGGGCTCCCGCCGCGACGACAGGCAGCAGGATCATGAGCACGATCGGAAAGTGGACCACGGCAGGGTGCAGCGGATCGGGCAGCATCTGGAGCTCCGGTTGATGGTGACCGCACGATACGGCGCGCTCCGGGGCTCCGCCATCGGGCATCCGACGCTCCCGCCCGCCATTGCGCTCCTATCCGGCAGATGACGGAGCTCTCCATGGACGAACACGACCTCCGCGGGATGCGCGCGGTGCTGGCGGGAGTGCTGGCGGCCATCGTGGTGGGGGGCACGGTGGACCTGATCCTCGACGCGCCGGAGCACTGGCTCACCCCGCACGTCATCTATGAGGTTGTTCTCATAGGCGGCGCGCTGGCGGCGTCGGTCTGGCTGTGGCGTGCCTGGCGGCAGGCCGCGGAGTCGGCGACCGCGCTCCGGCGCTCGTTGAGCGAGCACCAGGCGGACCGCGATGCCTGGCGCGCCCGGGCGCGGCAATCGTTGGAGGTACTGGGCCGGGCGGTGGACGAGCAGATGGGGCGCTGGGGGTTGACCCCGGCCGAGCGCGAGGTCGCCCTGCTGTTGCTCAAGGGTCACGGGCACAAGCAGATCGCGGGCGCCACCGGCCGGAGCGAGCGCACGGTCCGCCAGCATGCGGTCGCCGTGTACCGGAAGGCCGGTGTGGGCGGCCGGGCGGAGCTGGCCGCCTTCTTCCTGGCCGACCTCGAGCTTCCGCCGGAGCCCTCCCCGGGCTGACGCGGCTCGCGCGCTGATCGGCGCCCGCCGCACGGCGGCGAGCGCCTGACCGGCGCTTACATCTTGACCAGCTCGACCCGGCGGTTCTGCTGCCGGCCCTCGGGCGTCTCGTTCTTTGCCGCCGGCTTGGAGGCGCCGAACCCCTTGGCCTGAAGCCGGCCGCCGTCCACCTGATAGCTGTCCACCAGGAACTGCCGGACCGCCGCCGCCCGCTTCTCGCTCAGCGTCTGGTTCGACTCGGCCGACCCGACGTTGTCGGTGTGGCCCTCGATCGTCAGCTTGAGCTCGGGATGCTCCTTCAGCATTGCCCCGATCTCCTTGAGGGTCGGCGTGGACTCCGGCCGGATCCGGTCGCTGCCGGTGTCGAAGTAGATGCCCTGGGTGGCCACCCGGCCCTTCTCGGTCAGCGCGTCGTAGAGCTTCTTGCCGCCCGCGGCCACCCGGAAGTTGCCGAACAGCGTCGGCTTCTCGGCGGTGGCGTCGGTGTAGAACTGGATCTTGGTGCTGCGGCCGACATCGGCGTTGGGCACGTTCATGACCCGGGTATCGTCCAGATAGACCTTGAGGTACTTGCCGTCACCCATGACCCGGGCACGCCGGATCGTGTCGGTCTTCCTGTCCTTGACCTGGCCTGAGCCGGAGATGCCGGCCTTCGAGTTCCGCAGCCCGGCCGATCCGGCGCCGCCGAACGACAGGAGTTTGCTTTCGTCCTCGGTGAAGTAGATCCACACTTCGCCGCCGGACGGGATGCTGTAGTCGAACTCCATGGTGAACCGCTCGGGAAGGATCTCGGGGAGGACGACGTAGAACTTCGAGTCTTCGTTCGCCCGGAGGTAGCGCGCGCCTTGCCATTCCACGAGCTCGAGGCCACCGCCCTTGAACTCCATACTCTTGGGGAAGTCCCCCACCTCATCGCCGCTGAAGTCGGACGCGTAGAGGATCCGGTCGCCGGGCTTGAAGTCGTAGTTCGCCCAGGCGCCCTCACCCGGCTTGAGCGCCGCCGCCCCG
>DAIPLK010000017.1:4001-13284 GCA_036769285.1 Gemmatimonadales bacterium | reverse complement strand
CGGCGCCCGGGGACTTCACAGTTGCCTCATGGCGACTTCAGGAGCGCCGGGGTAGGTTGGCTCAGGGTAAGGCATCGCTGGGAGCGTTCCTGATGTCGAACCAGACGCTGCAGGACAAGACCTTGTTCGCGGGCTATTCGGTCGAGCGGGAACTGGGCCGGGGCGGAATGGCCACGGTCTATCTGGCGGAAGACCTGAAGCATCACCGCCCGGTAGCGTTGAAGCTCCTGAAGCCTGAGCTCGCCGCCTCCCTCGAAGCGGCCCGCTTCCTCCGCGAGATCAAGATCACCGCCACGCTTACCCATCCCAACATCCTCCCGCTCTACGATTCTGGTAGCGAGGATGGCCGGCTGTACTACGTCATGCCGTACGTGGATGGCGGGTCGCTCCGGCAGCGCCTCGATCGAGAGCGACAGCTCGCGGTCCCGGAAGCCGTGAGGCTTGCTGGGGAGGTGGCCGACGCGCTGGCCTATGCCCACGAACGAGGCGTGGTGCACCGGGACATCAAGCCCGAGAACATCCTCCTCGAGCACGGGCACCCGGTGGTGGCGGATTTTGGGGTGGCGCGCGCGCTCTCGGTCCTCGGCGAGGAGTATTCGACGGGGGCCGGCATCGCCCTGGGAACGCCGGCCTACATGAGCCCGGAGCAGGCGAGCGGCGAGAGCGCGGTGGACCATCGGGCCGATCAGTACGCCCTGGCGTGCGTGCTCTACGAGATGCTCGCCGGGCATCCCCCCTTCGTGGGCGGCGGCACGAGGGCCGTCCTCGCGCGCCATGTGGCGGATCCGCCGCCACCTCTCGCCACCGTGCGTCCCGGGGTCCCCCGCGCGGTACGCGAGGCAGTGACCCGCGGCTTGGCCAAGGCGCCTGCCGACCGGTTTGCCTCCGTGCGCGAGTTCGCCGACGCGCTGCTTGCGCCGGTCTCTGATCCCGAGCCGGGCTCGTCCATCGCCGTGCTTCCGTTCGTCAACCTGGGCGGGAGCCCCGGGCACGAGTACTTCGGGGACGGCATGGCGGAGGAGATCATCATCGCCCTCACCAAGATCGAGGGATTGCAGGTCGCATCGCGCACCTCGGCGTTTGCCCTCAAAGGTAGACAGCTCGATATCCGCGCCATCGGCGAGCTGTTGAACGTCAAGGCGGTGTTGGAGGGCAGCGTGCGCCGGGCGGGGAACAGGCTCCGGGTGACCGCGCAGCTGGTGAGCGCCGCCGACGGCTATCACCTGTGGTCGGAACGCTTCGATCGCGAGATGAAAGACGTGTTCGCGATCCACGACGATATCGCCGCCAACATCGCCCGGGCCCTGCGCGTAGTCCTGCGAGAGGACGAGGGACGCGCGATCACCAAGCCCCCCACCACCGACCTGGAGGCCTACGACTACTACCTGCGGGGGCGACAGTTCTTCCACCAGCGCCGGAAGAAGAGCGTGATCTTCGCCCGGCAGATGTTCGAGCGCGCCATCCAGCGGGACCCGGAATACGCGCGGGCCTACGCGGGGATCGCGGACGCCTGCTCGTTCCTGGCCCACCACTACCAGGACGAGGGCGCGGCCGCCAACCTCCACCAGGCGGAAGCGGCGAGCCGGAAGGCCCTGGAGTTGGATCCCGATCTCCCCGAGGCGCATGCCGCCCGAGGGTTCGTGCTCTCACTGCTGCAACGGTTCAGCGAGGCCGAACAGGAGTTCCGCCGGGCCATTGAGCTGGATCCCAACCAGTTCGAGGCGAGATACTTCTATGCGCGCGCCTGCTTCCAGCGGGGTGACCTGAGGCGAGCCCTGGAGCTGTTCGAGGAAGCCAGCCGAGTGCGCGAGGATCACGAGGCGCTGTACTTCGCCGCGCAGACCCGCTCGGCTCTGGGGCGCACCGCCGACGCGGTGGCCGCGTACCGCCGGGCCCTGCCCGTGGTCGAGCGGCATCTGGAGCTCAACCCGGATGATGCCAGGGCCATCACCATGGCTGCGGTCTGCTGTAGCCGGCTGGGCGACCGGACCCGAGGCCTGGAGTGGGCCCAGCAGGCCACGGCGGTCGATCCGGAGGATGCCGGCGTATGCTACAACGTGGCCTGCCTGTTGGCGCTGGAAGGCGAGCGGGACCGGGCGATCGAGCACCTGGAGCGCGCGTTTCGAGTAGGGTTTGCCCGTCGGAACTGGATCGAACACGATCCCGATCTCGAATCCCTGCGGGGCGATCCCCGGTTTGAGGCACTGATACGAGAGAAGTGAGACTGGCTCGGCTGGGCGGAGCCGACCGCCTGCTTCCTGGCCGGCCTCGAGCTCCTGCCGCGGTCCTTCCCACTGTGACGCGGCTCCCACATCATGAAGTGACGATCGTGACGCCCGGGACGTTCAGTGTGTATTGAACACATGGAAAGCCGCGGACACCGCCTCGCACGCGCATTGCCGGGAGCACCATGGATACGGCGACCACCCACTTCACCGACCGCATGGGCCTCCTGTTCGAGGCCGAAGGGCAGCCGCGAATCGCGGGGCGGATCTTCGGCTACCTGCTGGTGAGCGACGATCCCCGGTCCCTCGACCAGCTGGCCGGGGCGCTCAGCGTGAGCAAGTCGAGCGTCAGCACCAACGCGCGGCGCCTGGCCGAAATGGGTGTGCTGGAGCGGGTGTGCCGCCCCGCCGACCGCCACGACTACTACGGTGTCGCCCCCGACCTCTTCAGCCGCACCATGGCCGAGCGGCTCAAGCGCTGGCAGCGCTTCACCGAGGCGGTCGGCGAGGCGCGCCGCACGCTGCCGATCCGGAGCGAGCGGGTGCGCTCCCGCCTCCGTGGTTACGAGACCGCCTACGCGTACATGGTCGATGCGATCGGGGACGCGCTCGATCGCTGGGAGCACGCCCCGTCGGGCGGACGGGTCGTCAGCGGAGGAGCCAAGCGGTGAGCGCGACGCGGGGTGCCGTTCTGATGCTGACCGGCTCCGCGCTCGTCGCCGGATGCGTCGGAACGCCGAGCGTGTCCGGCGTGCCGGGGGCTTCGCCGGCGCCCGAGGTGGCCTGGACGCCTCCGACCCGCGCGCTCCCGGAGATCGGTCCCGCCGACACTTCCGCCGAGGCGGCGGTGCCGGCGGTGCCGGCGGACCTGGCCGACCGCATCCGCAGGCTCACGCTGGCCGAAGTCGTGGACCTCGGCCTCCGGAACAACGCTGCCACCCGGCTCGCCTGGGCGAATGCGCAGGCGGCGGCGGCGGCGTACGGCTCCCAGCGTGGGGCGCGGCTGCCGACCGTCGACGGTGACATCTTCGCGGCCCGGATCAAGACCGTCGCCAGCCAGGGCCGCACCGCCGTGGAGCAGTCGGTGCTCACCCCGAGCGTCACGCTGTCCTATCTCCTGTTCGATTTCGGGGGGCGGAGCGGGCGGATCGAAGGCGCGCGCCAGCAGCTGCTGGCCGCCGGCTTCACCCACAACGCCGCCATCCAGGACGTCGTGCTGCAGATTCAGGTGGCGTACTTCCAGTATCTCGCCAACCGCTCGCTGCTCGGCGCGCAACGCACGACGCTGGCCGAGGCGCAGGCCAACCTCGCGGCCGCCGAGGAGCGGCGGCGGGTCGGGCTCGGGACCATCGCCGATGTGCTCCAGGCGCGTACGGCCGCGAGCCAGTCGCAGCTCGATCTGCAGGCCACGGAGGGCAACCTGCAGACGGCACGCGGCGCGCTCGCCCTGGCGCTCGGCTTGCCGGCCAACCTGCGATACGATCTGGATTCGACGGCGGGGGAGGTGCCGGTGGGAGCTCTCGCCGACAGCGTGGACGCATTGATCGCGGCCGCGCTGCGCGGTCGGCCGGACCTGGCCGCGGCGCGCTCCCAGGCGGAGGCCGCGCGGACGGGAATCGGCGAGACGCGGGCCGACCTGCTGCCGTCGCTCAACCTCAGCGCCACGGGCGCCCGGACCTACGCGACCACGATCCCGAACGGTGCCAACAGCTACAACCTCTCGCTGGGTCTGGCGATTCCGTTCTTCAGCGGCTTTTCCCGGCAGTACGACCTCCGGGCTGCCGAGTACCGGGCGGAGGCCGCGTTGGCGCGGAGCGAGACGATCCGCCAGCAGGTCGTCTTCCAGGTGTTCAGCGCGTACTATGCCCTTCAGACCGCCGCCCGCCGCGTGGCCACCGCGGAGGACCTCCTCGCCAGCGCGCAGCAGTCGAGCGAGGTGGCGCTGGCGCGCTACAAGGCCGGCGTGGGGACCGTGCTGGATCTGCTGGCCGCGCAGAGCGCCCTCGCCGGCGCGCGTGCGCAGCGGGTGGACGCCCGGCTCGCCTGGAGCGTCTCGCTGGCGCAACTGGCGCACGACGCCGGCGTGCTCGACCCGCAGGGCGGTCACACGCTGCGCCTGACCGCCGACACCACAACCGTGCCCTCACGATGACCGTCATCACGCGTGCCCTGTCCGCCCTGTCCGCCTTGTCCGCCCTCTCCGCCTGCGGAAAGACGGAGCCGCCGCCGCCGACGTCGGTCCCGGTCACGGTCGCTGCCGCCGAGCGCCGCCCGGTGCCGTTCGAGCTGGCCGCCACCGGCACCGTCGAGCCGATCCAGAGCGTCGCGGTGCAGCCCCAGGTCAACGGGCCGATCGTGCGGGTCGCGTTCCGGGAAGGGCAGGACGTGCGGAAGGGGCAAGTGCTCTTCCAGCTCGACCCGCGCCCGTTCCAGGCGACGCTGGCGCAGGCCGAGGCGATCCTCGAGCGCGATCGCGCGCAGGCTGCCAACGCCGAGCAGGAAGCCGGCCGGTACGCCGGCCTCGCCGAGAAGGAGTACGTCACCGCGCAGCAGAACGAGGCGGCGCGGACGAGTGCGGCCGCCACCACGGCCACGCTCGCCGCCAGCCGGGCGGCGGTGCAGCAGGCGCGGCTCAGCCTGCAGTACGCCACGATCCGGGCGCCGATCTCGGGACGCACCGGCAGCCTGCGGGTGCGCGAGGGCAACCTCGTGCGGGCGGCCGATGCGGCGCCGCTCGTCACCATCAACCAGATCCAGCCGATCCTGGTGCGGTTCGCGGTGCCGGCCGGCAACCTGCCGGTGATCCAACGTTCCCGCGGGCGCCCGGTCGCCGTGTTCGCCGAGCCGGTGGCCGGCGGCCCGGCGAGCGAGGGCACGCTCGCGTTCGTGGACAACGCGGTGGACACCACCACGGGAACGATCCTGCTCAAGGGCAGCTTCGCCAACCCGGACGGCGCCCTCTGGCCTGGCGAGTTCGTGAACGTGCGACTCCGGCTGTACGTGGAGGCGGAGGCGCTGGTGGTGCCGGCGTCCGCGGTCGTCTCGGGGCAGCAGGGCAGCTTTGTCTTCGTGATCCAGCCCGACAGCTCCGCGGCCACCAGGGCCGTCACGGTGGCTCGGACGGCGGGTGACCTCGCCGTGGTGAGCGGCGAGATCCGTCCAGGCGATCGCGTGGTGACCGACGGCCAGCTCCGGCTGCGCCAGGGCGCCAAAGTGCAGATCAAATGAACTTCACCGGCCACTTCATCCGCCGCCCGGTCATGACCACGCTGGTCATGGCCGGCATCCTGATCTTCGGCCTGGTGGCGTACCGCCGGCTGCCGGTGAGCGACCTGCCCGCCGTGGACTACCCGACCATCTCGGTCAGCGCGAGCCTCCCCGGCGCGAGCCCGGAGACCATGGCCGCGTCGGTGGCCACGCCGCTGGAGAAGCAGTTCTCGACGATTCCCGGCATCGAGACGATGACCTCGACGAGCAGCCAGGGGAGCACGCAGATCGCCCTGCAGTTCGCGCTGAGCCGCGACATCGACGCGGCCGCGCAGGATGTGCAGGCCGCCATCTCGCAGGCGCAGCGGCAGCTCCCCCGGGACGTGCTGCCGCCCAGCTTCCGCAAGGTGGACCCGTCGTCGCAGCCGATCCTGTACTTCGCGCTCCGCACCACGACGCTGCCGCTGTCCCAGCTCAACGAGTTCGCCGAGACCTTCCTGGGCCAGCGGCTCACGACCATCGACGGCGTGGCCCAGGTGCAGGTGTACGGCTCCCAGAAGTACGCCGTGCGGATTCAGCTCGACCCGCAACAGCTGTCCGCGCGCAGCATCGGGATCGACGAGGTGGCGGCGGCGGTGCAGAACGGCAGCGTCAACCTGCCGACCGGCATCCTCTGGGGCACCGACAAGGCGTACTCGGTGGAGAGCCAGGGCCAGCTCACCGACGCGGCCGGTTTCGCCGCGCTGGTGGTGGCCTACCGCGACGGCGCCCCCGTCCGGCTCGGCGATCTCGGCCGCGTGGTGGACAGCGTGCAGGACACCAAGGTGGCGAGCTGGTACAACGGACAGCGCGCCATCGTGCTGGTCATCCAGCGCCAGCCGGGAACGAACACGGTGGCGGTGGCCCAGCGGGTCAAGGACGAAGTGGCCCGCCTGCGACCGGAGCTGCCCCCGTCGGTGGAGATGGTCACGCTCTACGACCGGTCCGAGACCGTCAAGGAGTCGGTGGCCGACGTGAAGTTCACCCTCTTCCTGGCGCTCTGCCTGGTGGTGATGGTGATCTTCGTGTTCCTGCGGAACCTCCGGGCGACGACCATCCCGGCGCTGGCGCTGCCGCTGTCGCTGGTCGGCACGTTTGCCGTGATGTACCTGCTGGGCTACAGCCTCGACAACCTGTCGCTGATGGCGCTGACGCTGGCGGTCGGGTTCGTGGTGGACGACGCCATCGTCGTGCTGGAGAACGTCGTCCGGCACATGGAACGGGGCGAGTCGGTGCTGGATGCAGCCGTCAACGGGAGCCGCGAGATCAGCTTCACCGTCGTCTCGATGACCCTGTCGCTCGTGGCGGTCTTCATCCCGGTGCTCTTCCTCGGTGGCCTCATCGGCCGGCTGTTCCAGGAATTCGCCGTGACGATCGGCGTGGCCATCCTGGTCTCTGGGTTCGTCTCGCTCACCCTGACGCCGATGCTCTGCAGCCGCTGGCTGCGCCACGAGCCGGCGGATGCCGCGCACGGAGTGCTCTACCGCGCGGTCGACCGGGCGTGGGAGGCGTCGCTCGCCTGGTACGAGCGGAGCCTTGCGTGGGTGATGGACCGGCGCGGGCTCGCGCTGGCGTTCAGCGCGCTCATCCTGGTGGGCACGATCGTGCTCGGCCGGATCGTGCCGAAGGGATTCATCCCGAGCGAGGACACGGGCCAGCTCAGCGGGACGACGGAGACGGCGGAGGGCACCAGCTACGACGCCATGGTCAAACACCAGCGGGCGGCGGCGGCGATCGTGCAGGAGGACCCGAACGTCGAGGGGTTCATGTCCGCGGTGGGTGCCGGCGGGCGTAGCGCCACGGTCAACCAGGGCCGGCTCTTCATCCATCTCAAGCCGCGCGAGCAGCGCAGTCTCAGCGCGGACGAGGTGGCGCGGTCCCTGACCCGGAAGCTGGCGGCGGTGCCGGGTATGCGGGTGTTCATCACCAACCCGCCGGTCATCAACATCGGGGGCCGGCAGTCCAAGAGCCTGTACCAGTTCACCCTGCAGGGCTCGGATATCGAGGCGCTGTACCAGGGGGCCGCGGCCCTCGAGCGGCGGCTGCACGATCTGCCCGGCCTGACGGACGTCACCAGCGACCTGCAGATCAGGAACCCGCAGGTGCAGGTGCGCATCGCGCGCGACCGGGCGGCGGCGCTCGGGATCGACGTGAACCAGATCGAGAGCGCGCTGTACAACGCCTACGGGGCACGCCAAGTCAGCACGATCTATACGCCCAGCGACCAGTACTGGGTCGTCATGGAGCTGCTGCCGCAGTACCAGCGCGACCTCTCGGCCATGGACCTGCTGCACATCACCGGTCGTGCGGGGACGGCGGTCCCGCTCGGAAGCCTGGCCCAGGTGACGCCGTCCACCGGGCCGCTCACGGTCAACCACTCGGGTCAGCTTCCCTCGGTCACCCTGTCCTTCAATCTCCTGCCGGGCACCTCGATCGGCACGGCGGTGGGCCGTGTGCAGGCCGCCGCGCGGGAGCTGCTGCCGTCCACGATCAACACCAGTTTCTCGGGCACGGCCGCCGCGTTTCAGCAGGCCCAGCAGGGGCTGCTCGTGCTGCTGGCCCTGGCCATTCTCGTGATCTACCTCGTGCTCGGCATCCTCTACGAGAGTTTCGTGCACCCGCTGACGATCCTCTCCGGGCTGCCGTTTGCCGGATTCGGCGCGTTGCTCGCGCTGGTGCTGTTCCGGGTGGACCTGAGCATCTACGCCTTCGTCGGGATCATCATGCTCGTCGGCATCGTGAAGAAGAACGCCATCATGATGATCGACTTCGCCATCGAGGCGCAGCGGAAACAGGGGAAGAGCGCGCGCGAGTCGATTCTGGGGGCGGCGGGCGTGCGGTTCCGACCGATCATGATGACGACGATGGCGGCGCTGATGGGGACGCTGCCGATCGCGCTGGGCCAGGGGGCCGGCGCCGAGTCGCGGCGGCCGCTCGGGATCGCGGTGGTGGGCGGGCTGGCGTTCTCGCAGATCGTCACGCTGTACATCACGCCGGTGATCTACACCTATCTCGACGCGCTACAGCAGCGGTTCGGGCGGCGGGCGCACGCGGCGCGGCCGGAGGGCGAGCTGGCGCCCGAAGGAAGGCGGGTACGGACAGCGGCGAGCTGAGCCGGGAGTCTAGTTGGTGCTCGTAGCGGCCTGCGCCAGCGGTGTGGCGGCGGGCTGCACCACGGCCCAGACCGGGTGGTGATCGCTCGCGCCCCGCACGTCGTCTAGTACGCCCACGCTGGCGGGACGGGCGGGCGCGAGACCGCGGACGAAGATGTGGTCCCACGAGAACAGCGAGATGCTCGGCCCCGCCAGCTCCGTCGTCCAGCGGTAGCCTGCCCCCGTCAACACCGGACCGATGTCGTAGCTGTTGAAGTCGCCCGCGATCACCACGGGCGCCGACGTGGCCGCGGCGTCGGCGATGATCGCGCGCACCTGATCGGCGCGCTGCGCCGCGGACACCCGCAACTGCGCCTCGAGATGCACGGCATAGACCTGGATCGGCCGGCCGCGGACCCGCACCACCGCCGCGGTCGCGATGCGCTGCTGGTGCCGGAAGCGGCCGAGGTGGGGGAGCGAGAGCTTCCAGCTCCGCTCGATCGGCCAGGGTGTGAGCAGCGCCGGGCCGAAGTACCGGTGGTCGGTGGGATGGATCACGCCCGGGTAGTAGACGTAGTTGAGGCCCAGGACCTGGGCGATCCGCGCTACTCCGACCTCGTCCATCTCCTGCAAAGCCACCACGTCCGCTCCGCGCAGACTGTCGCTCTCAAGCACCTCGATGGCGCGGTCGATCTCCCGTCCGAGCTTGATGTTGAACGT
>DAIPLK010000017.1:0-3901 GCA_036769285.1 Gemmatimonadales bacterium | reverse complement strand
TCTCAAGCACCTCGATGGCGCGGTCGATCTCCCGTCCGAGCTTGATGTTGAACGTGACGACGCGCAGCGGCGCGGTCGCGGGCACCCCGCTCGCCGCGGGGGCGAAGCGGCCCTCGAACTTGGGGCCGGCGGGGTCGGGCAGGTTGAGCGTGGAGGCACAGGCCGCCGCGAGCATCGCGACGCCGAGTACGGCCATTGAAGCGCTGAATCTCAGAAGGCGTTCTCCATCTCGGACAGATCCGTTCGGAACCGCTCCGAAAGATAAGATGCTTGCTCCTGCCCTGGCTACGGCATGATCCAACACGGCCCCGATCCAGCGGACCGGCCGGGGGGCTCGAGACGCGATCCCGTACTCATCAGATGTTGTACAATGCCTCGTACTTCGCCGTGAGGATTCGCACGAGCGGCCGGTGGTCCGGCGGGGAGCCCGTGACGGTCTCGATGAGCCGCGCCGACGGGTGCCGCGCGCCCTGCCGGTACACCCGTCGTCCCAGCCACTGGAGCAGCGCGCCGAACTCTCCGCGCGCGAACTGCTCGCCCAGGCTGCCGAGCTCGAGCTCGGCGCAGGCGAAGAGCTGCGCCGCGAACACGTCGCCCAGGGTGTAGGTCGGGAAGTAGCCGAACAGGCCGTCGGACCAGTGCCCGTCCTGCAGGCACCCCTCGGCATCGTTCAGCGGCTCGACGCCGAGCGTCCGCCGGTAGGCCGCGTTCCAGGCGTCCGGGAGGTCGGCCACGGCGAGCGAGCCCGAGATGAGCGCGCGCTCGAGATCGACGCGGATCATCACGTGCAGGTTGTAGGTCACCTCATCGGCGTGGATGCGGCCGAGCGACGGGACCACCCGGTTCACCGCGAAGTGGAATTCCTCGAGCGGCACGTCGCCGAGGCTTTCGGGGAAGAGCTCGCGGGCGCGCGGGTAGAAGTGATCCCAGAACCCGCGGTCGCGCCCCACGCGGTTTTCCCAGAAGCGCGCCTGCGCCTCGTCCATCCCGACCGACGCCGTCTCGCCGAGGGTGGTGCCGTAGTGCGCCGGGTCGAGCCCCTGGTCATACAGGCCGTGCCCGACCTCGTGGAGGATCGTGAACAGACCGCCGGCGAAGTCGCGGTCATCGAACCGTACCGAGATCCGGCAGTCGCCGGGGCCCACGCCGGCGCAGAACGGATGTACGCCGAGATCCATGCGGCCGCGCGCGAAGTCGAACCCCATGGCGGCCGCGACGGCCTCGCCGAAGCGGCGCTGCCGGTCGCGCGGGAAGTGGCGGCGGAGCACCGACGCGTCGGGCTGCCGGCGCGCGCCCGCGAGGCGCCCCGCGAGCGGCACGAGCTCGCGGCGGAGCGCGTCGAACAAGCGGACGATGACGGCGGTGCGCAGCCCGGGCTCGTAGTCCTCGAGCAGCGCGTCGTACGGCTCCTCGGCGTACCCCACGCACTCGGCCTCGGCCCGCTTGAGGCCGAGAATCCGCTCGAGCCACGGCCGGAACCGGGCGAAGTCCGACGCCGCGTGGGCCGAGGCCCAGGCCTTCTGCGCCAGCGCAGTCGTCCGGGCCACGTCCTCCACCAGCGTGCGCGGGAGGCGCACGAAGCGGTTGTACTCCCGCCGCAGTGCGCGCACGTTCACCGCGGGCGGGCTGGCGGGGTCGGCCACCAGTGCAGAGCCCTCGACGACGGCGAGTAGCTCGCCGATCCGCGGGTCGGTGCCGCGCTCGTGCAGCAGCCCCGCCACCAGGGCCAGCTGCTCGCTCCGGCTCTCCACGCCGCCGGGCGGCATGTAGGTCTCCTCGTCCCACTCCAGCAGCGCTTCGACTGTGGTGAGCAGCGTCTCCTCCCGCACCCGCCGCATCAGCTCGTCGTAGGCCTGGTCCGCGCGCATGGTTCCCCGGGGGTGAGCGGTGCCGGCGCCCCGGTCGTTGCGCCGGGGTGGTCCCGCAGTAACATACACATGAGATCCTCCGACAGCCCGCCGTCACACGGAGCGTGCGATGCTGACCCCCGCCGAAGAGCTGGGATTGGCCGGCCTGGCCCTGGCCAGTCGGGTGCAGCACGCGCTCTACCGGCTCGCGCCGTCCGAGCTCGCCGGGCTCATCGAGCGCCTGCGCGCGGGCGCGCTGGCCCACCACGTCATCTACCTGCACGAGGGGGAGGTCGAGCCGATCCGGATCCTCCCCGCGCCCATCACCGTTCTGCCCGACCAGCTGGCCTACCTCCACCACGTCACGCTGACGGTGCAGAACGCGCTCAAGCGGCTGCCCTCGCTCTACCTCAACGACTTCACGGTGCGCGAGATCCTCCGCCTGCCGGACGCCGAGGAGCAGTGGCTTCGGGAGTGCTGGGGCACGAGTCAGGAGGAGCACAACCCGGTGTTCGGCCGGCTAGACGCCCTGGTGGACTTCACCAGCCCGATGTGGAAGGAGACGCTGCGCTTCGTTGAGCCCAACCTGAGCGGTATCGGTGGCGTGCACATGGTGCCGACGTGCGAGCGACTGCTCGCGGACATCGTCGTGCCGGTGCTCCAGGCGGGTGACCGGGGGCTCGACCTGGCGGTCGGGCACGATATGCGCGACCTGCTGACGCAGGAGCTGCTCGATCACATCCGCGCGATCGGGTGCGGCCCGCAGGTTTGCTTCGTCGAGCCCAAGTATGCCGGCAATGGACCCGACGAGCAGGAGCAGCTCACCCGATACCTGCGGGAGCGGCACGGCCTCACCGTCATGCACGCCGACCCGTCGGAGCTGGAGCTCCACCGCGGCGCCGTGTGGTATCAGGGCCAGCGGGTGGACCTCGCGTACCGCGACTACGGCGTCGTGGACCTGCTCGAGTTGCAGGACGAGGGCGTGGACGTGAGCCCGATGCGGCTGCTCCTGCGGGAGAATCGGGTCGTTTCCTCCATTGCCGCCGATCTCGATCAGAAGGCATGCTGGGAGGTGTTCACCGACCCGCGGCTCTGCCAGCAGCATTTCAGCCCCGCGGAGCGGCGCGTCTTTCAGCGGCACATTCTCTGGACCCGCGTCCTCTCCGACCGCCGGACGGTGCTCCCCGACGGCCGACTCGGCAACCTGCTCGACTGGGCGCGCGCAAACCACGAAGCGCTCGTGCTCAAGCCGAACCGCGCCTACGGCGGGGACGGGATCGTAATTGGCCCGGCGGTCACGCGTGGCGAGTGGGAGGAGGCGATGGGCGCCGCGCTCGCGGACGAGGAGGACCGGTGGGTGGTGCAGCAGCTGGCCACGATCCCGGTGCGCGAGTTCCCGGTGATCGGCCCCGACGGCGCCGTGCACGTCGAGCCGTTCTATACGGTGATGGGATTCGCGGCGAGCGAGAACGGAGTCGCGGTTCTCGCGCGCGCTTCACAGAAGCAGGTCGTCAACGTGGCCCAGCACGGAGGGCTGTGCGGGGTGCTGGTGAGTCACTCGCGACCCGGGATCGGGGGCCCGACGGGGCATGACTCTACCGACCCTGCGTCCTACGCCGCGGCGCGAGCCGGCGCTCCGGTGACCCTCGCCGGCCGCTTGCCTATTTGAAGCGCGAGCGCGGCCGCGAGCAGGCACAGGCCGCCGGAGCCCCAGAAGGCCAGCCGGTAGTCGCCCAGGGCGGTGCGGATCCACCCGGCGCTGAACGCCGTCAGCGCTGCGCCTACCTGATGTCCCGCGCCGATCCAGCCGAAGACGACCGGCGCCCGCTCCGGGCCGAAGGCGTCGGTCGCGAGTCGCAACGTCGGCGGCACCGTGGCGATCCAGTCGAGCCCGTACCAGACGGCGAACACCCAGAGCCCCGTCTCGGAACCGCCCAGCGCGAACGGGAGGAAGAACAGCGACAGCCCGCGGAGGCCGTAATACCACGCCAGCAGCAGGCGGCTGCTCCAGCGATCCGAGAGCCAGCCGGCGCCGGTCGTCCCCACCAGGTCGA
>DAIPLK010000016.1:19048-29111 GCA_036769285.1 Gemmatimonadales bacterium | reverse complement strand
GCCAAGGGCTTCGGCTTCATCACGCCCGAGGACGGTCAGAAGGACTGCTTCGTCCATCATTCGGCGATCCAGGCCCAGGGCTTCAAGAGCCTGGCCGAGGGTGAGCGGGTCGAGTTCGACGTCGTGCAGGGCCAGAAGGGCCCGGCCGCGGAGAACGTCGTCAAGCTGCAGTAACCCACACCGAACGCCGTGTGAAACGGTGACGGCCGGCTCGCCTTACGGCGGGCCGGCCGTTGTTTCTGCCGCCTCGGCCTCCTGCCGGACTTCCACCACGTGCCGCCCGCCGTCGTCCACCAGGGGAATCCCCCGACCGTCCAACGTCCGCCCGTCGATCGTCACGGTGCCCGCGCCCCGGGGGGCAGCGCTCTCGTTGTGCACGATGATGATGTAGAGGCTCCGCCCATGCCGGTACTCGATGGTGTACTCCCGCCACCCGGCGGGCGCGCGCGGCTCGACGAACAGCATGTCGCCCCGTTTCTTGAGACCCAGGATCCCCTCCAGCCCCACCCGGTACAGCCAGCTCGCCGAGCCGGTATACCAGGTCCAGCCGCCGCGGCCGAGCTGGCCGTCCGCCGTGTACACGTCGGCGGCCACCACGTAGGGCTCCACCTTGTAGGTCGCGACCTCCGCCGGCGTGCGAGCGTGGGTCAGCGGGTTGAGCATCTGGAACAGCTCGAAGGCGCGGTCGCCGCGGCCCTGCAGCGCGGTGGCGAGCACGGCCCAGAGCGCCGCGTGGGTGTACTGCGCGCCGTTCTCCCGGACACCGGGGAGATAGCCCTTGATGTAGCCGGGATCGCTCGCTGTCTTGTCGAACGGCGGCGCGAGCAGCACGAGGAGACGGGCATCCTCCCGAACGAGGTGCTCCTCGAGCGCGCGCATGGCGAGCTCCTGGCGGTGCGGGTCGCCGGCGCCCGAGATGACGCTCCAGCTCTGGGCGATGGAGTCGATGCGGCACTCGTCGCTCGTGCGCGAGCCGAGCGGCGTGCCGTCGTCGAAGTAGGCGCGCCGGTACCAGGCGCCGTCCCACCCGTGCGCCTCGACGGCGGCGGCGTACGCATCGGCCTGCCGCCGGAACTCGCCGGCCACGGCGCCATCGCCGCGGGCGTCCGCCTGGTCCGCAAACGCACGCAGCGTCGTCACCAGGAACCACGCCAGCCAGACGCTCTCGCCCCGGCCCTCCACCCCGACCCGGTTCATGCCGTCGTTCCAGTCCCCGCTGCCGATGAGCGGCAGGCCGTGCGCGCCCGCGGTGCAGGCGCGCCGGAGCGCCCGGAGGCAGTGCTCGTAGACGCTCGCATGCTCGTCGGTCACCTGCGGGAGGTGGTACACCTCGTGCTCGTCGGGCTCAAGGGCACGCATGGTCAGGAAGGGGACGTACTGGTCGAGGACCGACCCGTCGCCCGTCGTCCGGACGTAGTGGTCCACCACGTACGGCAGCCAGGCGAGATCGTCCGAGAACCGGGTGCGGACCCCGCGGCCGCTCTGCGGGTGCCACCAGTGCTGGACGTCGCCCTCGAGGAACTGGCGGCTCGCCGCGCGCAGGATATGCTCGCGCGCCAGCGCCGGCTCGGCGTAGACGAACGCCATCACGTCCTGGAGCTGGTCGCGGAAGCCGTACGCCCCGCTGCTCTGGTAGAGCGCCGAGCGGGCCCACATGCGGCAGGCCAGCGCCTGGTAGAGCGCCCAGCGGTTGAGCATAGCGTCGAAGCTGGGCTCCGGGGTCCGCACGGTGATGACGGAGAGGCGCTCGTCCCAGGAGACGACGGCGTGGTCGAGCGCCGCCCGGGCGCGCGGCACGTCGCGGTACTCCGCGAGCGCCTGCCGCGCCGCGGTCTCGTCCGCCGCCGCGCCGAGCAGGATGACCACCTCCCGGGTCTCGCCGGGGTCGAGCTCGAACAGGCACTGCAGCGCGGCGCAGGGATCGATGCCCGCGCCGGTGGCCCCCGAGAGGGTGGCGCCGGGGTGCAGCGCCGCCGGTGCGGCGGCGGTGCCATTCCTGCCCAGAAACTCGCGCCGGCTGGCCGTGTGCGCCGCCACCGGCTCGCTGATGGCGTGGAACGCCGTCCACCCGGCGAACTGGGGGTCGAAGCTGTTCCGCGC
The DNA here is from genome assembly GCA_036769285.1 of Gemmatimonadales bacterium. Taxonomy (GTDB): domain Bacteria; phylum Gemmatimonadota; class Gemmatimonadetes; order Gemmatimonadales; family GWC2-71-9; genus CAVVWJ01. The sequence goes on along the minus strand of DAIPLK010000016.1, from coordinate 27,011 downwards.
CAGGATCGCCCCATGCTCACGGTCGAATGTGGTGCGCACCTGGTGCTGGGTATGCTCGCGCAGGACGCCGAGGGTCCACTCCACGTAGGTGGTGAGCGAGAGCCGGCGGCGATTGGTTCCGGTGTTGGTCACCCGCAGCACCCCGAGCTTGACGGCGGCGCCATCCGCCATGCCGAGGGTGAAGTGGGTGGCGATGCCGCGCCGTGCGTGCGCGAACGACGTGCTGCCCGGGCCGTGCCGCACGGTGTAGGTCGGGTCGACGCGGACGGGCGCCGGGGTGGCGCACCATAGCTCGCCCGACTCCTCGTCCCGGAGATACACGGCCTCGCTCACCGGGTCGCTCGCCGGATCGTTGTGCCACGGCGTCAGCCGGAAGAAGTAGCTGTTCTCGGCCCAGGTGAATCCACCTCCTCGCTCGGTGACGACGAAGCCGCCATGGGGATTGGCGATGACGTTCGACCAGGGCGCCGGGGGCACGCGGTCTCCCGCGACGCGGATCTCGTAGTCACCGTCCGGGTCGAGACCGCCGAAGCCGTTGTCGAACACGGTTGGCACGGGTTCCGGCCCCCGCGGCGCGCGCCGCGGGCGGCCCAGGTGGATCGGCGCCACGAGCGGCGCCAGCAGGGTGGGGAGGCGCGCCCCGATCAGCCGGACCGCGCGGATCACCCGCGAGGTGCTCCGCTCCGGGGCCCGGGTCTCCGCCGGGAGCGCGTCGGCGTCGTCGGCGAGCGGCTCGTCGGTCGCGATGGCCGAGGCGAGGATGCGGCCGAGCGCCCGGCCGTCGCAGGGGATGTGCACGCGGGCAGTGGCGCGGAGCATGAGGAGCTCGTCGGGGCTCAGCAGGTCGCGGCGGCGGACGAACACGCCGCCGGGCCGGTCGAACGAGCCCGAGTCGCCCACCGCGTAGACCGCCGCCGTGATCCGGTCGCCCAGCTCCTGGAGGTAGGTGGGGGGATGCGCGTCGAGGACGACCAGATCCACCGTCATCCCCCGGCGGCGCCAGTAGCGGTGCGCCGCGAGGAGCTGGCGGAGGGTCGGCAAGCCGTCCGCCGACTCGATGGTCGCAAGCATGATCGGCCAGTCGCCTGAGACGCCGGTGGCCCAGAGCAGCGGCTGGGAGCCGCGGTTCCGGCGCAGCTCGGCCTGCGGCGCCCGGAGGGCGGCGTTCCCGTAGAACAGATGGCCCGCGAGCTCCTGGAACACGGCGGCGTCGGCGGGCGTGAGGCCGAGCTCGCGCAGCTCGACCTGGCTCGAGGTCCACGCGAGGTCGAGGGCCCGCTGCGCGGCGTGGGGGTCGTGGTAGCGGTCCGCCAGCTCGAAGGCTCGGCCGCGGCTGGCGGCCACGAGCGTGGTGAACGCGACCGAGGCCGACTGGCCGGGCTCCAGACGGACCCGGGTACGGATCGCAAAGACGGGATCGAGCACCGCGCCGGTCGTGCCGGACAGGGCTCCGCCGGCCTCGAGCGTCACCGGGTCGCGGGTGGAGCGCCCCCGGCCGAGGAAGCGGGCCCGATCGGTCTCGCAGGTGACCGGTCCGACGCGCTCGCGGCCCGTGTCCACGACGTGCACGCACCAGAGCGGCTGCTCCTGAGCCGAGCGGGGGCGCCGGGTGGCGGTGACGGCGCTACACCACTCGTGCCACTCGGTCTCGACGAACAGGTTGCCGAATGCCGGGTGCGCGCGGTCGGCGTCGGGCGGGGCCAGCACGATCTCGCCGTAGCTGGTGAGCTCGAGCTCGCGCGCGGTCCCGCCGTTGTTGGTCAGGGTGACGCGCCGGATCTCGGCCGAGTCCTCGGGGACGACGGCGATCTCGGTGCGCGTCTCGACGTCGCCGTCGGCCCGGTGGAAGGTGACCCGGTCGGTCGCGAGATACGCGTGGTACCAGTCGGCCGGCGCGCACACCGGCTGGTGGGCCGCGGACCAGACGCGCCCCGTGGACAGGTCCTTCACGTAGCAGAACTGGCCGGTGGCGTCGCGGCACCCGTCGGACTGCCAGCGGGTGACCGCGAGGGCCTCGTAGCGGCTGTAGCCGCCGCCGCAGTGGCTCACCATGATGGTGTAGGGCAGGTGCCCCAGGAGGGCGACGTGCGGCGCCAGCGTGTCCGGCGTGTCGATCTCGCGTACCGCGGGGCGCTCCACCTCCGCCTCCGGGAGCGCCTCGTCTCGCCGGGCGCCCTGCGGCTCCTGCAGCGCGACGCGCCGCGGGATGCGCTCGTGCAGCAGCAGCTCCGCCGAGCGCACCACGGGATCCGCGTGGAACCGGCGCTGCCACACCTGGGAGATCAGCGCATTGGTCAGCGCGACGAGGCCCATGCCCAGGTGGTGCGCCATGTAGGCGCCGACCACGGCGTAGCTCTGGTCCGGGTCGGGACGGGTGTAGTCGATGGCGTCCCGGAAGCCGTAGCGGCCGAGCGCGCCCACGCCCTCCAGCCGCTGCAGATTCTCCAGGGCGCGCTGCGGGTCGATCATGGACGCGAGGACGGACGCGTAGGGCGCCACCACCAGCTCGCGGCCCAGCCCGCGCTTGAGCGCGAGATCGGGCACGCCGAACGGCCGGTACTGGTAGGTGTGGTGCCGGTCGCGCACGTTGTACGCGCTCTCGCTCACGCCCCAGGGCACGTCGCGTTCGGCGCCCCAGGCCACCTGCCGTTCGAGCGCGCCCTTGCAGGTCTGCGCCAGCACGGTGAAGGGGAAGGACTGCATGACGAGCACCGGCATCAGGTACTCGAACATGCTCCCGCTCCACGACACCAGCGCCGGTGCGCCGGCGGCGTAGGTCAGCGTCCGGCCCAGCCGGAACCAGTGCTCGGCCGGCACGTCGTTCTTGGCGATCGCGATGAAGCTCGCCAGCCGCGCCTCGGACGCGAGCAGGTCGTAGTACGAGCCGTCCAGCGAGTGCGTGGTCTGCTGGAAGCCGATGGAGAACAGCTTCCGCTCGGTGTCGAAGAGAAAGCGGAAGTCCATCTCCATCGCGTAGTCCCACGCGCGCCCCGCGATGGTCTCGAGGCGGAGGACGAGCCGGGCCGCATCGGCCGACGCGCCGGCGATCTCCCGCAGCGTGGCGAGGGGCGTCGCGTCGAGCGCCCCGGCCCAGCCGCTGTGCGCGGCCACGAGTCGCAGGCTCCACGAGATCCACTCGGCCGCCGGCTCCGCCGCCTCGGCCGGGAGGTTGGCGGCGGCGAGCGCCGCCTCGGCCTGCCGGAGCGGGCTGGTGACGGCCGCGAGGGAGGCGGTCGAAGGCGGCGCACGGCGGGACGCCACCAGTGCCGCGCGTGCGGCGCGGAGGTACTCGCCTGCCGCGCGGGCCGGCGCGAGGTCGCGGAGCCGCTCGTCCGCCAGCGTGAGCGCGGTGTCGAGGGCGCGCCAGAGGCGCGCATCGAGCACCGGCTCGTCCACCAGGGCCAGGCAGGCCTGCCGCAGCGCGATCAGGTGGCCGGCGAAGTTGCCGCTGTCTACCGTGGACACGTAGGCCGGCTCCAGCACGCTCAGGTCCAGCAGGTCGTACCAGTTGTAGAAGTGCCCGTGCAACCGCCGCATTCGCTCGAGCGACCGGAAGGCAAGCTCCAGCCGTCGCGTCATGTCGTCGAGCGCGAGGAAGCCCAGATCCTGCGCGCTCACGGTGGCCAGCAGCTGGAGGCCGATGTTGGTCGGCGAGGTGCGCATCGCCACGACCGGCTCGGGCGTCTCCTGGAAGTTGTCGGGGGCGAGCCAGCCGGTCTCGGCCGTGACGAACCGGTCGAAGAACCGCCAGTGCAGCAGCGCGTAGCGGAGGGCCTGGCGCCGGCTCTCCGGCGGCAGCCGGCGGTCGCGCCGTTCGGCCGGCGCCCCGAGGGCATGCGCGACGGACGGGGAGGCGATCCACGCCAGCATCAGCGGGAGCACACCGATCGCGAGCGGCCAGGCCGGCGCGTGGTGCGCGCCGGGATGGCTCACCGCGCGCCAGGCCACGGCGAGCAGGATCGCGCCGGCGATCGCGGCGGCAGGCCACATTCCCCGCCAGACCGCGCCCGGGGTGTCGGGCATGCGGCGCTCGAGCTGTGACGCCGTCTGCCACTCGAGCAGGTGACGGTGCGAGACCGCCATGCGCCAGAGCGTGCGGACGATCGCGTCGGCCGAGACGAAGGCCTGGTGGGCGAGAAACACGATGGCGAGTCCCATCTGCTGGGCACTCGTCACCACGTCGCGCCCCACCGCGGCGTAGTAGGTGCGCCAGGACTTGTCGAGCGGCGGACGGACGGCCGCGAGCAGCGTGGAGACGATCCATGGCGCCGTCACCGCGCCGAGGCCGAGCAGGGTCCAGCGCAGGGGCGAGACCGCCAGCAGCGTCCAGCCGGCCGCCAGGAAGGCGAGCTGGGCCGGCTCGACCAGGCTGCGGCGGAGGTTGTCGAGGATCTTCCAGCGCGAGAGGAGCGACAGCCGGTTCGGCTCGGGGCCGCCGGGGCCCGGCACCGTCCTGGTGAGCCACGGCAGGAGCTGCCAGTCGCCCCGGATCCAGCGGTGCTTCCGGCGGGTGAAGGTCAGGTAGCGGGTGGGATAATCGTCGTACACGATGACGTCGGTGGCGAGGCCGGCCCGCGCGTAGTTCCCCTCGATCAGGTCGTGGGAGAGCAGGGTGTTTTCGGGAAAGCGGCCGTGGGTGGCCCGCTCGAACGCCTCGACGTCGTAGACCCCCTTGCCGGTGAAGCTCCCCTCGCCGTAGAGGTCCTGGTAGACGTCGGAGACCGCGGTGGTGTACGGATCCACCCCGGGGTGCCCCGAGTGGATGGCCGCAAAGACCGAGCGGTGCGCGCTCGGGAGCGACACGCCGACGCGCGGCTGCAGGATCCCGTAGCCGCGCACGACGCGCCCGAGCGCCGGGTCGTACACGGCGCGGTTGAGCGGGTGGGCGAGGGCGCCGACCAGGAGCGGTGCCGCGTCGTGCGGGAGGACGGTGTCGGCGTCGAGCGTGATGACGTAGCGCACGCTCCGGATGGGCGGCAGGTCGCCGACCACGACGGTGAATGCGTCCCGTGCGCCGGTCAGGACGAACCGGTTGAACTCGGCGAGCTTGCCGCGCTTCCGCTCCCACCCCATCCAGACGCCCTCGTGCGGGTTCCAGCGGCGAGGGCGATGGAACAGATAGAAGGCGTCCTCGGTGGCGGGGGCATAGCGGGCGTTGAGGGCGCGCACGCCTTCGACGGCGGCCGCCACGATGGCCTCGTCGCCCTCGCGGGTCTCCGCCGGGGCGTCGGTGAAGTCGCTCAGCACCGCGAAGTGGAGGTGGGCCTCCCGGTTGGCCAGGAACTGGACCTCGAGGTTGTCGAGCGCCTCGCGCACCGCGTCCACGCTGCCGAAGAGGGTCGGGATGACCACGGCGGTCCGGAACTCGGGCGGGACGCCGTGCTCGTGCAGGTCGAGCCTGGGGAGCGTCCGCGGCGGCAGGAACGCCGTGACGAGCTGGTTGACGACGTTGACCGCCATGTCGTTGGCGGGGATGAGCCCCAGGAGCAGGACGACGAGCCATTCCGCCCGGGCCGCCGGCCCGCCGAGCCACAGTACGGCGGCGAGCGCCGCGACCGTCGCCGTTAGCACGCCGCCCACGAACACCGCGTTGGGATGGCGGCGCACCCAGCGATGCACCGCTTCTCCCGGCGCAGGGCGGTATCCGGTCATCCGCTCCAGCTCGGGCAGGCCGGCGTCGATGAGGTAGTAGCCGACGTGCGCCTTCCGCGGGTCGTCGGCCTGGCGCATGCCCCGGCGCGCGCAGTCGATGGCGTGCCGGGCCACGGCCTCTTCCGGCCGGCGGGTCCGCCGGGCGATCCGCTCGACCACGTGCCGGTACTGGTCGCGGGTGGCGAAGGTCATGCGGGCGTGGAAGCCCGAGGGGTCCTCCCGCAGGACGGTCTCCACGCGGCTCAGGCGCTCGACGAACGCGCGCCATTCCATGCGGGCGATGGCCCGGAGGCTGGTGATGCTGTTGGCCATCATCACCTGGGTGAGCGCGAGCCGCCGGGTGGCCCCGGTGGCGGCGGCCTCTGCGCTCAGCGCCTCCTCCGCGATCCACTGCTCGAGCCGCACCACGGCGGGGAGCGCGCCACCCTCGGACCGGAGCTGGTTCAGGAACCGGGAGACGAACGTCGGCGTGAGCCGCGGCGGATGCGAGGCGAAGCGGTCGAGCTCCGCCTCCAGGGCGACCTCGCCCGCGGCGGCCGCGCGCGCGACGCGGGCCGCCGCGGCGTCGGCCGCCTCGAGCTCATCGAGCCGCTGTACGGTGCGGAGCGCCATCCGCCGCACGTTCTCGATCAGGCCCAGGCGGAGCATTGCCGGAATGGCCCACAGCTCCCCGATCGTCAGGGTCGCGACCTGCTGAAACGCCGCGACGAAGCCGCTGACATTGTCGAGGTCCACCCGCCCCTCGCTGTGCGAGATCAGCGTGATGGCCAGCTCGTACACCCGCGGGTAGCCGGCCAGCGAGCCCGCGGCCAACTCGGGCAGCTCCCGGTAGTAGCCGCGCGGCAGGCTCTCGCGCACCTCCCCGATGTGCTCCTGCACCACGTGGAAGTTGTCGAGCAGCCACTCGCCGGCGGGGCCGATGTCGGTGCCGCCATCGGCGCCACGGTCGGAGGCCGCGGTGAGCCGCGCGTGCGCGTCCTCCAGGATGCGGCGGGTACTGGTGAGGCGGGCCAGGAGCGGGGTGCGCCGCCGGCCGCGCCCGGTGGACAGGCGCTGCCCCGTGGCGAGGGCCTGCGCGCGCTCACCGAGGTGCTCGGCCCCCAGCAGCTCGCCGCGGATGGGGCCGGCGAGAAGGTCCTCGCGGGCCGTCGTGCGGCGCGAGACGAGACGGGAGAGAAAGCGGGGCGGCTTCAGCGACGTGATGGCGAGGGCCTCGGACGGCGGGAGGGGGAGGGAGACCCCGGTTCAGTGTCGTGGAATGAGGCAGTATAGGACGGGCCGCCTGTCATCGGGAGGGGTGACCGCCCGGCCCCCCTCAGCGAATGGGCGTTCGTGGAGGTATCATTCAGGGCCGGGATGCGCCGCGCCAACGCCTCCTGGCCGCAGCTCTCCACGCCGGCAACAGGGAAGGTGCCGTATGTCATCACACATCGCACGCATCGAGCGCTCGAACCGCAGGGGATTGGACCACCTCCCGGTGGAGCTCACCATCACTGAATCCAATGGCGGGTACAAGAACTGGAGCGGAGAGTTCACCTCCCCCAGCGCCGACGGCATTCTTCCGGACGAGCGGCTCTCGCTCATCCTGGAGACCGGCGAGAAGGGCACCGCGCGGGTGAAGGAGACTCGGTTCGACAGCCGACATCCCGAGGCGACCCAGATCCACTTCACGGGGATCGGGCCGCTGGGCTGAGGGGAGATTCCAGCAATGCAGAAGCGCCTCGTCCGCGCCCTGAGCACGACCCAAGCCGCCCAGGGCACCTGGCTGGACCTCGAGGATCTGATCGAGGTCGAAGTCACCTCCGAAGACCCGGCACACCCGATCGAGGCGGCCCTGCTCTCGAGCGGGGGCGACGGCTGGCGCGCGGCGGAGCCCGGCGCGCAAGGCATCCGGCTGCTCTTCCACAAGCCGCAGCGTCTCCGGCGCATCTGGCTCCGCTTCGCCGAGCCGACGCTCGAGCGCACCCAGGAGTACGTGGTGAGCTGGTCGCCGGACGCCGGCGAGACCTGGCGGGAGCTGGTGCGGCAGCAGTACAGCTTCAGCCCTCAGGGTGCGACCAGCGAGATCGAGGAGCTGCGGGTGGATCTTCCCGGCGTCACCATGCTCGAGCTGGGGATCATCCCCGACCAGGGGAAGGGGATAGCGCACGCGTCGCTGGCAGAGTGGCGGCTGGCGTAAGGGGGCGGTGGGGTCCCGAGTCATGGTGGGCGGAGCGCGGGGGCATGACCTGAGTCATGCCCCCTTCGCTTTGCTCAGGGTGACTCGGCTGGTGTGCGGGATGCCGGTCTGCTGTTTCCCCGGTTGGCACGA
>DAIPLK010000016.1:16328-18948 GCA_036769285.1 Gemmatimonadales bacterium | reverse complement strand
GGGTGACTCGGCTGGTGTGCGGGATGCCGGTCTGCTGTTTCCCCGGTTGGCACGAACAGGACAGCATCGTCTCCAACGCCTCCCTCGGCTCGACACCCGTGACCGGAGAGAAGCAGGGCCGGACCGCGCTTCGACGATGGGCGACGGCGGGGGAAGAGCGAGAACGGCTACGGCCGGAGCGGCCGCGCGACCAGGATCCCGGTGGCGCGGCGGATGGCGGCGACGTACTCGGGCAAAGTCGCCCCAGTGACCTCGACTACTCCCCCCGACAGCGGAGCGTGGAGCACCCGCAGGATCCCCTCCGGGTCGCGAGAAGCGAAGGCGGCGTGGCTCACGTCCAGTCCCGGGATCTCGGTCGCGAACGCCAGCACGTCCCCGGTCTCGATCCGGTCCACCACCTCGGGAATGCGCTTGGTGGGAATCACCCGGCGAGCGTGGCCGTCGAGACGGCGCTCGATCGCTCCGATCGCTTGGAACACGCCGGCATCCGCGAGGGCAGGGTAGCTGCCCCGATGCTCGGTCATGAAGCGGAGCGGGCGCGCGTCCTCCGCCCCGCCCAGCTCCGCGCCGCGGTCCCTCACCAGGCCGCGCCGCTCCCCGTCGGTGATCCACTCGCTGAAGTAGTGCAGCCGTGAGGCGTACCCGCGGCGCTTCCCGCCGCGGTAGCGCATGCGCTCGACTTCCCGCCCGAATCGCTCCCACGTTGGGGCACCGTCACGGCCGGCCACCCGCGCCACCGCGAGGCAGGACTCCACCAGCGTCACGCAGTCGAAGCGGGTCAGGGAGAGCGTGAGCGGCTCCCTGCGCGACGGGCTGCCGCCGGCCCGGAGGTACGCCTCGAGGGTGGACGGCTCGTAGGGTGTGCCGGCGGCCAGCTCGCCGACCCGGGCGGCGGTGGGGCCCAGTGGAGCGGCGCGCCGGCACAGGCCCTCGGCGCGAAGCGCGGCGGTCCAGGCGGCCAGACGCTCGTGATCCGGGTCCATCGGCCGCCCCGGGCGTATACTCGCGAGCGGGGCGGGGAACAGGAGCGCGGCCGCGCTCGCGGCGGCCTTCATCAGGAGTTCCCTGCGGGAGAGTGGCGTGCTCACTGGTCACCGGTGAAGGGATGGGCCGAGCCCCGACGTTCATGCGTACGGTTATGCGTACGATACCTGCCCGCGGCCCGCAAGTCGCGTAGACTTCTGATCCCCGCTCATTCGGAGGAGCGATGCTGGTCCTGGTGAGCGACCTGCACATCACCGACGAAACCACCGCCAACAACGTGAATCCCGAGGCGCTCGAGCTCCTGGGGGCCGACATTCTGGAGACGGCCGAACGGCGCGGAGCCAGGGAGATCCATCTGGTGCTGCTGGGAGACATCCTCGACCTCGTGCGCACCGACTACTGGCACCGGTCGGGCATCCCGATGCGGCTGCGTCCCTGGGGCGGCACGCTCGATCTGCGCACCGGGATGAACGCGGACAGCAGCGCCATCCGCGAGCAGTTCCACGCCATCCTCGGCGGGATCCTGGCGACGCCGACGGCCGGCGCGCTGGGCACGACGCTGGCGACGCTCGCCGCCGGGCCCGTCCCGTTCCGCGCCACCTACGTCGTCGGCAATCACGAGCGGGTGATGTGGAACTTCCCGTCGCTGCAGGAAGCGGTGCGCGCGGCCATGCCGGCGATCGCGGCGTTCGCGCCCAGGGTCGAGAGCACGGAGTACGGCGTCCTCGCCCGCCACGGACACGAGTGGGACGAGCACTCCCACGGGTGGCAGTTCCGGCGCACGGTGCTGATCCCCGGGGCGGAGGTGGATCGCTTCGCGCCGGAGGCGTACGAGGTGATGGCCATCGGGGAGGCCGTCACCGCCGAGCTGATGAGCGGCCTGGTCTACCACGCCCGAGACCAAGGGGCGCCGATGTCGCTGGTGGACCAGCTCAAGGACGTCAACAACCTGCGTCCACTGCTCGACGTGTTCGCGTGGCTCGAGTGGATCGGCGGCGCCCGCGAGCGGGACCTCCGTCGGATGCTGCACGAGTCCCTGAAGCGGGCGCTCGACGGCCTGCTCGAGACCAGCCTGGCCCGCCAGTGGGATCATCTGAGGACCGATACGCTGGTGTCGGGTGACCTGGTCGACCGCCTCCAGCAGGCCCGGGCGTTCCTCCTGGGACCGGACTTCGAGTCGTTCCGCGGGCGGGTGCAGTGGCTCGGGCGGCTGCAGCGGCTGGTGCCGGCCTTGCTGCCGGCGGAGGAGGGATTGCTCGCGGGCGCGCGCTCGGAGGCGGTGTTGGGCCAGGCAACCGGCCCGGGCGGGACTCAGCGGGTGATCTACGGCCACACCCATCGGGCGCGTCACGACTACTTCTCGAGCGAGCCCGACGGAACGGTGCGGATGTACATCAATACCGGCACCTTTCTTCCGCTCATCTCCCGCGCCGCCGACCGGCGCTCGTTCTCGAGCGTGCTGCAGATGACCATGGTCTACGTCTATCGGAGCGACGAGGACATGCAGCGGAAGCGGGCCGGCACCTCGTCCCTCGACATCTGGAACGGGACGCGGTACAAGCTGTACGCGTGAACGCGGGGCTTCAACCATCCGCCTCGTTGCGGCGGCCGGGGACCGCTTTAGGTTGTGGCTGAC
>DAIPLK010000016.1:1160-16228 GCA_036769285.1 Gemmatimonadales bacterium | reverse complement strand
GGGCGAATCCCTGCGGCAGAAGCTTGCCCGCGAGCGGCAGCTCTCGGTCGACGAGGCCATCGGCATCGCGCGGCAGGCCGCCTCCGCGCTGGACTACGCGCACGCCCACGGCCTGATCCACCGCGACATCAAGCCCGAGAACATTCTGCTCCACGAAGGCGAGGCGATGGTCGCCGACTTCGGCATCGCGGTCGCCCCCGGCTCGGCGCCGGGCGACCGGCTCACTGCCACCGGCCTCATGGTCGGGACGCCCGAGTACATGAGCCCCGAGCAGGCCGCGGGCGAGCGGACACTGGATCCGAGCAGCGACGTGTACAGCCTGGCCTGCGTGCTCTACGAGCTGCTCGCGGGCGAGCCGCCATACACGGGCGCCACCGCGCAGATGGTCGTCGCCAAGCGGTTCACCGACCCGGTCCCTCGCGTGCGCCGCCTGCGGCCCGCGGTGCCGCCGGCGGTGGAGCAGGCGCTGGTGAAGGCCCTCGCCATGGTGCCGGCCGATCGGTTCGCCTCGGCCGCCGCCTTCGCGGCCGCGCTCACCGCCATCGCCGCCACCGCGACGGTCGCCACCACCGCTGCCCAGCCGCGCGCTGCGTCGGTCGCCGTCCTCCCCTTCCTCAACCTGAGCGCGGACCCGGAGAACGAGTTCTTCACGGACGGGATCACCGAGGACGTGATCGCCCAGTTGTCCAAGATCCGCTCGCTGAAGGTGATCTCGCGCACGTCGGTGATGCCGTTCAAGAAGCGGGAGCAGAGCCTGCGCGAGATCGGCGCGAGGCTGGACGTAGCGACGCTGCTCGAGGGGAGCGTCCGGCGTGCCGGGAGCAGGGTGCGGATCGTGGCGCAGCTCATCGATGCCGAAACGGACCGGCACCTCTGGGCGGAGACGTATGACCGGGACCTGACCGACATCTTCGCCATCCAGACCGATGTCGCGTTGCAGATTGCGGCCGCGCTCGAGGCGGAGCTTTCCTCCGAGGAGAGAAGCCGGATCCGGAAGCCGCCCACGGACGACGTCCAGGCCTATCAGCTCTACCTGCTCGGCAAGCATTGCCTCGTTCGGTGGACCGAGGAAGGGATCGAGCAGGGTCTCAAGCACCTCGAGCAGGCGATCGCACGCGACCCGAACTATGCGCTGGCCTACGCCACCATCGGCTTTGCCTACACGGAAAACGCGATCGGAGTAGCCGGGACACTCCCGCCGGACGAAGCGTTTCGACAGGCCAAGGCTGCCGTCGCCAAGGCCCTCGAGCTCGACAGCGGGCTCGCCGAAGCGCATGCCGTACTGGCACACCTCAAGGTCGCCTGCGACTACGACTGGACCGGGGCCGAGGCGGAATACAAACGGGCAATCGAGCTGGACCCGAACAGTGGCGTCGCCTACGACTCCTACAGCCTCATGTTGTCCGCACTCGAGCGCTATGACGAGGCCATCGAGATGCATGGGCGCGCGCACGAGCTCGATCCTCTGGCCCACCGAATGGATACCGCGACCATCCTCCTGCGGGCCGGCCGGTACGATGAGGCGCTGGGATCCGTCACTCGGGTCCTGGAGGTCGAACCCCACTTCGCGCTGGCGCATGCGACCCTCGGATGGGCTTACTACCTGAAGGGGATGCCGGACCAGGGGATCCTCGCGCTGCAACAGGCGTTGTCGCTCTCCCCCGATAGCACCCTGTACCTGGCGCAGCTCGGGCAAGCCTTCGCGCTCGTGGGTCGGACCGAGGAGGCCCGGGAGGTGCTGCGACAGCTCGATGAACGTTCGCGTCAGCGATACGTGTCGCCTTATCACGTGGCCTATGTGTACACGGGCCTCGGCGAGCACGAACGAGCGATGGATTTCCTCGAACGCGCCTATCAGGAGCGAGCCGGCGGCATCTTCGGTGTCAGGGGGTCGTTCCTCTTCGCCCCTCTGCGGGGGCATCCCCGTTTCCAGGCGCTGCTCCGAAAGATGAACCTGGCCTGAGAGTGCGTTAGGCCTCCCCAACGCAGCGCCGGACCCGCCTCACCGCCCCGCCGCACTCCGCACGACCACGCAGCTCCTGGCCCTCGCCGGCCTGGCCACGACGCCTGCCGCCGCCCGCAGAGCGAGCGAGCTGAAGCGGGGCGCGATCTCACCATCCTGGAGATGGACATGCGGTTCGCCAGCCACACGGTCTTCCGCCGAGCCGCTGCACTCATCTAGTCTGGAGCAGCCCCATCCTCCGGAGAATCGCGGCGCCGCGCGGGTCCCGCCGCAACGGCTCGAGCCGAGATCCGCGGTGGGGCGCTCCTCGAGCTGGCGGCGCTGTCCGGCGGCGAGCGCCACGCCGAGCTCGCGGGCCACCCGCTCGGCGACGTCCGCCTGCACCTGGAAGACGCCGGTGAGCGGCGCGTCGAACGACTGCTGCCAGCGGGTGGCGCCGCTCGTCGTCTGCACCAACTCGGGGCTCACCCGCACCTGGCTCCGGCCTCCCTCCTGGTCCCAGCGCACGGTCCCCGTCAGCCGGTAGTCCACGCCGAGCTCGCGGCGGTAGCGGCCGGCGAGGGCGTCCTGCAGTCGGGCCAGAGGGTCGGGCAAGCCGGATCGTGTGAGGGAGACGACCGAAAGATGGATCGGCGCGCGGGCGCTGTCTGCACGGCCTCCGGCTATACTCGAAGGAGACGCCCGGGGAAGCCCCTCTTCCCCGTGGTGACACCATACGACGTGAGGATGTCATGCGACTCGAGGATGCGAAGGCGCTGGTGACGGGCGGGAGCAGCGGGATCGGCTACGAGGTGGCGCAGGTGCTCGCCGCCGCCGGGGCGAAGGTGGCCATCTCCGGCCGCAACGCGTCGCGGCTCCGCGAGGCGGCGGCCGCCACGGGCGCCACGGCGATTCCGGGCGACGTGAGCGTCGAGGCCGACTGCGTCCGCATGGTGCGGCAGACCATCGAGGCTTTCGGCGACTACAACGTGCTGGTGAACAACGCGGGGATCGGCACCTTCGCGCCGCTGCTCGAGACCACCGCCGCCGACATGCGCCGAGTATGGGAGACGAACATCCTCGGCGCCACCCTGGTGGCGCGCGAGTCGGCCCGCCACTTCGTCGCGCGCAAGGGCGGCAACATCATCAACATCGGCTCCACCTCGGGGCTCCGCGCCGGCCCCGGGAGCAGCGCCTACGCCTCGACCAAGTTCGCGCTCCGAGGGCTCACCGAGTCGTGGCGGGCCGAGCTCCGGACCCACAACGTGCGCGTCATGCTGCTCAACCCGAGCGAGGTGGTGACGGAGTTCGCCCGGCGGGCCGGGCACGCGCAGCAGGACAACCCCTCCAAGCTGCGGCCGGCGGAGATCGCGGAGGCCGTGGTGGCGATGCTGACGATGGACGACCGCGGGTTCATTCCCGAGCTCAGCGTGTGGGCCACGAACCCGAAGTGAGCCCGTCCGCCGCGGGCGCCGTCAGCGGCCCGCCCCGACGCTGGTCATCCACAGGTCGCTCTGCCGGTCCCCGAGCGTGAAGTAGAATCGCCCGCCGGACGCGGCGAACCCGTACCGATGCCATTCGCGCCCGGGATCGTCGAAGCGCACCAGAAGCGTCCGGTCCGCCGTCCGCGGATCGAGCCCCCAGATGCTCGCGCGGTCCAGCGAATCCAGCGCGAGATAGTAGAGCGTCCGGCCGTCCGCCGACCAGCTCACGTACGTCGGCCGGAGCTCGCGTGAGCGGTAGCTCCCGGGCACGACCACCCGCGCGGAGTCGCCGCGCGGGGTGGTGAGCATCAGCCCCTTGTCCGTCCCGAACGCCACCCAGCGCATGTCGGGGGATTCCGAAGGGACCAGGGCATCGCCGCGGATGAGCGTTACCGGTGCCCCCCACCCGCCGGTTGCATTCCGGGGGACGAACCGGATCTCCGCCTCCGGGGAGTCGTAGTCGTGCAGGTAGTACACGCCGCGTCCGTTCCGCTTCCACTCCGCGGTCCGGTCGTCGCCGTTCCCCGTCGGGATGGCCGCGCGACCACCTCCGTCGGATGCCTGCCATCACGCCCACCGCGTAGATGTCCACCCGGTGGTCGAGGTGCGGATCGGCGGCCACCTGCTCTGGCGCCATGTAGCGCGGGGTGCCGAGCGCGATGCCGGTGGCGGTCAGCGCGTCGGGGCCCGTCCGCGCGAAACGTCCGCGCTCACCACCGAACCGACAGACAGCTCAGCCCCCCGTCCATCTTTCGGTACTCCGACATCTCCAGCGGCACGACGTCGTAGCCCAGGTCGCGGAGCAGCGCGGCGGTCGCCGGGAAGCCGCGGGGGATCAGCAGCGAATCATTCACCATGACGCAGTTGGCGGCGTACTCCTCCCCGTCGGGCACCCGCACGACCTCCCATCCGCGGAGCGCCGCGTGTCCGGCGATCTCGCCGGCGGCGAGCAGCCGGCGCCCTCCCAGCCAGGAGAGCCCGGTCTTGAGGTGCAGCAGGGCGGGGATCCCCCGGATGTCGATGACGCTCGAGCCGAAGCCGCGGCCCGCCAGCCACTCCGCGATCTGGGCCGCGCCCTCGGCGTTGGTGCGCGCCGAGCGGCCGATGAAGAAATGCTCGCCCGCCTCGCAGATGTCGCCGCCATCCACCGTGCCGGGGGCGGTGATCGCGTCCAGCTCGGGAAACCAGGGCCTGAGCGCCGCGGCGAGCGACGCGACCTCGCCGGCGCGGCTCGGCGCGCCGGGCCGGGCGAGGATCGCCCCGCGGGCGGTGACGATGGCGGCGTCCTCGACGAAGGTGGAGTCGGGAAAGCCGGCATCGGGAGCGAGCCTGACGAGCGAGAGTCCCAGACGCTCCAGCGCCCGGCAGTACCCCTCGTGCTGTTCCAGCGCGAGCGGCAGGTCCGGCGGGCCGAGCCCGGACGTGGTGATCCCGGCGGCGAAGCTGGCGGCGGGGGGACGGACGATGGCGCGCGTGAATCGCATCGCTAGTGATCCTCGGTCATGGGCGTGAGCCGCCGTCATCCCCAGCGCCTTGGCATCGGCGTCAAGGGCATGGACTGAGCGGACGATGCGGGTCGCCTACCCTCGGCCGCTGACCCGCCTTATTCTACAAGCTCACCTCTCCGGCTCCCGCACCCTCAAGGCACCATGGCCGATTTGCGCGCACAGCTCCAGGACGGGTTGGCGGGCCAGTACCTCCTCGTCCGGGAGCTCGGGCGCGGAGGGATGGCCACCGTCTTCCTCGCCACCGACCTGAAGCACGACCGCCCGGTTGCCTTCAAGGTGCTCCACCCCGACCTCGCGCAGTCGCTCGGCCCCGAGCGCTTCCAGCGCGAGATTCGCCTCGCCGCCCGGCTGCAGCACCCCCACATCCTCACCGTCCACGACTCGGGCGAGACCGCCGGCCACCTCTGGTTCACCATGCCGTACGTCGAGGGCGAGACGCTGCGCGAGCGGCTCCGGCGCGAGCGGCAGCTCTCACTCGACGACGCCCTCCGCATCGGCCGCCAGGCGGCCCAGGCGCTGCAGTACGCCCACGAGCACGGTGTCATCCACCGCGACATCAAGCCCGAGAACCTGCTGCTCACCCGGGACGGCAACACCCTGGTGGCGGACTTCGGGATCGCCCGGGCGCTCGGGGTGAGCGAGGACCAGCTCACCCAGACCGGGATGAGCGTCGGAACGCCGGCCTACATGAGCCCCGAGCAGGCGACCGGCGACCGCGCGGCGGACGCCCGGTCCGACGTCTACAGCCTCGGCGCGGTGATCTTCGAGATGCTCGCCGGCGAGCAGCCGTACACCGGGCCGACGGTGCAGGCCATCCTGATGAAGCGGCTCACCGAGCCGGTGCCGAGCGTGCGCTCCGGCCGGCCGACGGTGCCGGAGGCCGTGGACCAGGCCGTCATGAAGGCGCTGGCCGTGGTGCCCGCGGACCGGTACGCGACCGCGGCGCAGCTCGCCCAGGCGCTGGAGCAGGCGGTCGCCACGACCAGCGGGGCCACGGCGGTGGTGACGCCGGTGGCGACGGCCGCGGCGGCGACGCGCACCCGCCGCCGGGGAATCGGTGTAGCGCTCGCCGGCGCCGCTGTGCTCATCGCGGCGCTGCTCGGCTGGTGGAAGCTGCGCCCGGTGCCGGTCGCGCTGACCACCCACAACCACCTCGCCGTGCTGCCGTTCGCGGTCCATGGCGGCAAGAGCCTCGACTTCCTGGCCCAGGGGCTGGTGGACCTGCTGAGCCGGAATCTCGACGGCACCGGCGAGATCCGCAGCGTGAACGGCGCCACCGTGCTCGCGGCGGCGCACGCGGCGGGCGGCGGGGTGGCGGACCTCGAGGAGGGGCGCCGCCTGGCCCAGCGCCTCGGCGCCGGCCTGTACGTGCTGGGCAGCGTGAGCGCGATCGGCAACCAGGTGCGCATCGACGCCAGCCTCTATGACGGCGCCCCGGCGCAGCCCGCGCTCGTCTCGCAGGCGAGCGTGAGCGGCGACACCACCCAGCTCTTCGAGCTGGTAGATCACCTGGCCGGGGACCTCATGGTCCGGCAGCGGCGCGGCCCGGGCTCGCGGCTGCTCCAGACGGCCGCGGTCACCACCCAGTCGCTCGCGGCGCTCAAGGCCTATCTCGACGCCGAGCAGCACCTCAGGGGCGGGGAGTTCGACTCGGCATTCGCGGGGTTCCAGAGCGCCGTGCAGCTCGACAGCACCTTCGCGCTGGCCTATTACCGCCTGGCAGTGGCAGCGGCCTGGGCCCGTCGCGAGGCGCTCATCCGGCCGAACACGATCCGCGCGGTCGCCCTCGGCGGGCGGCTGGGCGAGCGCGACAAACGGCTGCTCACGTCGTTCGCGGCGCTTGCAGCGGGGAAGCCCGATGAGGCCGAGCGCGGCTACCGCGACGTCTTGCAGGACTATCCGGATGACCTCGAGGCGCAGTGGCAGCTCGCCAGCCTGCTGTACTTCTACAACCCCCTGCGTGGCCGGCCGGCGGCGGAGTCGCGGCCGGTGTTCGACGGGATCGTAAAGCTCGACCCCGAGTTCCTCTGTCCCATATGACCCATGATGCACCTCGCCGTGCGCGAGGACGACCTGCCGAGAGCCGAATCGCTGGTTGCCCGTGTCGGGATGGACTTCGCGGATAGCACGATGTTCGCCGTCGCCCACGGCGACAGTGCGACCGTGGCCCGCCTCCTCGCCGAGGCGGGGAGCACGGCGGGATTCGGCCAGGTGGTGAGCGCCGTGTGGCAGGTGGGCGAATGGCTCGAGCGGCCGGCGGTGGCGGAGCCGTTTGCGCGGACGGCCGCGGCCCGGCCCGAGGGCGCGGTACGGGGCAACGGGGTGCTGGCCGAGAACCTGATCGCGCAGGGCCGCTGGACGGCGGCCGACAGCGCGCTTGGCGTGGCCGAGCGGGCGGCAACCGATCCGAGGACGCGCATCGTGCGGGGCCTCTGGGCCACGCTGCCGTTCCTGGCCGTCCCCAGGGCGCGGCTCGAGGCCATCCGCGCCGACGTCGCGGCCTGGGATCCGGCCAAGGAGCCGAGCCCGCCGGGCCCCGCCAACGAGCTGCTGCCGCAGGTCCAGCGCTATGTGCTGGGCCTGCTGGCGTCGCGCCTGGGCGAGGGGGATGCGGCGCTGCGGGAGGCCGCCCAGCTCGAGGCGGCGCAGGTGTCCGAGGGGAACCGGCCGGTAATGCGCTCGCTCGCCGCCGCGGTGCGGGCCGACGTCGCGCTCGGCGCGCGCCGGCCGGCGGATGCGCTCAAGGCGCTGGAGGCGGTGCGGGGGGAGGTGCCGCTGGATCTCAGCGGCGCGTCACCGTTCGGCGAGGACTACGCACGCTTTCTCCGCGGCGAGGCGCTGCTCGGCACGGGCAACGACGGCGAGGCGCTGCGCTGGCTCGAGCACGGCTTCGACGGGACGCCGGACGAGATGGCCTTCCGGGCGCAGGTGTCGCTCCGGTTGGGCGACATCTACGAGCGGAAGGGCGAGCGCCAGAAGGCGATCGACAGCTACTCGCAGTTCGTGCGGCTCTGGTCCGCGTGCGATCCGCGGCTGCAGCCGGCGGTGGAGGGCGCACGCGTGCGGCTGGCGCGGCTCACGGGGGAGCCGCGGTCCTGACCGGCTCAGCCGGCGCCGGCGCCCGCGACCGAGCGCTGCGCGAGCAGCCGCTCCGCGAACTCGAGGCCCTCTTCCACCCGGCTGAGCCTGGTCTCAAGCTCCTCGATGTACCGCCGCTGGTCCTCGACCACCTGACGGAGTTCGGCCACGTGCTCGCGCTCGCCTTCCCCTTCCCGCTGCCGGCTCCAGCGCCGCTGGTGGCGTCCCCTCATCAGCAGGAAGCACACGAGCGGGATGATCCACCACCACAGCATGCCGTGCCACATGGCGTCACCTCGGCGCTGAGGTCTGCCAGGCCCGCTCGATGTCGTCGGCGGCCTGCTTCAGGATTTCGGCCACCCGCCTGACCGCGGGGTCATTCGGGCCCCTCCGCCAGGCGTGGCGGAACGCGCCCCGGGCCAAGCGCGCGAACTCCCCCTGCAGCTCACCGACGGCACCACCGGTGAAGTCGCGCACGGTCTCACTCACCCGATCCACGATCTCGTCGAGCAGATCGCGATGCTCGTCCAGGTACTTCAGGCCTTCCGGGGTGACCTCGTAGATCTTCTTGCCGTCGGCCTCGACCGCGCGCAGGTAGCCCTGATCCTCAAGCAACTGGAGGGTCGGGTAGACGGTGCCGGGAGACGGCGTGTAGCACCCGGCCATTTTCTCTTCCAATGCCTTGATGACCTCGTAGCCGTGCCGAGGCTTTTCCTTCAGGAGTCGCAGGATGACGAACTTGATCTCGCCGGCCTCGAACATCTGGCGCCGGCCGCGTCCGCGTCTTGGGCCGCACTCGGCCCAAGTTCGGCCCCAGAAGGGGAACCCGGCGCCGAAATCGAACCCGGTGCGCTGACTGCACATGACTGCCTCCAATTCCCAGGCGATATGTCTGACGATATAACTGACGATATAGCTGCCGATATATCGTAGTAACAAGGTGGAACACTGTCAAGAGGGTTGGGGCTTGGCCCCCTCGCGGAGTTTACCCTGAGCCCCAGCGAACGGGCTCAGGGTGACTCGAAGGCTCGTGAGCCAAGCGTGATCGTGGACGCCCGCGGCGGGCCGGCGCATACTCCACACACAGGACTGGAACCGTAACGGGCACCTGGGAGCCGAACATGGAAATGCGGGTGGACCTGACCTTCGCCACCGGCCTCGCCGTCGCCGGCCTGGCCGGCCTCGCGGTGGGGATCGAACGCGAGTGGTCCGGCCACGCCACCGGTCCCGAGGCCAGGTTCGCGGGCGCCCGGACGTTCATGCTGCTCGGGCTTCTGGGCGGCCTGGGTGGCTGGTTGATCGGCGGCGGCCTCGTCGGCCCGGGGGCAGTTCTGCTCGCGGCCGGCGCCGCGCTCTCCGTCGCCGCCTACGTCATGGCCGCAGTCCGCGGCGGGAGGGGCATCGAAGGGACCACGGAGGTGGCGGCGCTGGTGGTGCTGGCGCTCGGCGCCGTCGCCGGCCTCGGCTTCCCCCTGGTCACGAGCGCGGTGGCATCGGTCATGGTCCTGGCCCTGGCGGAAAAGACCCGCATCCAGGCGGCGATCAAGCGCATGGGCGAGCGCGAGCTCACCGCGGCGCTTCAGTTCGCCGTGCTGGCCCTCGTCATCCTTCCGCTGCTTCCCAGCGGCCCGTACGGGCCGTACGACAGCATCCGCCCGCGTGCCCTGTGGCTGGTGGTGCTGCTGTTCTGCGCGCTCAACTTCGCCGGCTATCTCGTCACCCGGGGGCTGGGGCCGCGCCGCGGATACAGTCTCACCGGCCTGCTCGGCGGCCTGATCTCCTCGACCGCCGTGACCCTGCAGTTCTCTCAGCGCAGCCGGGATGCCGAGGCCATCGGCACCGCGCTCGGCCTCGGCGTGATGGGCGCGTGCACCATGCTGGTCGTGCGGGTCGGGATCCTCGCCACCGTGCTCAGGCCCGCCGTGGGGCTCGCGCTGATCCCGTATCTGGCTCCGGTGCTGCTGGTGGGGGCCGCGGCCCTGCTGGTCGTCCGGCGCCGACGGGAGGAGGCGGGCGCGCCCGTCGAGCCGGCCCGGAATCCGTTGGGCCTTTGGTCGGCGATCCGGATGGCCGTCGCGTTCCAGGTGGTGCTGCTGCTGGTGCCGGTCGTGCAGAGCCTGTGGGGGGCGAGGGGCGTGCTGGCCTCGGCGGGCGTTCTGGGTCTCACCGACGTGGATGCGTTGACCTACTCGATGACCCAGCTTGCGTCCGGGGCCGGCGCCGCCGGGCTCGGCGCACAGGGGATCGCGGTCGGCATCCTGTCGAACACCGGGCTGAAGCTGGCCATCGCGCTCTTCCTGGGGAGAGGCGAGTTCCGAGCGGTGGCGGGGCTGGGTCTGGCGGCGCTGGGAGCGGCGAGCTGCGCCGGGCTCTGGCTGGCCTCGGCGCTGCGGTGATGGAGATCGAGTCACCCTGAGCGAAGCGAAGGGGGCATGCCCTGACTCATGGCCCCTTCGCTTCGCTCAGGGTGACTCGAGGTGAGAGCTTCCCGTGGAACCACTCTGGTTCCACGTGGACGGGCGGTTCATCGAGCCGGCGGTGAGGCCGTCGGGGCTCGCTGCGCCTGCCGATCACCGGTGAGGGCCACGAGCCGCCGCTCGATCGGGTCGTAGCTGATCAGGAGCACCGCCCCTGGCGCCAGGGCCACGGTCGTGTCGATCCGAAGCCTTGGCGGCAGCCGCTCCTGCCGCTGGCGTCGCCGCTCCTGGCGCTCGCGCGCGCCGCGGTCGAGCTGGCCCTCGCTCGGCGCCTCCGCTGCCCTCGCATCCCCTGCGTCCTCCTCCGCCTTTTCGCTCACGCCGGCGCTGTCGGTGCGCGCTACCTCGACGGCGAAGGTGTGCGGGCCCGGCACGACGGGATACTCCCGCAGCATGTGGATCGACCGGTCGCCGCGGAGGCCGCCCCCTGACACCGTGTCCGTCGAGAGCACGGCGCCGTCGCTCAGCACCCGCACGCCATAGCGCGCCGACCGCCCCTCGCACTCGAGCCGCTGGCGCATGTGCGGCGGGACCTTCTCGAGCTCCTCGTCGCTGAGCTCCCGGCATCGCTCGATCCGCTCCGGCCGGCCGCTCCACGACACCCGGAGCAGCGCCTGGTCGTCCCGCGTCACCTTGAATGGTGCCCGCGAGAGCGCCACGATCGCGGCCGTCAGTGTGACGGCGAACAGGGCGGCCGCCGCGCGGCGGAGGAAGGGCGTCATCGCCGCGCTCCGCGCCGTGCGGCCGGCGGCCGCTCGCACTGCTGGTCCACTTCCACGCTCACATCGGCCGCGGGACGGTCGAGCGCGGCAATCCCCTCGCGGAAGCGGCGCACGGCCGTCGTGGCGGTCCCGTCGTCGTGCGCGCCCGCGGGCACCACGGCGACCCGCCGCCGGTCCACCCGGTCTTCCAGCTCCGCCTCGCGCCCGGCGTAGATCCGGTCGGCCAGCCAGCGCGGCCCTTCCCGGTTGCGGCAGTCCCGGGCGTGGCATGTCAGCACCAGCACGCCACCCGCGCCGCCGCGTACGAGCAGCTCGACGACGGAGGTGTGGAGGTTACCGGCGCAGTCCACCGGGTAGACGACCGCCCCTTCGCGCTCGAGGACCGGCGCCAGCGCCCCGGCGCCGGATTCACAGGCGATGGCGACGAGCTCGCCCGGCCGGCGCGCCGGGTCGGCGAGGAAGTCGCGGACCCGCGCGAGCTGGTCGCGGCCGGTGCGACCCGGCGGGCCTACCCCCATCGGTGCGCACGAGCCCGCGCAGATGCCGCAGCTCACGCACCGCTCTGGATCCACGCGGGCCACCACCTCCGCCCGGCCGCTCGCCCGCGGGAGCATCGTGATGGCGTCGTACGGGCAGTCCCAGGCGCACTGCCAGCACCCCACGCAGATCGCCTCGTCCACCACCGAGGGTGGGCGCGCCCCCGGCGCGGGCCGCGTCCAGCGGGGCACGAGGAGCAGCAGCACCGTGCCGGCGAGGCCGGCGAGCCACACCGCGCCCCTGGGCAGCGGGCTCGTCAGCGGCAGCCATCCGCCGTAGAACCAGTCGAGCGTGATCCGCGGCGGCAGTGCGAACGCGGTGCCCTCGGCGTCCATCCCCAGCGGCGCCGCCAGCGCCGCGACGAGAAGCACCGCCACCACGGTCCAGGTCAGGCGCCTGGGCGGCAGCACTGCAGGGCGGGCGAGCCGGGAAATGTGCAACCAGAGTGCCGCGCCCATGCCGAGCGGCACGGCGATGTGGATGAAGAGCGTGAGGAAGAAGAACGTGCCGGGCACCGGTCGCTCGCCCACGAAGGTCCGGCTCACCGGCTCCGACAGGACCGGCAGCGCGTCGAGGATCCGGGCGCCCTCGACCGCCAGCGCGCGCCCGAAGGTATCCCACACCAGCACGAAGCCGGTGACGCCGCAGAGGAGCAGCAGGCCGAGCAGCACCAGTCCCGACACCCAGGCGAGCAGGTGCGGGCCCCAGGTGCGGCGCTGCACGATGATGCGGGCGGCGTGGACGAGGGTGGCCACGATCGCGGCGTCCGATGCGTAGCGATGCAGGCCCCGCATCCAGCGACCGATCCACGGGTCCGCGGTGATACGGCCGACCGACGCCCAGGGGGCGCCGATCCGGTAGAAGAACACGAGCCAGATCCCCGTGGCGAGCAGCACCAGCAGCAGGGCCACGACGATGGTGCCGCTCTGGTAGAGGGGGTTGAGGCTCGAGCCGTACAGCCGGTTGACGAGGGCGTCGGCCGCGGCGAGCAGCCGGCGCCCGGGGCGCTTGGCGGGAGTCATGGGGAAACGATATACCGATCCGTGCGGCAAGTGTGAAGGCCGCGTGAATCCCGAGTCAACCGGCGGCCCCCGCTTGCGGGTTCCGCGAGCGTATCGCATTCTCTTACACCTTCCCCGCACACCACGCACCAGATCTGCTGCCAGGAGGTGCCATGACGCATGGTTCGCGTCCGCCCCAGGGCGACCCGCCGGACATTCCGCTGGGACAGCGGCTGTTCGACAACGTCTTTCTGCTCCTGATCGCCGGCATCGTCGTGGTGGCGGTGCTGTACACCGGGTGGGGGATGTGGGAGATCCTCACCCTTCCCGCCGCGCAGCTGCCATGAGGAGCGACCATGACGCCTGAGACCCACACCGGGCTGGACTCGCCTGCCGGCATCTGGTGGCGGCCGGCGCACCGCACCGAGAAGCTCTGGGTCGGCATCGCCTTCGGCTGGTGCATGGTGCTCTTCGCCATGATGCCGCTCTGGCATCTCAAGGGCGGGCAGAACCCGTCCGGCATCCGGCGCAAGACCGACCCCGCCGCGTACTACCGGCGCACCCAGGAGTTCATCAAGCAGTACAAGGTCGGCGACGACCGCGGCATGCCGATCGTCGAGCCGCCGCCGGGCAGCGACGTGTATCTGGCCGGCATGACCTTCCAATGGACGCCGATCCTGCGTCTCCGGCAGGGTGCGCAGTACACGCTGCACATCTCGTCGCTCGACGTGAACCACGGATTCTCCCTGTTCCCGGTGAACGTCAACTTTCAAGTGGTACCGGGCTACGACTACGGTCTCCGCGTCACTCCCACCGCCGCCGGCGATTTCCGCATCATCTGCAACGAATTCTGCGGGATCGGCCACCACACCATGGTGGGGCGCGTGATCGTGGTGGACAGCGCCGGCCGCGAGATTGCCCGCTCCGGGGAGGCCCGATGACCGCCGCCGCTACGATGTCCGCCGGGTTCCGCACCTGCCCCGTCACGGGGCGGCAGATCCACCTTCCCGCCGAGCGGCTGGTCAAGGCCAACGCGGTGGTCTCGGTCGTGGCGCTCCTGATCGGCGCCATCGCCGCGATCCTGCTCGTGCTCACCCGCTGGCAGGCGGTGCACCTGCTGCCGGCCGAGTGGTTCTACCGGGTGCTGACCGCCCACGGCATGAGCATGCTCATCTTCTTCATCATCTTCTTCGAGATGGCGGTGCTGCACTTCGCCAGCACCGCGCTGATCAACGCGCGCGTGGCCGCGCCTAGGCTATCGTGGGCCGCGTTCGGCCTGATGACCGGCGGCGCGGTGCTCGTGGAGGCGATGATCTGGGGTGGGAAGGCCGATGTGCTGTTCACTTCCTACGTGCCGCTCCGGGCGCACCCACTGTACTACCTGGGGATCATCCTCTTCGCCGTCGGCGCGCTGCTGGTCACCGGCATCTTCTTCGCCAACCTGGTCGTCGCCAAGCGAGAGCGCACCTACCAGGGCTCGCTGCCGCTGGTGGTGTACGGGGCGGTGACCGCGGCCATCATCGCGGTGATCACCCTGCTCCACGGCGCGGCCATCTACGTGCCGACCTTCCTCTGGTCCCTGGGCCTGATGAACGTCGATCCCCAGGTGTACCGGCTCATCTGGTGGGCTCTGGGGCATTCGTCGCAGCAGATCAACGTGGCCGCGATGGTGGCCCTCTGGTACATGCTCGGCGCCCTGACCGTGGGCGCGGTGGTGCTGAACGAGAAGATCAGCCGGCTCGCCTTCGTGCTCTACATCCTGTTCATCTCGATGGCCTCGGCCCACCACCTGCTGGTGGACCCCGGCATGGGCCCGGCCTGGAAGGTGGTGAACACCAGCTACTTCATGTACATGGCGGTGCTGGCGAGCCTGATCCACGGCTTCACCGTGCCGGCGGGGATGGAGCTGGGGCAGCGGCTCCGGGGCGTCGGGACCGGGATGTTCGGCTGGCTCCGGCGGGCGCCGTGGGGCGATCCCGGCTTCAGCTCGCTGGTCTTCTCCATCGTGGTGTTCGGCTTCGTCGGCGGCATCACCGGCGTCACCATCGGCACGGAGCAGATCAACATCATCGTGCACAACACGCTCCGCTCGCCCGGGCACTTCCACGCCACGGTGGTGAGCGGCACCGCCATGGCGTTCATGGGGACCACCTACTACCTGATCCCGCTGGTGTTCCGGCGGAAGGTGGCGTTCTGGGGGCTGGCTCGGGTGCAGCCGTACCTGTTCGCGGGCGGGATGCTGGTGTTCACGGTCTTCATGACCTTCGCCGGCAGCTTCGGCGTGCCGCGGCGGCACTGGGACATCAGCTTCAGCCAGGC
>DAIPLK010000016.1:0-1060 GCA_036769285.1 Gemmatimonadales bacterium | reverse complement strand
GGCATTCTGGGGCCGGCACCGGGCACGCTGATGCTGGTGTTCATCTTCCTCGCCGCGTTCATGCTCTACTTCTTCGTGAACTGGAAGGTGCTCTCGTTTGTCTGGAAGATCGGCTGAGCGGATGACGGCGCGGGGGGCGCTCGCGCTCGGCGCCCTCGCGACCATCCTGGCGATCACGGCCGCCTGGTGGGCGCTCGCGCTCTGGCCGCTGGCGGGCGCGCCCGCCTGGCTGGCGCGCACGCGCGAAGTCTGCTTCGGCGCGGCGCCGGGCGGGTTGCCCGACGCGGGCGGCTGGATCCTGTTGATCGGTGAACCGGTCGGCCTCGTGACCGTGCTCGCGGTGGTCTGGGGCGGGGCGCTGAAGGAAGGGCTCCGGGCGGCGCTGGCACGGCCGCTGGGGCGCGCGGTGCTCGCGGGCACGGCGCTCGCGCTCGTGGCCGGGATCGGCGCTGCGGCGCGGCTGGTGGCCCAGGTGCGCGGCGAGCCGTTCACCGTCCGCACCGCCGCCGATGTGGTGGACGCGGTCGCCGCCGGCCGGGTGAACGACCCGGTGCCCGAGGTCGGGCTGGTGGACCAGCGCGGTGACTCGATCACCATGGACCGGTTCAAGGGCCGCCCGGTGATCGTGACCTTCGGCTACGGGCACTGCGAGACGGTCTGTCCGCTGACCGTGCGAGCCGCGCGCGCGGCCGCGGGCCGCCTGAGCGGTCGGGGCGCGGTGCTGTTGGTTCTGACGCTGGACCCATGGCGGGACACGCCGGCACGCATCGGCTACGTGGCCCGCCAGTGGGAGCTGGGCGACCGGATGCACCTGCTGAGCGGCGACGTGGCGACCGTGGAGCGCACCCTCAGCTCGTGGAGAGTGCCGAGGGTGCGGAACACGGCCACCGGAGATCTGAGTCACCCCGCGCTGGTGTACGTCGTGAGCCCGGCGGGGCGCATCGCCTACGCCCTCGGGCCCGATACCGAGGCGATCGTCGCGGCAGTCGAGGCGCTCTAGACCGGGCCTGCCGCGACCGGCAGCGAGCAGGCGCGATTTCCGGCCGCGTCGGTCGCGCAC
>DAIPLK010000119.1:0-9339 GCA_036769285.1 Gemmatimonadales bacterium | reverse complement strand
TCGCTCAACTCGCTCAAGAACTCGAACATCCGGACCCTCAAGGATCTGGTCGAGTTCTCCGAGGACGACCTGCTCAAGGTCAAGAACGTGGGCGAGAAGGCGCTGAGCGAGATCGCGGAGCTGCTGCAGCGCGAGGGGCTCAACTTCGGGATGGCGTTCGAGGACACCGACGGCGAGCTGCGCGTGCTGCGGGCCGGCGTCCCCCCGGTGGCCCATCCGTCGGCCGGCGCGGGCGAGGTGGTCTGATGCGCCACCGCGCCAAGGGACGGCAGCTCTCCCGCACGTCGAGTCACCGGCGGGCGCTGCTCAACAACATGGCGACCAGCCTGTTCGAGCACGGCCGGGTGATCACCACCGAGGCCAAGGCCAAGGAGCTGCGCCCGTTTGCCGAGAAGCTGATCACGCTGGCCCGCCGGGGCGACCTGCACGCGCGCCGGCTGGTGGAGCGGAAGATCAAGGACCGGGAGACGCTCTCGCGCCTCTTCCGCGAGATCGGCCCGCGGTTCGCCGCGCGGCCCGGCGGCTACACCCGCATCCTGAAGCTGGGTCATCGTGAAGGCGACGGGGCGGACATCGCCCGCATCGAGTTGCTCTCCGAGTGACCGGCGCCTCGGCGTACGGCAACAAAGAAGGGGACCCTCGGGTCCCCTTTTTTCAGGCCGGTCGGTGCGCCGCGAACGGCGCCGGCGCGTCAGACCGCTGCCGGCGCCGCCTTGGGAGCCTTCACGATCCGGTTACTCTTCAGGCACTGCGTGCACACCCGGACGCGCCTGGGCGCGCCCTCGACCAGCACCCGCACGGTCTGCAGGTTCGGGTACCAGCGGCGCTTGGTTCGATTGTTGGCGTGGCTGACGTTGTTGCCGGTGACCGGCCCCTTGCCACACACGGTGCACACCCGTGCCATAGATTCCGTCCCTCGGTGAGTCGAGTCGTCGTTCGCCGGAAGCCCACAAACCTAACGGACCAAAGCCGATGACACAACCTCCGGCCGGCGGAATTCATGCCTAGGGCGCTCATCACCGGGGTCACCGGCCAGGACGGCTCGTACCTGGCGGAGCTGCTGCTCGCGAAGGGCTACGACGTCGTCGGCATGGTCCGCCGGACCAGCCATCACAGCTACGAGCGGATCGAGCACCTGCTCGACCGGATCGAGGTCGTCGCCGCCGACCTCCTCGACCAGCACTCGCTCACCGTAGTGCTGCAGGAGACCCGTCCCGACGAGGTCTACAACCTGGCCGCGCAGTCGTACGTGCCGACCTCCTGGACCCAGCCGGTGCTCACCGGCGAGTTCACGGCGCTCGGCGTCACCCGCATCCTGGAAGCGATCCGCCTGGTGCACCCGACCGCGCGGTTCTACCAGGCCAGCTCGTCGGAGATGTTCGGCAAGGTGACCGAGACACCGCAGCGCGAGGATACGCCGTTCTATCCCCGATCGCCGTACGGGGTGGCCAAGGTGTACGGACACTGGATCACGGTGAACTACCGCGAGTCGTACGGCCTGTACGCGGTGAGCGGCATCCTGTTCAACCACGAATCGCCGCGGCGCGGGATCGAGTTCGTCAGCCGCAAGGTCACGGACGGGGCGGCCCGCATCAAGCTGGGGCTCGCGCGGGAGCTTCGGCTGGGCAATCTCGAGGCCAAGCGCGACTGGGGCTACGCCGGCGACTACGTGGACGCCATGTGGCGGATGCTCCAGCAGGAGAAGCCGCAAGACTACGTCATCGGAAGCGGGCAGGCGCACAGCGTCCGCGAGCTGGTGGAGCTCGCCTTCACCCACGTCGGGCTCGACTACCGGCAGTATGTGGTGAGCGACCCCAAATACTACCGGCCGGCCGAGGTGGACGTCCTGCTGGCGGACCCGTCGAAGGCCCGCCGCGAGCTCGGCTGGACCCCCAAGGTCGGCTTCGCGGAGCTGGTGGGGATGATGGTGGACGCCGACGTGGAGCGGCTGTCGGCTGCCACGCCGGCGACGACGCGCGGAGCCCGATGACGAGCCGCGCGTGAGGGTGTTCGTGACTGGGGCCGACGGGTTCGTGGGTCGGCACCTGGTGCGGCACCTGCTCCGCTCCGGCGACGAGGTGGCGGCGGGATGCCGGCCGGGCGGCCCGGCGGTCGAGTGGGGTCGCGGCGCGCCGATGGGCGGCGCCGGGGTCGAGGTGACGCCGCTCGAGATCACCGATGACGCCTCCATCGCGGCCGCGTTGGCCCGGGCCCCGGAGGCGATCGTTCACCTGGCCGCGGTGGCGTCGGTGCGGGTGGCGCGACAGGATCCCGGCGCCGCGTGGGAGGTCAACGCGGCCGGCACCGCCCGGCTCGTGGCCGGTGCGGCCCGGCTCCGCGAGGCGGGCCGCTCCGACCCCGTGGTCCTCGTGGTGTCGAGCGGGGAGGTGTATGGCGCGGGCCCGGCCGCGCTCCGGCTCGAGACCGATCCGCTGCTGCCGATCTCGCCCTACGCGGCCAGCAAGGTCGGAGCCGAAGCCGCGGCGCTGGAGAGCTGGCGCCGCACGGGCCTCCGGGTCATCGTCGCCCGGCCGTTCACGCACACCGGCGCGGGGCAGGGCGCGCAGTTCGTCCTCCCCGCGTTCGTGGAGCGGCTCCGGGCCGCGCGGGCGTCGGGCGCCGCCACCGTGCCGACGGGGAATCTCACGCCGGTGCGTGACCTGCTGGATGTGCGGGACGTGGTGACGGCGTACCGCGCGCTGCTCGAGCGCGGCACGGCAGGGGAGGTCTACAACGTATCGCGCGGCGAGGGGGTGTCGCTGGCCGAGGCGTTCGCACGGCTCGCGGCGCTGATCGGCGCGCGCGCCGTGCCGGTGGCGGACCCCGCGCTGGCCCGGAGCAACGACATCCCCCATCTGGTGGGCGATTCGACTAAACTCCGGCGCGCCACGGGCTGGGCGCCGACGATGTCATTGGAGCAGACTCTCCGGGGACTGGTGGATGCCGAAGCGGACTGACCTCAAGACGATCCTCCTCATCGGCTCCGGCCCGATCGTGATCGGGCAAGGGGCCGAGTTCGACTACTCGGGCACGCAGGCGGTGCGGGCGCTCAAGGAGGAAGGGTTCCGGGTCGTCCTGGTCAACTCGAATCCCGCGACGATCATGACGGACCCCGAGCTGGCGGACGCCACCTACATCGAGCCGGTGACGCCGGAGTGGGTGGCCAAGGTGATCGAGCGCGAGCGGCCGGACGCGCTGCTCCCGACGATGGGCGGGCAGACCGCGCTCAACGTCGCGATGGCGCTGCAGCGCGACGGCACCCTCGAGAAGTACGGGGTCGAGCTGATCGGCGCCAACGAGCGCGCCATCCGACTGGCGGAGGACCGCGAGGAGTTCGCCCAGGCGATGGGCCGGATCGGGCTCGCCACGCCGCCGGGCCGCACCGTGCGGAGCCTGGACGAGGCGCTGGACGCGGTCGAGGAGACCGGCTACCCGGCCATCCTCCGGCCGTCCTTCACGCTCGGCGGCACCGGCGGCGGCATCGCCTACAATCTCGAGGAGTTCGAGGCGCTCATCCACCGCGGGCTCGACCTCTCGCCGGTCGGCTCGGTGCTGGTGGAACGGAGCGTCATCGGCTGGAAGGAGTTCGAGCTCGAGGTCATGCGGGACGGCGCGGACAACGTCGTCATCGTCTGCTCGATCGAGAATCTCGACCCGATGGGCGTGCACACCGGCGACTCGATCACCGTCGCCCCCGCCATGACGCTCACCGACCGCGAGTACCAGGTCATGCGCGACGCGGCGATCCGCATCATCCGCGAGATCGGCGTGGCGGCGGGCGGCTGCAACATCCAGTTCGCGGTGGATCCGGCCACCGGCGAGCAGCTCGTCATCGAGATGAACCCGCGGGTCTCGCGCTCGTCGGCGCTCGCGTCCAAGGCGACCGGCTTCCCCATCGCCCGGATCGGCACCAAGGTGGCCGTCGGCTACCGGCTCGACGAGCTGCCCAACGACATCACCCGCGTCACCCCCGCCTCGTTCGAGCCCGTGCTCGATTACGTGGTGGTGAAGATCCCCCGGTTCGCCTTCGAGAAGTTTCCGGCGGCCGACCCGACGCTGACTACCCAGATGAAGTCGGTCGGCGAGGCGATGGCGATCGGCCGCACGTTCAAGGAGGCGTTCCAGAAGGGGCTCCGCGGCCTCGAGGCCGACCGCACGGGGTGGGTGCTTGGCGCCACGCCGGCGGACGACCGGCTCCAGGACGAATCGCTGGAGACCGCGCTGGCGGCGCTCCGGACCCCGACCCCCGAGCGGGTCTTCCAGATCAAGCGCGCGCTCCAGCTGGGCGCCTCCGTCGAGGCGATCGCGGAGCGGTCCCGGATCGATCCGTGGTTCCTGTACCAGATGGCCGAGCTGCTGGAGGCCGAGCGGGAGTGGACCGGCGCCGCGGCGGGCCAGGGCGACGACGACGCGCGCCTCCTGCTCCGGCGGATGAAGCGGATGGGGTTCTCCGACCGGCAGCTCGCCGACCTCCGCGGGGTGAAGGAGGACGCCATCCGGCGCGAGCGGCACCGGCTCGGCATCCGTCCGGCCTACAAGACGGTGGACACCTGCGCCGGCGAGTTTCCCTCCTCCACGCCGTACCTCTACTCGTCCTACGACGAGGAGAACGAGGCGCGGGCCGGCGGCGACCGAACGGTGGTGATTCTGGGCAGCGGGCCCAACCGGATCGGGCAGGGGGTCGAGTTCGACTACTGCTGCGTCCGGGCGGCGATGTCGTTCCGGGAGCTCGGCTACCGCACGGTCATGGTGAACTCGAACCCGGAGACCGTCTCCACCGACTTCGACATCTCCGACGTCCTCTACTTCGAGCCGCTCACGCTCGAGGACGTGCTCGAGATCGTCGCGGTGGAGCAGCCGATCGGCGTCGTGGTCCAGTTCGGCGGCCAGACGCCGCTCCGCCTGGCGCGCGGGCTCGAGCGCGAGGGGGTCAAGATTCTCGGCACGTCGCCGGAGGCGATCGACCTCGCGGAGGACCGCGGCCGCTTCGAGGCGATCACCCGCGAGCTCGGCGTGGCCCAGCCGCCGAGCGGAGTGGCGTTCTCGGTGGAGGAGGCGCTGGCCGTGGCGGCGCGCGTGAGCTACCCCGTCCTCGTCCGCCCGTCCTACGTGCTGGGCGGGCGCGCCATGGAGATCGTCTACGACGATGTCTCCCTCCGCAGCTACTTCGCCCGGGCGGCCCGCGTGGCCCCCGAGCATCCCGTGCTGATCGACAGCTTCCTGGAGGACGCCTTCGAGGCCGACGTGGACGCGATCGCCGACGGGACCCGCTGCGTGATCGGCGGGGTCATGCAGCACATCGAGGATGCCGGGATCCACTCCGGCGACTCGGCGTGCGTGCTCCCGCCGTACCTCATCACCGAGGCCCAGGTCGACGAGATGCGCCGCCACACCCGGGCCTTCGCCGAGCGGCTCGGCGTGGTCGGGCTGCTGAACGTGCAGTACGCCATCAAGAACGGCATCGTCTACGTACTCGAGGTGAACCCCCGGGCGTCGCGCACGGTGCCGTTCGTCTCGAAGACGACGGGCGTGCCGCTGGCCGGCCTGGCCGCGGCGATCATGACGGGCGCCACCCTCGACGACCTGGGGCTGCACGACGACGTCGTCCAGCCGTACGTCGCCGTGAAGGAGGCGGTGTTCCCGTTCAGCAAGCTGCCCGGGGTGGACCTGATCCTCGGCCCCGAGATGCGCTCGACCGGCGAGGTCATGGGCATCGCCGACTCGTTCGGCATGGCCTTCGCCAAGGCCCAGATCTCGGCCGACGGCGCGCTCCCCCTCGAGGGCGCCGTCTTCGTCACCGTCAACGACCACGACAAGGCCAACGTGGTGCCGATCGCTCGCCGGTTCCACGCGCTCGGCTTCCGGGTGCTGGGGACCGAGGGCACCGCCCGCTATCTGCGCGCCCGCGGCATCCCCACGGAGCGCGTGCTCAAGGTGCACGAGGCGCGGCCCAACGCGATCGACCTGCTCGTGTCGGGGCAGATCCAGCTGCTGATCAACACGCCGCTCGGCAAGCTCAGCCAGCAGGACGATTACGCCATCCGCCGCGCGGCGCTGCAGCACCGGGTGCCGTACACCACGACCCTGTCGGGGGCGTCCGCGGCATGCGACGCGATCATCGCGCTCAAGAGCCGCGCGGGAGAGGTGCGGCCGCTTCAGGAGTGGCATGCCCTGGCGCGGGAGATGTCGCCCGAATGGACCGGCTGACCGCGCGCGACCCGGCCTTCGCCCGGGCGCTCCGGGCGAAGCTCCGCGGCGAGGTGCGGGAGGACGAGCCGCTGGCGCGGTACTCCACCTACCGGATCGGCGGGCCCGCCACGGTGGTCCTGCCCGCCACCGCGGAAGACGTGGGGACGGCGCTCCGCCTGGCGCACGCGGCCGGGATCCCGTGGTTCGCGGTCGGCCTGGGCTCGAACATCCTGCTCCCCGACGAGGGGCTCGACGCCCTCGTCATCCGGCTGGGGAAGGGGCTCGACGAGCTCCGGCAGGAGGGCGACCGCTGGACGCTCGGCGCCGGGCTGCCGGCCCCGCTCGCCGCGCGGCGTACCGCCGCGGCGGGCTACGCCGGGCTCCACATCTTCGTCGGTGTGCCGGGCACGGTCGGGGGGGGCGTCTACATGAACGCCGGCTGCCACGGTGGGGACTGGGCCGAGGTCGTCGAGCGCGTCACGGTGGTGGATGTCACCGGCCGGGACCGGGTCCTCCGGCGGGCCGAGGTGCCGTTCACCTACCGGCGAAGCGGCCTCGACGGCCGGATCGTGCTCGAGGCGGTGGTCCGGCTTCGGGCGGAGCCCCAGGCGCAGCTCGACGAGCAGATCGCCGAAATGTTCGAGTGGCGGCAGCGGGGCACGCCGTTCAACCAGCCCTGCTGCGGCAGCGTGTTCAAGAACCCGTCGGGCCCGAGCTGGCAGCGCGAGGGCGGCCCGCGCACCGCCGGCCAGCTCATCGAGGCGGCGGGACTCAAGGGCGCGCGCGTCGGCGGCGCCGAGGTCTCGGCGATGCACGCGAACTACTTCGTGAACACCGGCAGGGCCACGGCGGCTGACGTGCGCGCGCTGATCGAGCTGGCGCAGCGGGAGGTGGCGGCGAAGTTCGGCGTGCGGCTGGAGCCGGAGGTGAAGCTGATCGGCGCGCGCGGAGAGTACTTGAACTCAGAGTAACGAGTCACCCTGAGCGCAGCGAAGGGGGCATGCGTCAGGGCATGCCTCCTTCGCTCCGCTCAGGATGACTCCTAAGCCCAAACCGATACAAGGATTCCCATGCCCGACTACTTCGTCCACGAATCCAGCTACATAGACGACGGCGCCGTGATCGGGCGGGGCACCAAGATCTGGCACTTCTGCCACGTCATGTCCGGCGCCGTCATCGGCGAACGCTGCAATCTGGGCCAGAACGTCGTGGTCATGGGCGGCACGCGGCTGGGCAACAACGTGAAGGTCCAGAACAACGTCTCCATCTACGAGGGGGTGATGCTCGAGGACGATGTCTTCTGCGGCCCGAGCTGCGTCTTCACCAACGTCACCAATCCCCGGAGCCACGTCTCCCGGAAGTCGGAGTACCGGCCCACCCTGGTGCGGCGGGGGGCCACCATCGGCGCCAACGCCACCGTGGTCTGCGGCGCCACCCTGGGGGAATACTGCTTTATCGGGGCCGGTGCGGTCGTCTTGGGAGACGTTCCGGCCTACGCGCTGATGGTAGGCGTGCCCGCGCGGCGGATCGGCTGGATGTGCCAGTGCGGCGTGCGCCTCGATCTCGAGGGCGGCGCGGCCGCGTGCGGCGCCTGTGGGGCGCGCTACCGGGCGGAAGGTGGCCTGCTGCGCCAGATTGACCCGCCTGCCCTGAGCGGCTAAGTTGCACGGCTGCCGTGGGTTCCGCATCTCTCGCGCGCTGAACGGACTGCATCGGTGAACGTACCCCTGCTCGACCTGGTGGCGCAGTATCACAGCATCAAGGACGAGGTGCTGCCCGCCGTGATGGCGGTGATCGAGCGCCAGGGCTTCATCATGGGCCCAGAGGTGGCCCAGCTCGAGGCGCTGGTGGCGCGGCTCTCGCGCACGAAGCACGCGATCGGCTGCGCCAGCGGCACCGATGCCCTCCTGCTCCCGCTCAAGGCGCTGGATCTGAAACCGGGCGACGAGATCATCACGACCCCGTTCACCTTCTTCGCCACGGCCGGCGCCATCCACAACGCCGGCGGCACGCCGGTCTTCGTGGACATCGACCCATCCACGTTCAACATCTCGCCGGCCGCGGTGGAGGCGGCGATCACGCCGCGGACCCGCGGGATCGTGGCGGTCCACCTGTTCGGCCAGATGGCCGCGATGGAAGAGCTGGTCCCCCTCGCCGCCCGGCACGGGCTCGCCCTCATCGAGGACGCCGCGCAGTCGATCGGCGCGCGGCGGAAGCTGGACGGCCAGTGGCGCATGGCGGGCGAGCTCGGCACCGTCGGCACGCTGTCGTTCTTCCCCAGCAAGAACCTCGGCGCGTACGGCGACGGCGGCATGATGGTGACCCAGGACGACGCGCTCGCCGACCGGCTCCGGCGGCTACGCCTGCACGGCGGGAGCAGGCAGTACTTCCACGACGAGGTCGGCTTCAACAGCCGGCTCGACACCTTGCAAGCCGCGGTGCTGGTGGCCAAGCTGCCGCACCTCGCCGGCTGGAGCGCGGCGCGGGCTCGGCACGCCGCCCGCTACACCCAGGCGTTCACGGGGCACGTGGCGGTCTGCCCCCCGCGGACCGACCCCGCGAACGAGCACATCTTCAACCAGTACACCATCCGTGTGCCGCGCCGCGGCGAGCTGCAGGCCCACCTCAAGGCGAACGGCATCGGGAGCTCCATCTACTATCCGCTCTCGCTCCACCTGCAGCCCTGCTTCGCCCACCTCGCGTACGCCAAGGGGAGCCTTCCGGCGTCCGAGGCGGCGTCCGAGCAGGTCCTCTCGCTCCCGGTCTATCCCGAGCTGAGCGAGGCGCAGCAGCAGGCGGTGATCGACGCCGTGCTCGGCTTCTACGCATGAGCATCGCCCGGGATCTGATCGCCAAGGCCGAGCGGCGCGACGCCCTGTTCGGCATCGTGGGGCTCGGCTACGTGGGCCTGCCGCTGGCGGTGGAGCTGGCCAACGCCGGCTATCGGGTGCTCGGCTTCGACGTCCAGCAGCACGTGGTGGACGGGCTCAACGCCGGGCGCTCGCACGTGAAGGACGTGAGCGACGCGCAGCTGCAGGCGGTCGTGAAGGCCGGCCGCTTCAGCGCCACCACCGATCTGCTCCGTCTCGCGGAGCCGGACGCCGTCTCCATCTGCGTGCCGACGCCGCTCTCGAAGTTCAAGGACCCGGA
>DAIPLK010000118.1:0-9339 GCA_036769285.1 Gemmatimonadales bacterium | reverse complement strand
AACGGCTGGGGCTACAGCGAGCAGACCAAGGCGATGATGAACACCAGCTACGGGTTCGTGCCCTGGGACGACGCGCACCACCCGCAGCTGTCGCAGACCGGCGGCATCCCGGACGGGCGTTGGCTGTTCATCAACGGGAACAACACGCCCCGGATCGCCCGGCTCGACCTGACCCGGTTCGAGACCGATGAGATCCTCGAGATCCCGAACGCCGGCGGCAACCACTCCTCCCCGTTCATCACCGAGAACAGCGAGTACGTGGTGGCGGGCACCCGGTTCAGCGTGCCGGCGCCGCAGCGGGACGTGTCGATCGAGGACTACAAGGACGCGTTCAGCGGCGTGCTGAGCTTCGTCAAAGTGGACAGCGCCACCGGCCACATGGCCATCGCGTTCCAGATCCGCATGCCGCCCTTCGACTACGACCTGTCGCACGCGGGGAAGGGGCCGTCGCACGGCTGGTCGTTCTTCACCATGTACAACACCGAGCAGGCCAACACCAAGCTCGAGGTGAACGCCTCGCAGAAGGACAAGGACTACGTCGCGGCGATCAACTGGAAGCAGGCCGAACAGTGCGTGGCCCAGGGCAAGGCGACCACCGAGCCCGCCCGCTACGCCCACAACATCATGGGTGCCGACGGGATCGCGCGCACGGAGTGGGGTACCAGCACCAAGATGCTGACCCCGGCCGCCTGTCCGGGCCTGGTGTACTACCTGCCGACGCCCAAGAGCCCGCACGGCGCGGACGTGGACCCGACCGGCGAGTTCATCGTGGCCGGAGGCAAGCTGGCCACGGTCATCCCGGTGCACAGCTTCTCGAAGATGCAGAAGGCGATCGCCGACAAGGCGTTCGACGGCGAGGACCACGGAATTCCGGTGCTCAAGTACGAGGCCACCGTCGCCGGCGAGGTACAGAATCCCGGCCTCGGCCCGCTGCACACCGAGTTCGACGACCAGGGCAACGCCTATACCTCGATGTTCCTGAGCTCCGAGATCGTGAAGTGGAGCCTCAAGGACTTCAAGGTGCTCGACCGCGCGCCGACGTACTACTCGATCGGCCACCTGATGATCCCCGGCGGCGACAGCCGGAAGCCATGGGGCAAGTACGTCGTGGCGCTGAACAAGATCACCAAGGACCGCTACCTGCCCACCGGGCCGGAGCTGACCCAGTCGGCCCAGCTCTACGACATCACCGGCGACAAGATGAAGCTGTTGTCCGACTTCCCGACCATCGGCGAGCCCCACTACGCGCAGGCGCTGCCCGCGTCGCTCATCCAGGACCGGCAGCTCAAGATGTTCTCGCTGATGGGCAACACGGACCCGTACGTCGCCAAGAACGAGAAATCCACCCGGGTGGATCGGAAGGGCAGCGTGGTGCACGTGATGATGACGTCGGTGCGCAGCCACTTCATGCCCGACAAGATCGAGGGGATCCGGGTCGGCGACTCGGTCTACTTCCACGTCACCAACCTGGAGCAGGACTGGGACGTGCCCCACGGCTTCGCGGTGCTGGGCGCCAGCAACGCCGAGCTGCTGATCATGCCCGGACAGACACGGACGCTGGTGTGGATTCCCAGCCGCGCGGGCGTGTTCCCGTTCTACTGCACCGACTTCTGCTCGGCGCTGCACCAGGAGATGCAGGGGTACATCCGGGTGTCGCCCAAGGGCTCTGCGGTGCCGGTCAAGTGGAACAGCCCGAGCTACCACGAGGCGGGCGAGGACAAGGCCACCGAGTCCGCCGAGCACGGAACCCACTGACCCGCGCGCCGGACGGGGACGCCAGCGTCCCCGTCCGGCGGCGCGTGCCGCCGAGACATGATTGAATGAAACGCTCCTCCCGCCTGGCCGTGGCCGCCGGCTCCCTGCTGCTGCTCGCGGTGTACGTCCTGCCGCTGTGGCGCATCGAGCTCCTGGCGCCGCAGTACCCCGAGGGGCTCGGCCTGCACATCTGGGTGAACCAGATCACGGGGATCAAGCCGAACGACCTGAACAACATCAACGGCCTGAACCACTACATCGGCATGCGGGCGATCGACCCCGACACCTTTCCCGAGCTCCGGTTCATGCCGAAGCTCCTGGCCGCCGCGATCGTCGCGGGGCTGCTCGTCGCGCTGATCGGCCGCCGCCCGCTCCTCTACCTGTGGGCGGTGCTGTTCACCGCGGGCGCCCTCGCCGGGCTGGGCGACTTCTGGAAGTGGGGCTACGACTACGGCCACCAGCTCGATCCGCACGCGGCCATCAAGGTGCCCGGGATGAGCTACCAGCCGCCGGTCATCGGCAGCAAGCAGCTGCTCAATTTTCACGCGACGTCGTGGCCGGGGCTCGGCGGCTGGATCATCGTCGCGTCGCTCGCCTGCGTCCTCGTCGTGGCGGCGCTGGAGTGGCGCCGCGCACGGTCGCCGCAGGCGGCCCCTGCCGGGACGGTGCGCCCGGCGGTAGCCCGGGTGTGACCGGGGCGCTCGCCTGCCGGGCCGCCGCCCTGGCGGCGCTGCTCGTGGGCGGGTGCGCCTCGCCGGCGCCCCGGCCGATCGCCTGGGGCGAGGAGCGTTGCCGCCACTGCCACATGACGATCGCCGATCCACGCTTCGCCGCCGAGCTGGTGACGTCGAAGGGGCTGGTGTACACCTTCGACGACGTCGGCTGTCTGGCCGCCTTCGTGCGCGAGGGCACGGTGGCGGAGACGCAGGTGCACTCGCTCTGGGTGTATGACTATCTCCGGCCCGACTCCATGCTGGATGCCCGCCGGGCGGTCTATCTCCGCGCCGACACCCTGCGGACGCCGATGAGCAGCCATCTGGCCGCGCTTCGCCCAGGGCCCGCGGCGGACAGCCTCCGCGCCAGACTCGGCGGGGAGCTGGTCGCCTGGGACCGGCTCCTCCCGGCCCGGGGGCACGGTGGTTAGCGCCGTTCTGGCGCTGCTGCAGATCGTGGTCGCGCCCGGCGGGCCGGTTCCGACCGTCACCGCGGCGCTCGCGAAGGCGCGCGCCGGCGACACGGTGGTCGTGACCGCAGGCGTCTACCGCGAGCCGCGGATCATCGTCACCGTCCCGGTGACCATCCTGGGCCAGGGTGAGGCGGTGCTCGACGGGAGCGGCGCGCACGAGGTGCTGACGGTGCGCGCCGACGACGTGACGGTGCGGGGGCTCACGATCCGGAACGTCGGCGCCAGCTACACCGAGGACCGGGCGGGGATCCGGCTCGACGGGGTGCGCCGCTGCGTCATCGCCGACAACCAGCTGACGAACACCTTCTTCGGGATCTACGCCGCGCGCGCCTCCGACTGCCTGGTGTCGGGCAACCGGATCGAGGGACGTGGCACCCGGCAGACCGCGACGGGCAACGCGATCCACCTGTTCTATTCCGAGGGCTTCACCGTCGCCGGCAACCGGATCCACGGCCACCGCGACGGGATCTACCTCGAGTTCGCCCGCCGGGCCATGATCCTCGACAACGAGAGCCGCGGGAACCTGCGCTACGGCCTGCACTTCATGTACTCGGACAGCTGCGAGTACCGGCGCAACGTCTTCGCCACCAACGCCTCGGGGGTGGCGGTGATGTACAGCGGCCACGTCACCATGGCCGACAACCGGTTCGAGGACAACTGGGGCTCGGCGGCGTACGGGCTGCTGCTCAAGGAGATCAAGGACAGCCGGATCGAGCGGAACCTGCTGGCGCGGAACACCGTCGGACTGTTCGCCGAGGGAGCGGACCGGCTGGTGGTCGAGGGGAACCAGTTCCTGCGGAATGGGTGGGCCCTGCGCCTGATGGCCGACGCGACCGACAACAGCTTCCGCCACAACCGCTTCGAGGGAAACACCTTCGACGTGGCCACCAACAGCCGGGTCAGCAGCCCGAGCAGCTTCGCCGAAAACTACTGGGACGCGTACACGGGCTACGACCTCGACCACGACGGCTTCGGCGACGTGCCGTTCCGTCCGGTGCGGCTCTTCTCCGTGCTGGTCGAGCAGAACGAGCCGATGCTGATCCTGTTGCGCAGCTTCTTCCTGGACCTGCTCGAGGCCGCGGAGCGGATCGTCCCTGTGCTCACCCCCGCGGCGCTGATGGATTCGCGCCCGATGATGCACTGGACCGCGTCGTGACCAGGGACACCGCCGCCGGGCGCCCGTTGCCGCTTCCGGCCACCGTGGTATCGGCCTCGGGGGTGACCAAGCGCTTCGGCCGGCAGCAGGTGCTCCGGGGGATCGATCTCGCCGTCCGGGCGGGCCGGATCACCGCGATCCTGGGGCCCAACGCGGCCGGGAAGTCCACCGTCATCAAGATCCTGCTTGGGCTCACCCGCGCGGACGGCGGCTCGCTCGCCGTGAACGGCGCGGCGGTGGGGAGCGACCCCGGCTACCGCGCTGAGATCGGCTACATGCCGCAGCATCCGCACTTTCCCGAGAACCTCACCGGCCGCGAGGTGGTGCACCTGCTCCGCGACCTGCGCGGCGACGCGGTGCCGGAGGACGACGAGCTGTTCGGGGCGTTCGGCCTGCCCGCGGAGCTCGATAAGCCGATCCGGGCGCTCTCGGGCGGCACCCGGCAGAAGCTGAACGCGGCGGTGGCATTCATGTTCCGGCCCGCACTGCTGATCCTGGACGAGCCCACCGCGGGGCTCGACCCGGTCGCCAGCGGCCACCTCAAGGCCAAGATCCTCCGCGCCCGGCACGACGGCACCTCGGTCATCCTCACCTCGCACGTATTGAGCGAGCTGGAGGAGCTGGTGGACGACGTGGTCTTGCTGCTGGAGGGGCGGGTGGAGTTCCAGGGCTCGCTCCGGCGGCTCAAGGACGCGACCGGTGAGGGGCGGCTCGAGCGCGCCATCGCGCACCTGATGCAGCGGGGGACGAAGTGACCGCCGCCGTCAAGGTGTTCCGCTATGAGATCCAGGACCTGCGGCGGAGCCGCTGGCTCCTCGGCTACGCGCTGCTGCTCCTGGCGCTGACCGACGCGCTCCTCCGATTCGGCGGGGGCGGACCGCGCGCGGTGTTGAGCCTGATGAACGTCGTGCTCGTCTTCGTGCCGCTGGTGAGCATCGTCTTCGGGACGATGTATCTCTACGGCGCCCGCGACTTCATCGAGCTGCTGCTGGCCCAGCCGGTGGGGCGCACCGCGCTCTTCGCCGGGCTCTACGCCGGCCTGGCCGCGCCGCTCGCGGCCGGGTTCCTGATCGGCGTGGGGCTGCCGTTCCTCTGGGGCGGCGCGGGCGACGGTTCGCTGGCGGGGCCGCTGGCCATGCTGCTCGCCGCCGGCGTCCTGCTGACGCTGGTGTTCACCGCGCTTGCATTCCTCGTCTCGCTGCTGTTCGAGGACCGGGCCAAGGGTCTCGGGATCGCCATTCTGGTCTGGCTCGCCGCCACCGCCCTCTACGACGCGCTGCTCGTGGTGGTCGCGACCACGTTCTCCGACTATCCGCTCGAGCTGCCGCTGATCGGGCTCACCCTGCTCAACCCGGTGGACCTCGGCCGGGTGCTGCTGCTGCTCCGGTTCGATACCGCGGCGCTCATGGGCTACACGGGGGCCGTCTTCGAGCGCTTCTTCGGGAGCCGGCTGGGCGTAGGCCTCGTGCTGGCGGCGTTGGGCCTCTGGTGCGCGGCGCCGCTCCTGCTGGCCGACCGGCGGTTCCGACGGAAGGACTTCTAGCAGCCCTTTCATCCTTTTTTCACGGCGGCTGGGCTAGCCTCACAACAACCGGAGGAGCCCATGGATCTCACACACATCGTAGCGGCCACCGACGAATCGGAGGCGGGGCGGCAGGCGGTTCGGACCGCCATCGAGCTGGCCGCGAACGCCGGCGCGCGGGTCACGG
Source organism: Gemmatimonadales bacterium (assembly GCA_036769285.1). Classification (GTDB taxonomy): domain Bacteria; phylum Gemmatimonadota; class Gemmatimonadetes; order Gemmatimonadales; family GWC2-71-9; genus CAVVWJ01. The sequence goes on along the minus strand of DAIPLK010000118.1, from coordinate 3,533 downwards.
TCATGCGAGCGGTGCATGTCAGCGGTGCCGTGCTGGCGGGCATGACGGAGGCCCTGCCGACGGCCGAGGAGCTGGGCGCACCCGGCGTGGAGCGCCTGCAGCGCTGGGTCGAGGCGGATCTTCCCGCGCTGGAGCGCATGCCGTCCATCAATTACGCGATCGCCTTCGGGATCCCCGGGGTGGAGATCGCCCGGTTCGCCGAGCACGAGGGCGCCGATCTCCTGGTACTGGGCCGCAAGCCGCGCTCCCGGATGGCGCGGCTGCTGCTGGGCGACACCGCCGACGCCGTGGCGCGGCGGAGCCGGCTGCCCTGCCTGTTCGTGCCCCCGTCCGGCACCCTCCCCCGTCAGGTGCTGGTGGCGATCGACGGCTCCCACCGGGGGATGGCGGTGCTGGCCGCCGCCGGCGATTTCGCCCGTCTCGTCGGGGCCGGCTTGCGCGTCCTCACGGTGGAGGCGGCTCCTCCCGGGGAGCATGATCCGCTCGACATGGCTACCCCCGTGGCGCGCACCATGTACATTCGATCTCAGGTGCAAAGCGCCGTCGGCCGTGACCTCGAAGTGCGGCGGGGCGAACCCGCCGACCAGATCCTGGCCGCGGTGGATGAGCGCCCGCCCGACGTGCTCGTGGTGGGGTGTCACCGCGGGGGACCCGCCGGGATCATCGAGGCCGGCAGCACCTCACGCCGGGTGGCGCACACGGCTCCGTGCGCGGTGCTGACTGTACCATTATGAGCGCGACCGTTGGCGCGACTGTGAGTGCGGCCATGACGAGCAAACAGCTTCTCCGCCCCCAGCTCGAGCGGGAGCATGCGCGCTGGATCGAGGAGGTGAGGGCGGCGCTCGAGCCGGCCCAGCGCGCCGACGCCGGCGCCTGGGCCCGCTGGAACGCCCTGCGTTACCTGCAGTCCGTCTTCCCGGCGAGGCTGGACCAGGAGCGGCGCATGGTCGAGAGCGTGTCCGGGGCGCTGACCGACGACCAGCGGGACAACCTCTGGGCGCTCGGCGAGCTGCTGGATGCGCTGCGCGAGCACCTCGACCACCTGGTGGGACTCTGCCACCGCGCCGCGCAGTTCTCCACGGTGACCGGCAAGATCCTGATGGCGCTCGATCATTGGTGCCGCGCGGTCGAGGCCGATCTCGGGCCGATGCCGGTGACTGCGGTGTCTCCAAGTACGCGGGATATCCTGGCGCAACTCTCGGCGGAGCCGGCGGCGAGTGGCGCGTAAGCCGAGCTCGCTGCGCACCATCCTCCTGCCGCTCGACGGGTCGCAGTTCGCCGAGCGGGCGCTGCCGCTCGCCACGGCCGTGGCCCACCGGAGCGGCGGCAACCTCCGGCTGGCCCTGGTGCACCGGCTCCCCGCGCCACCGGCCACGCGAGACGCAGTGCGCGTGTACGCCGCCATGGAGAACGCGGTGCGGAAGGCCGAGCACGCGTACCTGCGCGGCATCGCGACCCGCGCGGCCGAAACGCTGGGCCGCCCGGTCCGGTCGGTCATCCTCGAGGGCCCGGTAGCCCGGGCGCTGCAGGACCATGGGCACGAGATCGGCGCCGACCTGGTGGTGATGACGACGCATGGCAGGGGACCGGTACAGCGCGCCTGGCTCGGCAGCGTGGCGGACCGGCTGCTTCGCTCGCTCGAGGTGCCGTTGCTCCTCGTGCCTCCGCCAAGCCCCGGGCGCGAGGCGACGGAGGGGGAGCCCTCGATCAAGCGGGTGCTGGTGCCGCTCGACGGCTCGCCGCGCGCGGAGGCAGCGCTCGCGCCCGCGGCGGTGGTGGCGCGGCTGTTCAACGCCGAGCTGCAGCTGGTGCAGGTCGTGACGCCCGTGGTGGTCGTGACCGAGCCGCCTTCGCTCCCGAGCGGCCTCGACGAGGAGCTGACCGCGATCCGGAAGGGTGCCGCGCAGGACTACCTCGACGATCTCGCTGGCGGGCTTCGGGCGGAGGGCGTGCCGGCGACCGCGATGGCCGTGCTCGGCGCGGGCGCCGCGGTGACGCTGCTCGAGCTGACCCGCCCCGGCCAGATCGATCTCGTCGCCATCGCGACGCACGGGCGGTCGGGCGTGCGGCGGCTGGTGCTCGGGAGTGTCGCCGACAAGCTCGTGCGGGCGGCCGAGTCGCCGGTGCTGGTCTGCCGGCCGCCGAGCGCCGCCCGAGGCAAGCGCGGCCGCGCGAAGAAGTCATCCTGAACGCACTGGTGGGCGCCGGAGTCACCCTGAACGAAGTGAAGGGGGCATGCCCCGACGCATGCCCCCTTCGCTGCGCTCAGGGTGACTCCCAGCGAGTGACTCACAGCAGGTGACTCGCGGGCCCAACCCGCTTACACTTCGGCTTGCCGCCAGGGGCATCCCTCCGCGCTCCCGCGCCCACGGATTGAGACGTCACCCTTGGAACCTGATCCGGCTGATACCGGCGAAGGGAGTGCGGCGCCCGCGCATTCCCGCGCCCGCGCTGCGCTTCCCGCCGCTCGACCCACGGAGCGACAGCGATGGCCACCCGTCCCACCCGTCCCCGTCCGACCCGCGCCCGCAAGCCCGTCGCGCCGCCCGCCGCCGAGAGCTACGCCGAGGCGTTCCCCGGATCCAGCAAGGTGCACGTGGAGGGGCCACGCGGCATCCGCGTCCCGATGCGCGAGATCGCGCTCTCGGGTGGCGAGCCGCCGCTCCGGGTCTACGACGCCACCGGCCCGCAGGGCTTCGACGTGCGCGGGGGCCTGCCGCCGCTCCGGCGCCGGTGGATCCGCGCGCGCGCGGTCGCGGACACCGGCCGTCACACGGCGGGCGATCCGCTGCTCGTGCCCGAGAGCCTGCACCGGTCCGTGCTCCGCGCCACCGGCCCGCTCACCCAGCTCCAGTTCGCCCGCCGGGGCGAGATCACCGAGGAGATGGAGTTCGTGGCGCTGCGCGAGGGGGTACCGGCCGAGTTGGTGCGGAGCGAGGTAGCGCGCGGCCGCGCCATCATCCCCGCCAACATCAACCACCCCGAGCTCGAGCCGATGGTCATCGGCCGGGCCTTCCACGTGAAGATCAACGCCAACATCGGCAACTCGGCGCTGCGCTCGTCGATCGAGGACGAGGTCGAGAAGCTCCGCTGGGCCACGCTCTGGGGCGCCGATACGGTGATGGACCTCTCGACCGGCGCCGACATCCACGAGACCCGCGAGTGGATCGTGCGCAACTCGGCGGTGCCGATCGGCACGGTGCCGATCTACCAGGCGCTGGAGAAGGTGGACGGCGTCGCCGAAGATCTCACGTGGGAGGTCTACCGCGACACGCTCATCGAACAGGCGGAACAGGGGGTGGACTACTTCACCGTCCACGCCGGCGTGCTGCTCCGGTACGTGCCGCTCACCGCTAACCGCGTCACCGGCATCGTCTCGCGCGGCGGGGCGATCATGGCCAAGTGGTGCCTCGCGCATCACCGGGAGAGCTTCCTCTACACCCGCTTCCGCGAGATCTGCGAGATCATGGCGGCCTACGACGTCTCGTTCTCGCTGGGCGACGGGCTCCGGCCCGGCAGCATCGCCGACGCGA
>DAIPLK010000015.1:14246-30095 GCA_036769285.1 Gemmatimonadales bacterium | reverse complement strand
CCTCGTCGGAATCTGCGGGTCGTCCACCTGGTCCTGCCGCTCCACGGTCTCCACCTGGGCGTGGGCCGGGCCGGCGCGGAGCAGCGCCTCGAGCCGCTCCATCGCCGTCACGTCGCCCCCGCTGGCCACCACCTCGACCCGGCCGTCGGCCAGGTTGCGCGCGAAGCCGGCCAGGCCGAGCGCCCTGGCGTGGCGCGCAACGTACCAGCGGAAGCCCACGCCCTGCACGTAGCCTGCGACCAGGAACCGACTGGTCACGCGGCCCGGCTTCCCTGCCACCGTCGCCACAGGACGTATGCACCGACGACGAGCAACGTGCCAGGCAGGACGAATTGCACCAGCGTCCGGTGGACGTAGGGGCCGATCGCCTGCTCCACCTCCTCGCCATGGCGCCCGATGAGCCAGCCGAGGTATGTGAGGATGGCGCACCAGATGCCGGCGCCGAGTGCCGTGAAGCTCACGAACCGCGTGAGCGCCATGCGCGACATGCCGGCCGGAATCGAGATCAGGTGCCGGATGACCGGCAGCAGTCGTCCCACGAAGGTGCTGATTTCGCCGTGCCGCCGGAAGAAGGCCTCCGTCCGGTCGAGCGAGCGCTCCGAGACGAGCACGAACTTGCCGTAGCGCCGCAGGACCGGCTCGCCGACCACGACCGCGAGCGCGTAGTTGACCAGGGCGCCGAGCACACTGCCGATTGCGCCGGCTGCCACGGCCACCCAGGGATTCAGCTGCCCCTTGGCCGCGAGATAGCCGGCGGGCGGCATGACCAGTTCGCTCGGCAGAGGAAGCACCGAAGACTCGATCGCCATGAGGACCACGATGCCCGGGTAGCCCAGCGCCAGCACGGTGTCGGCCAGCCAGTGAAAGAACGACGTCAGCACGGAGCGCTCATGTGGCGAACCCGAATTGCCCGAGGAGAGGGACGAAGCGCACATCGGCGACGGTGCGGGTGCGCACCTGGTCGCCCTCGCGCTGCACGAGGGTCAGCACCTGGGTGCTGCGGTCGCCCAGGGGAATGATAAGCCGGCCGCCGGGGCTCAGCTGCTCCACCAGCGGCGCGGGGAGCTCCGGCGAGGCCGCGGCCACGAGGATCGCGTCGTACGGCGCGAACGGCCGCCAGCCGAGGGTTCCGTCGCCAACGAGCACGGTGACATTTCGGATCCCGGCGGCTTCCAGTGCTGCGCGGGCGCCTTGGGCGAGCGCCGAGATCCGCTCCACCGCGAAGACGGCGTCGGCGAGCATGGCGAGCAGCGCCGTCTGGTAGCCCGAGCCTGCGCCGACCTCGAGGACACGCTCGCGGCCGGTCAGGCCCGCGAGCTCGAGATAGCGCGCTTGCACCCAGGGCTGGGAGATGGTCTGCCCGCCCGCGATCGGGAGCGCGGAGTCCTCGTACGCGCGGTGCCGGACGCTCTCCGGGACGAACAGATGCCGCGGCACGGTGCCGATGGCGCGCAGCACCGCCAGGTCGCGGATGCCCTTTTGCTGGAGCGTCTCGACCAGGCGACTCCGGTAGCCGCCGTAGCCGTCGCCCTCCCCTACCCCTCCAGCGACCATCCCTTGACCGTTTCCAGCAGTGCGTAGTTCGTGAGGTCCATGTGCAGCGGCGTCACCGAGACGTACCCTTCGGCCACCGCGAGGTGGTCCGAGTTCTCGGTGCCCGTCCACGTGATGGTCCCGCCGCCGATCCAGTAGATCTCCCGGCCCCACGGATCCTTCATTCGCGTCAGCGATTCCGAGAAGAACCGGCTGCCCAGCTTCGTTACCTGGATCCCCAGCACATCGGTCGCCGGGACCTTCGGGAGATTGACGTTGAGCAGCGTCTGCTCGGGGAAGTTCGGTACGCTCGTGATCTGCCGGACCAACTGCACCAGCATCGCCCGGTAGGTGCTCATCGTCTCGGGATGATTGCCGGAGAAGGAGATCCCGATGCCCGGCACGCCGAGCGTCACCGCTTCCATCGCCGCGGCCACGGTGCCGGAGTACAGCACGTCCTCGCCCATGTTGGGACCATGGTTGACCCCCGAGAAGACGAAGTCGGGCCGCGCGGGCATCAGCGCCTGAATGGCAAGCATGACGCAGTCCGTCGGGGTGCCGTCGATCTGCCAGGCGCCGTCGGGCCGTCGGGCGGGACGGAGGGGGCGATGGAGCGTGAGCGAGTGGGATGTGCCGCTCTGCTCACGGTCGGGCGCGACCACGGTCACGGTTCCCACCTCGCGGCAGACATCGGCGAGGAGGGCGAGACCCGGAGCGAGAATGCCGTCGTCGTTGGTGACGAGGATGTTCATCCGCGCGGCCCGTCCGGGCGCCCGTCGAGGATCTTCACCACCTCCTCGATGGCGGCCCGGACCTCGGTCGCGAGCTCTACCTCGAACGCCTTCCGTGCGGATGCGCGCAGTTCGCCGGTGCGCCGGTACTGGTCGATGCGCTGCCGGGCGCCGTCGATGGTGAACTTCTCGGTGTACAGCAGGTGCTTCACCAGCATGATCAGTTCCACCTCCCGGCTCTTGTACACCCGGTTGCCGGAGCGGTTCTTCGCCGGGTTGAGGAACCGGAACTGGCTCTCCCAGTACCGGAGCACGTGCGGCTTGAGGTCCGTGAGGGCACAGACCTCGCCGATGGAGTAAAACTCCTGGACCGGGCGGGTGGTGGTCATCTCCACTGCTCCGACTTGAGTTCGCGTCCCATCAGTTCGGGCACGGCTTCGCGCGCCGATTTCCCGCTGAAGAGGACTTCGCAGACCTTCTGGGTGATCGGCAGTTCGACGCCCATGCGCGCCCCAAGCGCCGCGGCCGCGCGCGACGTATTGGCCCCTTCCGCGACGCTCCGATGCGTCGCGTTGTAGCGCTCGAGCGTCACTCCCTGCGCCAGCGCCACGCCCAGAGCGCGGTTGCGACTGAGGCTCCCCGTGGTCGTGAGCACGAGATCGCCCAGCCCCGCCAGGCCGGCGAAGGTCAGCGGATCGGCCCCCATGGCGACCCCAAGCCGAGTGATTTCGGCAAGCCCGCGAGTGATCAGTGCCGCGCGCGGATTGTGGCCCAGGCCGAGTCCCTCGAGGATGCCGGCGGCGATGGCAATCACGTTCTTGAGCGCGCCACCGAGCTCGACGCCGACCACGTCCCGTCCCGAATACACCCGGAAGGTGGGGGTGGCGAAAATGCGCTGGGCATCATGCGCGGTCGCTTCGTCGCGGGACGCCGCCACCACGGCGGTCGGCTGGCCCTGGCACACCTCCAGGGCGAAGCTCGGCCCCGACAACGCCGCGAACCGAGCCTGCGGCAGGCACTCCGCGAAGATCGCCGACATGAGCGCGAGGGTGTCGGCCTCGATGCCCTTGGTGGCGCTCACCACCAGCGTGCCGGGCGCGACCGCGTCGTGTAGCCGGCTCACCACCGCACGCACCGCGTGACTCGGCGGCACGGAGACGATCACGGGGGCCTCCGCGACGGCCTCGTGCGGATCGGCGAACGCCCGCACGCCGTGGTGCAGCCGGATGCCGGGCAGGAACGCCGGGTTCTCGTGGGTGCGGTTGATGGCCTCGACCACCTCGGCCTCGTAGGCCCAGAGCCGCACCGTCTCGCCCTTGCCGGCCAGCAGATTGGCGAGCGTCGTACCCCAGCTTCCCGCGCCCAGGACCGCGACGGCGCTCACGGGCGTGGGGCCGCCGTCGCGTGCCGGCCAAACCGGTTCTCGGTGCCGTTCAGCAGCCGCCGAATGTTGCCCCGGTGGAACCAGACGATGGCGGCCGCCACGGCGACGTCGAGCCACAGCATGGCCGGATGGGCCGGCGGATCCAGCACGTACACCGCGAGCGGGAAGACGGCCGCGGCGGCGATGCTCCCGACCGACACATAGCCAGTGAGATACACCAGCACGACCCACACTACCGCCGCCACGCCGAGCGCGACCGGCGTGAGCCCCAGCATCACGCCCGCGGCCGTGGCCACGCCCTTCCCGCCCTTGAAGCCGACGAAGACCGAGAACGCATGCCCCACGACCGCCGTGAGGCCGCAGATCAGGGCAAAGAGCTCGGAGGCCGACACCCGCGGCGCGAAGACCAGCACCGGTACCAATCCCTTGGCCGCGTCGAAGAGGCCCACCGGAATCGCAAAGCGCCAGCCGAGCACGCGGTACAGGTTGGTCGCGCCCAGGTTGCGGCTGCCGTGTTCGCGGAGGTCGATCCCCCCGAACAGTCGCCCCGCCAGGTAACTCGTCGGAATGGCGCCGAGCAGGTACGAGGCGAGCAGCCAGGGCAGCATCGCCATCAGCGCCTCGATCCCCGCGCCGTGAACTTGAGCCTGAGCGGTGAGCCGGGGAACGGCCACGCCTCCCGGAAACCGTGCACCAAATAGCGCTGGTAGGAGTCGGGCACGTCGTCGGGCCGGTTGCTCACGATGGCGAAGGTCGGCGGCGCCACCGCGATCTGTGAGGCGTAGAGCAGCTTCACCTCCTCACCCGGCTTCTGCGGGGGGGCGTTGCGGTCGAGCAGCGCCGTGAGCACCCGGTTCACCTCTGCCGTCGGGACCCGCTCCCCGCGTCCCTTGGCCACCTCGAGAATCAGGTCGAGGATCTTTCGCACGCGCTGGCCCGTGAGCGCGGAGACGTACACGAAGGGGACGTAGCGGAGGAACGGTGCCTTCGCGACCAATTCCTCCTGGCCGCGGCGCGCCGTGTTGGCGTCCTTCTCCTCGACCAGGTCCCATTTGTTGACCACGACGATGAGGCCGCACCCGTGCTCCCATGCCTCGGTGGCGATGCGAAGGTCCTGGTTGTGCATGCCCAGCGTGGCGTCCACCACCAGCACGCAGACCTGCGCCCGCTCGATAGCGCGCTCGGTCCGAAGGGTGGAATAGAACTCGAGGTCATCTTCTACTTTAGCACGGCGGCGTAACCCAGCGGTGTCAATGAAGTTGAGGCTTTGACCTCGATAGCGCAAGTGGGAGTCGATCGCGTCGCGCGTCGTGCCGGCTTCCGGGGCGACCAGGTGCCGTTCCTCGCCCAGCAGGCGGTTCACCAGGGAGGACTTGCCCGCATTGGGCCGGCCCACCACCGCGACGGCGATAGTCTCCTCGGCTTCCGTCGGGTCGAACGGCGGCAGGCGCTCGACCACTGCGTCGAGCAGATCGCCGCTGCCCTTGCCCACCGCCGCGCTCACGCCCATCGGGTCGCCGAACCCGAGCTGGTAGAAATCGTACTGCGCCGAGCTCTGCTCGAGATCGTCGAGCTTGTTCACGGCCAGCACCACGGGACGCTGCGCTTTGCGCAGGCGCTCCGCGATCGCCTTGTCCACCGGATTGAGCCCCTCGCGCCCGTCCACGACGAGAATCACCACGTCGGCCTCGGCCAGCGCGAACTCCACCTGCTGCCGGATAGCGCGATCCATCGAGTCCTCGGACTCCGGCACCAGACCGCCGGTGTCCACCACCCAGAAGTGGCGGCCCTGCCACTCGGCGCCGCCGAAGTGCCGGTCCCGCGTCGTGCCCGGGTGCTCGGAGACGATCGCCGGGCGACCGCCGATGATGCGGTTGAAGAGGGTAGACTTGCCCACGTTCGGACGGCCGACGATCGCGACGGTCGGTTTGGTCATGCAGCCACCGGCTCATGAAGTGCGTCGATGAAGTCCCTGGAGAGCCTCAGCTCCATCGGTACCGCAGCCGCGAGCACGCCCAGGCTCATGCTGTCCATGAACAGGCCGTCGTCGTTCACCGACTCGCCGGGCAGCAGCGCCAGGTCGAGGTCGCGGCGGCCGGCGAGCGCCTGCTGCAGCGCCGTCCCGGGGAGGAGGCCGGCGGTTGTGACCGATGCGCCGAACAACGTGTTCACGACCGGAATCAGCTCGAACGCGGCCCCGGTGTGCCGAGCGAGGGGGTCGAGCACCATCGGCATGAGCTGGCCCATCGCGGTCCCCGTCAGCACGCCGATCCGCCGACCGGTCCAGCCGTGGAGCTCGCTGACGCCGCGCTCGATCTGGCGTTGCAGCCACCGCACGCTGCCAACGCCGTTCTCCACCTGGTCGAAGCCGTCGTAGATCTCCGCGGGTGGGAGCTCGACCCCAGCTCGGAGATACAGCTCGTCGGCACCGAATGCCCAGTGGATACCGCGTTCCCGACACGCGATCGCGGCGCGCGCCTCGACCAGGCGGATTGCGGCGCGGCATTCTGCCGCCGTCGGCTCCCGCACCAGGTGGTGCTTGCTGTACTCCGTGAGCCCCACCGGCACCACCGAGCAGCCAAGGATCGCGGGGCCGAACTCATACAGCTCGCGCAGCGTCTGCTCGAGCACGGCGCCATCGTTCACGCCGGGCGACAGGACGATCTGGGTGTGAAACCGAATGCCGTGCTCCGCGAGTTCACGGAGTTGCGGCAGAATCTCCGGCGCCGTCGGATTGCGCAGCAGGTAGCGGCGGACCATCGGATCGGTGGCATGCACCGAAACGTAGAGGGGCGACAGCCGGTACTCGACGATGCGCTGCACGTCCCTGGGCTTGAGGTTGGTCAGGGTGGCGAAGTTGCCGTACCGGAAGGAGAGCCGGTAGTCGTCATCCCGGACGTACAGCACGTCGCGGAGTCCGTCGGGCAGGCCATCCACGAAGCAGAAATCGCACCGGTTGGCACAGCGGCGGATCCGCGCAGGCTCGAGCGAGACGCCCAGCGGCTCGCCCAGCGGGCGCTCGATGTCGAACTCGATCTCCTCACCGTCGGGCTGACGCACGTGCAGCAGGATCGCCTCCTCGGCCGTGAGAAACTCCCAGTCGAGAAAGTCCTCCAGCTCGCGACCGTTCACGGCCAGCAGCTCGGTCCCTTCCCGGAGCCCGAGCTCTTCCGCGATGGTATCCGGCTGCACTGACGTCACCCGGATCATCGGTTCTCACCCGCAAGAGACAGTCGCGTACGCATAGGTGGAGAAAGATGACCTTGCAGGTGGGTAAATTCAAGACCCGGAATCACTTCGGTCTCTAGGTCGAAGTGACTTCTCAAGTTCGTTTAGCACACGGCGATGCGGCCGGCTCAGCCCAGGAGTCGGAGCAGCGCCTCTCCGTAGGCCTCGAGCTTGGCGGGGCCGATGCCGGGCACTCGGCGCAGCGAATCGCGGTCCTGCGGGGGGGAGGCGGCCAGCGCCTCGAGCGTCCGGTCGTGGAAGATGACGTATGGGGGCATCCCGCGTTGGCGAGCTTCGTCCGTCCGCCAGCGCTTGAGCCGCGCGAGCAGCTCGGGGTCTGCCTCGCCGCCAGGCTCACCGACTGGCCGGTCCGCCGTGCTCGCGCCGCGGGGAGCCTTGCGCGCGGTGGCGCGCCCGCCTCCACGGCGCGATTCCACCGGTGCCGGGAGTGCGAGTTCGGGCCGGATTTCGCCGAGCGCCACGCGTCGCCCCTCGGGCGTGAGTGCCAGGACGAATGCACCCGGCCGGCCACCCTCGATGCCCTGTCGCTCGATGAGCCTGGCATCTGCGAGCACGTTGAGCAGCTCCTTCACCTGGTCGAGCGCGACGCCCGCGAGCTTTCCGTAGGTGGGCACGCGGTCGAGCCGGCGGTCCAGGATCTCGCGCACCCGGCTTCCCGTGAGCACCTGAGCGATCCGCTCGACGCCGAACCGCCCGGAGAGTCGCCCCACGCCCGACAGGGCGATCCTCACCCGGAGGAGCTCCGCTTCGTCGAGCGGTCGCCCGCTGGTGCGGCCCCACCCCAGACAAACGTCGCACGTGCCGCAGCGCGGGGCTGCCCCGCCCCGGGCGCCACCGGCGAAGTAGTCGTAGATGAATCGCGTGCGACACCCGCGGGAGAAGGCGTACCGCACCATGGTGTCGAGTCGTTCCCGGTCGCGGCGCGCCTTGAGTTCGCGTGCGTTATCGTCGAGCGGAACCGGTCCGACGCCCGGTGCGATTCCCGCACTCTCGGCCGCACGGCGCAGCAACCGCACCGCGGTGGCCGCGCTCATCGAGGTGGCGGCATCGTGCGCGAGCCGCTCGACGATCGCGTCATCCGGGGCCCCATCTCCCAGCAGACGCCACGCCGAGCGGAGCACGGTGGATGACGGATTCGACCCGGCGAGGAAGAACTCCTGGGTGCGGACATCCGCGGGCGAGAACAGCAGCGTGCAGCGCGACGGTAGGCCGTCCCGGCCCGCGCGACCGGCCTCCTGGTAGTACGCCTCGACGCTCCCCGGCAGCTCCGCGTGAGCCACGAACCGGATATCCGGCTTGTCGACCCCCATCCCGAAGGCGTTCGTGGCGGCAATGGCGTCGAGCCGTCCCGCCGCGAAGTCCTCCTGCACCTGCGTGCGCTCCTGGTCGGAGAGACCGGCGTGGTAGCGCCCGGTGCGAAGCCCTTGCCCGGCGAGGTAGTCCGCCCACAGCTCGACGGCCTTGCGAGTGGCCGCGTACACGATGCCTGGCGGCCCGACTTCCGCCAGTAGGCGGGAAAGCGCCGCCGCCTTTTCCTGGCGGCGGCGGCAGACCTGGACCGCGAGCGTCAGGTTTGTCCGCTCGAAGCCCGTGATCAGGTCCAGAGGGTTGCGGAGGGCGAGTTGCGCCGAGATGTCGGCTCGCACCTCGGGCGTGGCGGTGGCCGTGAACGCGGCCACGGGCACGCCGAGCTCGGCGCGGAAGCCGGCGAGTCGCCGGTAGTCCGGACGGAAATCATGTCCCCACTGGCTGATGCAATGTGCTTCGTCCACGATCAGGCGAACCGGACGGATGCGGCGGAGCCCGTCGCGGAAGGTGCTGCTGCCGAGCCGTTCGGGCGCGACGTACAGCAGGCTCAGTCGCCCGGAGGCCAGCTCGGCCTCGACCTCGGCGCGCTCCTGCGATGACAGTCCCGAATGCAGGGTTGCCGCCGCTATCCCGCGGGCACGGAGACCGTCCACCTGGTCCTTCATGAGCGCGATGAGGGGTGACACCACAACCGTGGTACCGTCGAGCAGCAGCGCCGGGAGCTGGAAGCAGAGCGACTTGCCGGCGCCGGTGGGCATGACCGCCACAAGATCGCGCCCCTCGAGCACGGCCAGGGCGGCCTCACGCTGGCCGGGTCGGAACTCCCGCAGACCGAAGCGCTCATGGAGCGCTCGTTCGAGTGACCGGCTCGGGGTGTCGGACACGATCATGGCGTCTCTGGGCACCGGCGAAATGTATCCCCTCGTGCCGCACGGTGGGGGCGCGGTCTAGAGTGCGTGGTGAAGGTAGTTACGAACAGAGCGAAACGACGCAGGAGGTGTCGGCCGGCCGCCACAGGAGGGTGATGAGCAGAGGTCGCGCGGCACCGTGAATCGGCTGCGCCGCACGCAAGTCGGCAGCAGGAGCCGGCCGGGAGACCGTGTCCGGCCGCGAATCGATCGGGACTCGGGTGCCGCACGCCGCAGACCGTACGCTATGCGGCCTACGCCGGGCGCCGAAGGTAGGCGCGGATTAGCAGGACGACCCGGTTGAGCCCGTTGCGGAGGATCGGTGCTCGGGCCCAATTCGATGCATGCTGAGGGGCATAGCGAGCAGGAGGCTGAACAGCGGAGAGCGGGCGACCGGACTCGAACCGGCGACGTCCAGCTTGGGAAGCTGGCATTCTACCACTGAATTACGCCCGCGGGATGCGAGGTGAATGTGACCGGCCTCGTGTCCGGTGTCAAGCCGATCGTCACTTGGCTCCAGACGCCTGCAAGAAGCTCCGGAGATCGGGCTCGCTCACCTGCGGCTCCCCCGCCGAGACGTTGTTCAGCCGGCCGGCCCGCATCCACCGCTCCAGCTGGCCGACCAGGTCGAAGAGATGGTCGAACGAGTCCACGATGAACAGGAGCGGCTGGTAGTGGTCGATTTCGAAGTACTGGTTGATGACCCACTCGAGCTGGATCGGGTAGCGCTGCACGTCCGGCGAGTCGATGGCATGGGCGATCTCGCCGTGGGAGCTGAGCAGCCCGCTGCCGTACACCTTGAGCCCGTCGGGGCTCCGCATCAGGCCGAACTCGATGGTGAACCAGAAGAAGCGGGCGAGGGCCTTGAAGATGCTCGTGATCCGCCGAATCTGCTCCGGTTCGTCGCGAATCCCGGCCACGATATCTGCCGCCGTATGCGCGCAGTCGCCGAATCGCACCAGGGTATCGGCGAATGCACGATCGGTATGCATCGGCACGTGGCCGGCGATATCGTGGAAGATGTCCGGCTCCGGGAGGTAGTCCAGCGTGGCGCCGTCCCGGATCGTGATGGTGGTGGGGAACTCGCGGTTGCGAAGGCAGTCGAAGAAGAGAAAGGAAGGAACGTACCCGCTCACCGGCTTGGCCTTGAATCCGGTGAGCGGGCTGAGAAATCGATTGACGTCCTCCAGCCTCGGTACCCGGTTGGGATCGAGGCAGAGATTGTCGATGCCCTGCAGAAAGCGCGGGTTGGCGTAGCGGCTCCAACGGTCGCCCATCCGCGTGAACAGCCGGCGCCAGGCCTCGTGGTTGGCCTCGGTGTAGAGCTCGTACGGCTGGCTGATGTACAGCCGCCCTTCGGCCTGGGCCTGCTCGATGAACGGCGCCCGCGTGGTGGTCAGGCCGGCGCCGGCCGACCGCTCCGCCTGTGCTCCCGCCATGACCGCTCCTTGTGTCAAGCTACTTTCGCTTGTACCGCCAGGCGGCGACGCCGCCGCCCTGGGCAGCCACCTTCACCTCCTGAGAAGCGCCGGCGGCCAGCTGCGGGATCTGCGCCTCCTGAACGGCGACGACCCCGCCCGTGGCGTCCAGGAACTCGACCACGATCGGCACCGCGACCGGGGCGATCGGCTTGCCGGAGGGCGTCTGCGCCGATCGGCCGGTAGCGGAGAGCGTCAACGTCGCGCCGCCTGCGGTCGCGGAAAAATCCGACGCCTTGACGTCGGCTGGGAGTGCGAGCACCTGCTCGGCGGTCTTGACTGCCTCATCCACCTTGCCGCTCTGCTTGTACCCTTCGCCCCGCAGCTTGAGTGCATTCTCGCTGAGCGGCTCGATGGCGACGAGCTTGTCCGCGGTCTGGGCGAGCCTCGGCCCGTCCTTCATGGCAAGATACGTATTGCTGAGGTTGGAGAGCGCATCGCGGTTATTCGGCTCGGCCGCCACCAGCTTCTCGAACGCGGCCGCCGCGTCCGCGTATTTCTTGTCGTTGTACGCGTTCACTCCCGCGGACATCAGATCCTGCGATGCTGCGCCCCCGCCCCCGCCTGCACCGGGCGCCCCGCCGGCCGCGACGATTTCCTTTTCCAGCGCCTGCGCCTGCTCGACCTTGCCGAGCCCCCGGTAGGCCGCGGCCAGACCCCGCTTGGCCTCGTTGTCGTTCGGGACCCACTTGAGATACTGCTCGAACACGACGGCAGCCTGGTCGTATTTCTTGCCGTTGAGCAGCAGCGCGCCCTGATTGAACGCCGAGCGGTTCCGGTACTTGAGATCGGTTGTGTCCTTGGCGTCGGCGGCCACCGCGGCCGCCATGCCGAAGTAGTACGCCGCGCTGTCGGTCTGCCCCTTGTCGTTCAGAAGCGCCGCGATCTGATAGAACGCGATCGGCGAGCCGCGATAGATCGAACCGGCCTGCCGGTAGAGCGCGAGCGCGGAGTCCGCGTTCTTGTCCTCCTCGAATTTGCTGCCGGCCTTCACCAGTGCGACCCAGGCATTCCGGCGGTAGCCGGCGATGTCCTTGGCGCAGTCCGGCGCCAGCTGCTCGGCCCGCGTGAGTGCGGTATCGGCGTGGTAGAGGTCACCCTGCTGCAGATAGATGCGGCCCAGGTAATACCAGGCGGCTGGATTCTTGTCCTGGCCGTTCTGCTCCATTGCCTCGAGGATCACCTTCTGTCCGCTGTTGAGCGTGCGGGCCTTGTTCTCCGGCACTTCGGTCTCGATGCTGGTCTTGAGGTACGCGGCGCCGCTACTCACCTTGAAGTGGTTCGGCTTGATGTTGCAGGCGGCTGCCTCGTACCTGCCGGGCATCGACTTGGCCACCCGGTCATTCAGGACCGGCTGCTGGGCGGCGGCGACCGTGGCGCCGAGCGAGAGCAGGATGAGGGCCGACGCGATCTGTGCGTTCACTCGTCACGACTCCTTGTTCGGGGTCTGGATCCGGCTGGCTCCTTCGCCGGACACCAGGCGAAAAGCCCTATCACGCAAGTCCCTTGCCACCTCATGGGCAGGCTGCCCCGTGCGTCGAGCCAGGGCCGCCACGTCATCGTATTCCGGCTTCATGCGGAGTCCATCGGGCGCGTCCAGCACCTTGACCCGGACGCGGGTGCCATCGGCGGCCTCCACCTGCAGCTCCCGCCGGGCCAGCGTGACCCGCTCGGCGCCCTGCCGACGGACCCCGGCGGTCGTACTGTGACGGAAGAAGGCATCCGCCACCCGATCTGCGTCGGCCGGAGCCACTACGGCCTCCACTCGGAAGCCCGTGCGCCCCTTCTTCATCTGGGTGGACCACACCTGGACGTCGAGCGCGCCCGCCGCCACCAGCGCCTCGCGCAAGGGATCGAGGTATTCAGGGCTCAGGTCGTCCAGGTCGGTCGAGAGCAGCGTGACCTCGCCCGCCTCGGCAGCAGGCTCCGCCAGAATGAGCCGCAGCGCGTTCGGGTACGAGTCGGGGTTTCGCCCACCGGCGCCCCAGGCACCGCCGAGGACCGAGCGCCAGCGCGCGGGGGGTGGACCCTCGGACAGCACCCGCAGGAGCACCGCGCCGGTTGGTGTGACGGCCTCACCCGAGACCGGGCCGTTCGGCCCGATCTCGACGCCCTCGAGCAGAATGGCCGTAGCGGGGGCCGGCACGGGGATCACGCCGTGCGCCGCACGCACCCAGCCGCCGCCTAGGCTCACCGGTCGGTTGTAGATCCGGCGGATGCCCAGCTGCTCGAACCCTTCGATCGCCCCGACGATGTCGATGAGCGCGTCCACCGCCCCCACCTCGTGCAGGGCCACCTGCTCCGGCGCCACTCCATGGACTCGGCCCTCGGCCTCTCCGAGCAGGCGGAACGCGCGCACGGCGCGTTCGCGGACCCACTCGGACAGCGGGGCCCGCTCGACGGCGGCGATCAGGTCGCCGATGTGCCGGTGCGGCGCCCGTGTTTCGGGATGCCCATGGAGACCGTGGCCGCGGGCATGGTCATGGGGCTCAGTGTGGTCGTGGTGATGAACCGGCTCGGCGGGCGCCTCCTGAACGCCTCCCGGGAGTACCACGTTGACCTTGGTCGCGCGCACGCCGCAGCGATCGACCGTCTCTACCCTAATCGTCACCTCCGGCGCACCGAGTCGCGCCGGCAAGCCGCTGAGCCAGTCGGCGGATGCGCCTGCGGCGACCAGTGCACCAAGCAGCATGTCGCCGCTGATTCCGGCGGCCGGGTCGAGGATGGCAAAACGTCCATCAGGCATAGACTTATAAATATGGCCGAGGCTCAGACCAGAGGCAAATCCCCGGGGTCCCGGTAGAGCCAGCCGGCACCGGTGTTGAACGCCACGACGCGGTCCTCCTGGCGGAGCGCTCCCCGCGTGAGCAGCGCACGTGCCCCGGCCAGCGCCGCGCCCCCCTCAGGCGAGAAGTCCACTCCCTCCTCCCGCGTGGCGACCCGCGCCTCGAGATCGAGTTCCGCGTCGTCCACGGCTACCGCGTCCCCGCCGCTTTCGCGCAGCACCCGTAACATCAGCCGTCCGCCGAGTGGCGCCGGCACGCGTAGGCCGCTGGCCATGGTCCACGGATCTTCCCAGGGGCGGCACTCCTCGACCCCGGCCGTGAAGGCACGGACAACCGGGGCGCAGCCGCTGCTCTGCACGGTATACAGGCGTGGGAGGGCTCCGCTTACCCAGCCGGCGTGCCGGAGCTCAGTGAACGCCTTCCACATGCCGATCAGGCCCGTGCCACCGCCAGTCGGGTAGATGACCGCGTCGGGCAGCGTCCACCCCAGCTGCATCGCGAGCTCGAGGCCGAGTGTCTTCTTGCCCTCGATCCGGTATGGCTCCCGGAGCGTGGAAAGGTCCACGGCTCCGGTCTCGGCCGCGTACGCCCGGGAGGCCTGGCCGCAATCTCCGATGTGTCCCTCCAACAGGATCAGCTCTCCGCCGTAGGCGAGAATCTGAGACAGGATGGGGCGCGGCGTTGTGCGGGGGGCGTAGACCCGGACCGGCACGCCGGCGCGAGCGCAGTAGGCCGCCGCGGCGACGCCGGCGTTGCCTGCCGTCGGCAGCACGAAGCCCCCGGCTCCGGCCGCCATGGCGCGGGTCACGGCGACCCCGAGTCCCCGAGCCTTGAACGAGCCGGTCGGGTTGGCGCCCTCGTCCTTGACCCAGAGATCGTCCATGCCGAGCCGGCGACCTGCGCGGCGAATCGGGAGCAGCGGCGTGTCTCCCTCGCCGAGCGTGACGGGCGCCTCACCGGCCAGAAGCGGGAGGAAGGGGCGGAAGCGCCACATTCCGTGGCCGCGGCGGACCTCGGCGCGGTCGATCAACGTCGGCGATCGCCGGGGGTAGCGGACCAGCCAGGGCAGGCCGCAGGCTTGGCATACCGTGGGTAGCCCCTCGGGACCACGGTGTGCGCCGCAGTTCGAGCACTCGAGCACCCAGTCGGCGCCGGCGGCCGGCGTCACGTGGCGTCGTTCAGGTGATCAAGCACTCGTTCCGCGAGCCGCGTGGAGAATCCGGGGACCGTCGCGAGCTCGGCGACCGACGCGGACTTCACTCCGGCCAGGCTGCCGAACCGCTCCAGGAGCTGGCGGCGCCGGTTCGGCCCCACCCCCGGAATGTTGAGCAGCTCCGAGGTGATCGTGCGCGTGCTTCGGCGCTGCCGGTTGTAGGCCAGCCCGAAGCGGTGCGCTTCGTCTCGTGCGCGCTGCAGCAGCCGTAACGAAGGGCTCCGGCGGGAGAGGCGGAGGCTCTCCGCGCGGCCCGGGAGGAATACCTCCTCTTCGCGCTTGGCGAGGCTCGCCATTGCGATGGGACCGAGGCCGACCTTCTCCATCGCATCGAGCGCAGCTTGGAGCTGGCCCTTGCCACCGTCGATGACGATGAGATCCGGAATCGGCAGCCCCTCGTCGCGGCGGCGTGTGAGGTAGCGGGTGATGACCTCGTGGATGGCCGCGAAGTCATCCTGCTGTCCCAGGCCCTGGATCTTGAACTTGCGGTACTCACTCTTCTTCGGGCGGCCGGCCTCGAACCAGACCAGCGCCCCGACGGTGTCCCGGCCCTGGCTGTGGGAGATGTCCACGCAGACGAGGCTCCGCGGCACCACGTTGAGGCCCAGGTCACGGCCCAGCGCGTAGACCGGGTCCTCGGCGCGCTCCTCGGTCTCGAACGACTCGATGCGGAGGCTCTCGAGCAGATGGCGCGCGTTGTGGTCGGCGAGCTCGAGCCAGCGCTGCGCCGTGCCCCGCCGGGGCACCGACCAGATCGCGTCGGGCAGCAGCTGGCGCAGGGCATCCCAGTCGTCGGGCGGGAACGGGATCACGACCCGGCGGGCCCGCGACTCCGCCGGGACATAATAGCGCACGAGGAAGGCGCTCAGCACGGCGCCGTCCGCTTCCTCCTCCAGGCCTTCGAGGAACCGGTGCTCGCGGCCCACCACCCGGCCCTCGCGAACGCGGATCAGCACGCCGACGGCATCATCGCCGTCGCGCGCGTACCCCACGACATCGGCGTCACCGGTGCCGATCACCTCGACGCTGGCCGGCTCCTCCAGCCGCTCGAGCCAGCGGAGCGCATCACGCATGTCCTTGGCGCGCTCGAAGTCCTCGCGTGCGCTGGCCGCCAGCATCGCCTCACGGACCCTCTGGCGCACGTCGCCGGTACGGCCCTCCAGAAAGTCCACCACATCTTGCACCATTCGCCGGTAGTCGTCCTCGCTCTGCCAGCCGACGCACGGCGCGCGGCAGCGGCCGATGTGGTAGTCGAGGCA
>DAIPLK010000015.1:11234-14146 GCA_036769285.1 Gemmatimonadales bacterium | reverse complement strand
TTGAACCGCGGCCGGTACTCCTTGATCAGGTTGTTCTCGAGAATCAGCGACTGGGGCTCGGAGGGCACGACGATCGTCTCGACGTCGGCGATCAGGCGCTGGAGCAGGCGGTTCTTGGGGCTGGCATCGAAATCCGCCGCGAAGTAGCTGCGCACGCGGCTGTTCAGGCGCTTGGCCTTGCCGACGTAGAGAATCTCCCCGCTCGCGTCCTTCCACAGGTAGACGCCGGGGCCGTCGGGAAGGGTGTCGAGCTTGCGCTGGAGCGCTTCTGGGATGCCTGGAACCGTCATGAACTCTGTGGCCGACCGGTTAGACCGCCGCGCCAGCCCCCGGGTCTCGCGGTCGCAGGCGGCGCATCACCGCACCGGCCTCGGGGATGCCGAGGCGGTCGGTCAGCAAAAAATACACTGCTCCGTAGACGCTCAGCAGCACGAGGGCCGAAACCAGGGGCTGGTGAACGGGGAGCGCGGCACGGACCGCCCAGGCGGCGGCAGCCCCGGCCGCGGCGGCTCCCCACAGGCGTGCCGCGAGCGCCAGCGGGAGTCCGGTCTCCCCGATCCGGCGGTTGAGCGCGCGACGCAGGAGGACGAACTCGATCCATCCGGCGATTCCCGCCGACACCGTGAGCCCGGCCGCCCCCCAGCGCGGGGCCACGCCGAGGGCCACCGGGAGCGGCAGCGCAAACAGGTAGCCGAGGCCGATGGTGAGCGCGACCCTGAGCACCGCGAAGCGCAGAGGCGTGCGGGTGTCGTGCAGGGCGTAGTAGGTGGAGGCGTAGAGGCGGCCCATCGTGGACGCCAGGAGCCCGACTGCCGACCCGGCCAGGATCCCCCATACGTACACTGTCATCGACCGGGTGAACGCCCCGGTCTGGTAGAGCGCGCCCGCCACGACGTCGCCGAGGAACAGAAATGCCATCGCCGACGGCACCACGAAGAACGCGATCTGCCGGAGCCCTGCACCGAGACGTTGTCGCAGATAGGCAGCCCGTTCCGCCTCGCTCCCCAGCGCGCTCGCCATCGCGGGAAGCTCCGCGGCGGAGACCGACATCCCGAAGAGGCTCACGGGGAGCGTGTACAGCACCTGGGCGTAGGAAAGCGCGGCGACCGCGCCGGTGGGCAGGAGGCTCGCCAGGACGGTATCCACGTACGCGCTGATCTGGACGACGCCGCGACCGACGAAGACCGGCCCGAAATTGCGGAGGACCTCCTGCACGTGGGCGGAGCCGTGGACCAGCCGTGGCCGGCTACCCTCGAGCAGGCGCATCACCGTCGGCAGCTGCACGCCGAACTGGAGCAGGCTGCCGATCACCGAACCCCAGGCGGCGATCTCGGCGAGCGGATACTGCGCCCTGCCCCGGCCGAAGGCGACCAGGCTCGCGATGATCACGACATTCCAGAGCACGGGCGCCGCGTAGCTCAGGAAGAAGCGGCGATGACTGTTGAGGACCCCGAGACACCAGGCGGAGAGCACCAGCAGTCCGGCACCGGGGAAGAGGATGCGGACGAGACGGATTGTGACCCACCGCTTCTCCCCCGAGAACCCGGGTGCGATGACCGCGATGAGCCAAGGCGTCGCCAGGATGCCGACCAGGACCAGCACCGCCGTTACCAGCCCCAGCAGCGCGGCCACCGCCCCGGCCACCCGTTCGGCCTCCTTGGTCTGCCCGCGCGCACGCAGCCCCGCGTAGACGGGGATGAACGAGGCCGACAGCACCCCCTCGCCGAACAGATTCTGCAGGAAGTTGGGGATCCTGAACGCCGCATTGAAGGCATCGGCGGCGTCGGACGTGCCGAAGTAGTGGGCGAAGACCCGGTTCCGAATCAGTCCAACGATCCGGCTGAGCAGGATCCCCGCGGCCACCATCACCGCCGGTCGCGGGCTGCGGTGCGCGGCGGCGGTCAGGACCCGGGTGGTGGTGGGAGGGTGGAACGCGACGATGGGTCGGCGAGCAAGCGCTGGAGGAAGGCGTTCTCGTCCTGGAGGCTCTGCAGACTGCGGTTGAGGTCGTCCACCTCGGCCTCGAGCAGCTCGACGCGCTTGGCGAGCGCGGCGACCCCCGGCGGGATCTCCTGGGGGCCTTCGAGCCGCCGTGCCAGCGCGCGCCCGATCGGCGAGTCCACCACGATTCCCAGAATCGGGATGAGCAGCGCCACGAGCAGGAAGAGCGCGATGACCGACATGGGTCGAGTCTACGACGGTTCCGAGGCGCCTTCAAGGGCGCCGCGATACCAGCCCTCGAAGGCCTCGGCCAGATCCTGGAGCAACCCCGGCCCGTACCGGGCGAGAAACGGCGCCACGGTCAGCACCCGTTCCTGAGGCTTCCCGTTCGGCGCTATCGCCGTTCGGGCGCGCGCCAGCTGCACGAGTTCCGTCTCCTGCCGGCGCTTGAGATGCGATACGAGCTTCTTCTCGATTTCCTGCGTCCCGCTGAGGGCCTGCTGCCGGGCAGCCTGGGCGGGCCGCGCCAGCGTCGGATCGATGTCCGCCGCGGCGCGCTCGACCACGCCGTAGCCCTCCTCCACCGCGGAGCGGATCCGTTCGAGGGCCTGCACCGCTTCGGCCGGGAGCTGCGAGCGCACCAAGCGGGTCTCGAGCGCCCCCGGCGGCTCGAACAGGTCCGCCAGCCGGACGCCGAACTTCTCGAGCACCCGGTCGACCCGGGGCTCGACGATGACCCCCGACCATCTGGGAAGCGGGAGCTGCCGGGGAATCCCGAGCCGCGCGTACACCGGCGGCGTGAGGGCCAGGTAGCGCAGCTCCCCTGGCCCGCCGAGATAGGCCACCGTCGGAAGGAGTGCGCTCTCGATCACGGGCCGGAGGAGCACGTTGGGCGAGAGGCGCGTGGGCTCCGCCTCGGCGATCCGCTCGATCGCGGCGAGGTCGAACCGCTCGCGGCTCCGGCGGGTCAC
>DAIPLK010000015.1:0-11134 GCA_036769285.1 Gemmatimonadales bacterium | reverse complement strand
CGGCGATCCGCTCGATCGCGGCGAGGTCGAACCGCTCGCGGCTCCGGCGGGTCACGAAACTCTGGCCGTCCAGCACCAGGCGATCCCGCCCGAGCCCAGCCTCGACCATCACGAGCGAGGCGCCGTCGCCGACGGTGATCCCGGACGTCCGGGCCGTGACACCATGCGCCTCGGACCAGCGGTCGAGCTCGTCATCGAGGGCGGGCGCTTGCTGGAGCGCACGGACGAGATGCGGCGCGGCGGCCCGTTTGGCCGCTGGGTGGGTGCTGTCGAAGCAAAGGACGCCGAACGGGTCCAGCAGCTCGGCGATCGCGCCGGCGAAGCTGCCTGCGACAGTCGCAGCGGGCTGGTAGTGGCGCTGCAGCCAGGCGAGCGCGGCATCCCGGAACTCGGACGCCGGCAGTCCCTTGGCGAGCGCCTCGAGCGCGGGGACCACACCGTCGCCGAGCGGCTGCCGGTACATCGGCGTGAGCGGTGCGTCAGCCGGCCGAGGGGGAAGTGCGGCGGTGGCGACCAGGCCATCGGCCGCGATCCACGATGCGGTGCTCGCCTCGGCGAAGTCGTGATCGTCGCCGGCCAACCAGAAGACAGGCACCACCGGCCGGCTCCAGCGCCGCTCAAGCAACCGGGCCAAGGCGGCCGCGCTGAGCCCCTTGTGGATGGCATAGAGCGGCCCAGTGAAGAGCCCGGGCTGCTGGCCGGTGGTGACGGCCAGCGCACCGGCCGACAGCAGCCGCGCCAGCTGCCGCTCGCGCCCGGCGGAGGTGACGAAAGCCGCCGTCAGCGCGGGATCGAGCGCCGCGGCACGCGGCGCCGGTGCCTCGAAGGCGTGCTCGAGCGGCGTGGCGACGAAGCGCAGGCTCATGTGGCCTGCCCAAGGAGGATGGTCCGGGGAGAGTCGGAGCGCAGTGGGGAGGCGTCGTAGTCGCCGAACTGGTACCGCACCGCGACGCCGGCCCCGGCCAGCATGGCCGCGATCTCGTCGGCACCGAACAAGCGGACCCGCTCGGTGAACCGGCGCCCGCTTGCCGTCTCGATCGTCTTGCAGACAAAGCGCTCGTCGGGCGAGACCGAGCGGGTGACCCGGACCTCGGCGCCGTCGAGCCGCTGGGTCTCCCGCGCGACCAGCCGAGCCCGCACGGCTGGCGCATTGAGAAAGTCGATCACGAACCATCCCCGCGGTCTCAGAGTGGCGACCATCTGCCGCAGCGCGGCCGCGTGCTCGGTGTCCAGATCGAAATACCCGAAGCTGGTGAAGAGATTGACCGTCAGGTCCATCGAGCCCGGCCGGACGGGGAGCGCTCGCATGTCGGCGCGGACGAGCGGGGCGCCGGTCACTCCGCGCGCGACGCGCAGGAGCGCGGCCGACAAGTCGAGCCCGACGCATCCCGCGCCGGCGGCCTCGAAGGCGCGGGAATGGCGACCCGCCCCACAGGCGACGTCGAGCACGCGCCAGCCGGGGGTGAAACCGACCCGCTCCAGGATGAGCGCCACCGCCCGCTCCGCCTCGGCCAGGTCGCGGTGGGGATAGAGCTGCAGGTACTCCTCACCGAACCACTCCTCGAACCATTCGGTCATCCGCCGTCACCGGCACCCTTGTGGTACGGCTCCCCCCGCAGGATGGTGCATGCGCGGTAGAGTTGCTCGGCCACCACCACCCGCGCGAGCTCGTGCGGCAGCGTGAGCGGACCCAGGCTCCAGCGGTCGGACGCGCGGGCGATGAAGTCGGCGGCCAGGCCGTGCGACCCACCGAGCGCGAAGACGACCGGTCGGGCCTCGAGGGTCCAATGCTCGACCCGCCGGGCCAGCTCCTCGCTGCTCCAGGCGGCGCCGTGGCGGGCCAGCGCCACGAGGCGCGAGCCCGCCGGCAGCTTGGCCAGGAGCCGGCCCTCCTCCTCGGTCCGCTGCGCCTCCACAGTCGGGGCCCGGCTCGCTTCCCTGACCTCCACTTCCCGGAGCCGGACGTAACGCCCGAGCCGGCGGACGTAGTCGTCGCACGCCGCCCGGTAGCTCGGACGCAGCTTCCCGATGGCCAGAAGGACGATCTCCACCCAGGTGGGCAACCTAGGCGTACAGGCCGCGTAGCCGGTGCACTGCCGCCACCCGCTCGATCGCCAGCATGTACGCGCCGATGCGCATGTTGACTCCGTGCCTCCCGGCCATACTCGCCACCTCGTCGAACGACCGCACCATGATGCGCTCCAGGCGTTGATTCACGGTCTCCTCGTCCCAGAAGTAGCCGCCGCGGTCCTGCACCCATTCGAAGTAGCTGACGGTTACTCCACCCGCGTTCGCCAAGATATCGGGGATGACGAAGACGCCGCCCTCCTCGAGGATCTTGTCCGCATTCGCGGTCGTCGGGCCGTTGGCGCCCTCGCAGATGATCCGGGCCTTGATGTCGCGCGCGTTCTGGCTGGTGATCACGTTCTCGAGCGCGGCGGGCACCAGCACTTCGCACTCGACCGTCAGCAACTGGTCATTGGTGAGCTGCTCCGCCTCCTTGTACTCGTTCAGGAAGCGGTGCGGCTTGACAAACTCCTGCAGGTGCTTGATGCGGAGGCCCTTCGGGTTGTAGACCCCGCCCGACTTGTCGCTCACCGCCACGACGGTGAGGCCGAGCTCCTCCATGAGCTGCGCCGCGATCGAGCCGACGTTCCCGAATCCCTGCACCGCCACTCGTGTCCCGGCGATGGGCATGCGCAGCTTCCGGAGCGCCTCGCGGGTGACGATCATGCAGCCCCGGCCCGTGGCCTCGCGCCGGCCCAGCGATCCCCCCATCTCGACGGGCTTGCCGGTCACCACCGCAGTGACCGTGTGGCGCTTGTGCATGGAATAGGTGTCCATGATCCACGCCATCATCCGCTCGTTGGTGTTCACGTCCGGCGCGGGCACGTCGGAGTCGGGGCCCAGGGTTTCGATGATGGCGGAGGTATAGCGGCGGGTAATGCGTTCGAGCTCGGCGTTCGAGAGGAGGGAGGGGTCGCACACGACGCCACCCTTGGAGCCCCCAAACGGGATGTTGACCACCGCACACTTCCACGTCATCCAAGCCGCCAGCGCCTTCACCTCGTCCAAGGTCACGTTCATGTCGAACCGGATGCCGCCTTTGGCCGGCCCGCGGCTGGTATTGTACAGCACGCGGTAGCCGGTCAGGACGTCCACTTCACCGTTGTCGCGCAGGAACGGCACGGCGACGATGATCTGCTTCTCGGGGGTGCGCAGCACCTTGTAGAGCCCGGGATCCAGATTCAGCCGCTGGGCCGCGTAGTCGAAGCGGGACATCATCGCCTCGAACGGATTTTCTTCGTTGAGGAAGGTGTCCTTGTCCGGGCGGATGAGGAAAGACGAGGGGCGGCTCGTGGTGCTCATAGAATGTCCGGGCGCTCCGAGAGTGGGTTACAGACGGTCCACCGGGGTGACGACGGCATCCAGCACGGCGGCGATCCGGTCGCCGCCCACTTCCCAGTTCAGGTCGAGCAGCGCCACCAGCGGCTCGGGGACGGCGGCCGGCCACCGGTCGCGCAGCTTCACGGCGTCCTTCTGCGTGATCACGACGTGATCCGCGCGGCGGGCGGCATGGGCCAGCCAGGCGACGTCCTCGTCGCGGTAGTCGTGGTGGTCTTTCCACGTGGCCACCTGCACGGCGGCGCCCGTCGCCTTGGTTTGCGCCACGAACGCGTCGGGATCGGCGATGCCGGAGGCGGCCACGACTCGCTTTCCCGCCAAGCTGCCGGCGGGCCGGCGGGTTCCGCTGACCAGGCCTTCCAGGGTTCCGAGGCCGAGGTGGGCCACGGCGATCGGGCCGCGTACGCGGCCTTCGAGCTGCTGCGCGAGCGCCAAAGCGGCCTCGGACGTGGCCCGCTTTCGGGTCACGATCACCGCATCGGCGCGGTCCAGCGCCGCCCATCCCTCGCGCCAGGGCCCGGCGGGCAGCGGCCAGCGGACCGCCCGGGCGGCTTCGGCGCTCATCACGAGCAAGTTGAGGTCGCGATGCACGTCGAGCCGCTGGTACGCGTCGTCGAGCACCAGCACCTGGGCCCCGTTCGCCAGGGCGCGCTCCGCCCCCGCCGCGCGATCCGGGTCGGCCACGACCACCGCCTCCGGCACGGAGTGCTGGTGCACCAGCACCTCGTCGTCCCCGTAGCCGCGCAGCAGGATCCCCGGCCGCACGCCGCGCTCGACATAGTGACGGGCGATCCAAATGGCGATCGGGGTCTTGCCCGAGCCACCGACGGTCAGGTTGCCCACCGCGACCGAAGGCAGCGGGAGATCCTGCACGGGGAACCAGCCGCGACGATAGGCCACCAGCCGAGTGTCCATCGCCAGGCGCCAGAGCCCGGATACCGGCAGCAGCGCAAGGCGGGCGAGCCGCGCATCCAGGCGGCGGCTGGTCCACAGCCAACGCATGATCCGATGCGTGTCGCCTCGGCGGCTGCTCACCCCTCGCTCCCCACGATTTCGCCCAGGCGCTCCTCCGCGTCGGCCAGCCCCGCGGCGAGCCCCGCCTCACCGGCCGGCACCTCGAACGGGCGTCCGTAGCGAATCCGCACGCGGGCGCCCGGCTGGGGAATCAGGAATCGATCCCAGGAATCTAACCGCCAGGCTCGATCCGCCTCGGCGTGGAGCGGCACGATCATCCCTCCTCCGCGTTGGGCCGCCCTGACCACGCCGGGCTTCATCTCCCGGCGGGGGCCCCGCGGTCCGTCGGGAGTGAACGCGACCGCGTTGCCGGCCTGCAGCTCGCGCACCGCGCCCAGCAGCGCTCGGGCGGCGCCGCGCGTGCTCGAGCCCCGGATCGTTCGGTAGCCCAGCGCGGCGGCGAAGTCGGCGAGGTACTGCCCATCCCGGGCCTCGCTCACCACGATGGCGATCGACTGCCGCCGGTGATGCCACAGCAGCGGCAGAAGCGCCTCGTGCCAGAGCAGGAACACGTGCGGACGCCGGGCTTCGTAGAGCGAACGCCAGCGCGTCTCGTCCACCGTGCTGATCCGCCACGAGGCGGCCAGAGCCCGAAGCGCGGGGCCGGCGAAGAGGCGCACCGCGGCCGGCGGAACCTTGAGCCTCACACGCCCAGCAGCTCGTCCACCAGGGCCACGACCCTGGTGCTGGCGCCGGGCGCCCCCAATCGCTGGCGCACGAGCGCGAGGCCTTCGTGCTGGGCCAGCGTGCGCGGATCGCGCGGATCGAGCAGGGGGCGGAGCGCCTCGGCCAGCGGACCAGCCTCCGCCCGGTGCTGCAGCAGTTCCGGGACGACCTCGTGCTCCGCGACCAGATTGACGAGGCTCACCCACTCAACGGTGCGCAGTCGCTGAAACATCAGCCAGGTGAGCGGATGCACCTTGTAGGCGACGACCATCGGCACGTCCGCGAGCGCCGCCTCAAGCGTCGTCGTGCCCGACTTGGCCAGCGCCGCATCGGCCGCCGCGAACACTAGGCTCGGATCCCCGCGCAGGATTTCGATTGGGCCCGGATCGGGATACTGGCCGCCCGGCGTCCCCGCGACGATCACCGTATCGCAGTGTCCCTCCCCCATCAGCCGGAGGGCCGCATCCCGGAACGGCACCCACAGGCGGCGGATCTCCTGGCTCCGGCTTCCCGGAAATATCCCGAGGACGCGGCTCTCCGGCGAGATACCGAGCCGGGCCCGAGCCGCCACCCGAGGGGGCCAGGCACCGCGGTCCACCAGCGGGTGGCCGACATACTCGCTCCGGAGCCCCAGGCGGCCGAAGAAGCGCTGCTCGAACGGCAGCACCACCGCCAGCCGGTCCACCGCCGATGCGAAGCGACGGGCGCGCCCGGGCCGCCAGGCCCAGAGCTGGGGGGCAATGTAGTAGAGCACCTTGGTCCCCGCCTTCCGGGCTGCTTCGGCCACGCGGACGTGGAAGCCGGGATAGTCGATGAGGATCACGAGGTCGTAGCGACCCGTGCGGAACTCGGCCCGGAGCGCCCGGAGCAGCCGGAGATGGGCGCCGAGCTTGGTCACCACTTCCACCAGCCCGAAGGCGGCGAGCCCCTCCATGGGGTAGCGTATCACCGCGCCAGCCGCGGCCATGCGGGGCCCGCCGAGGGCCTCGATCACCGCGTCCGGGTGCCGGGCGCGCAGCGCCTGGACCACGCCGGCGCCGTGGAGGTCACCCGAGGGCTCGCCGGCGGAAATGAAGATGCGAGGGGCCGACCGCGCGATCATCCGGCCGCTGGAACCGCGAGCGGCGACGTCCGGACGGCGTCGGCCACCCTGAGCGCGAGCGCGAGCGCGGCCCGCCCCTCCTCGCCGCTCACCACGACGGTGCTTTCGCCCCGCACGGCGTGGACGAAGCTCCGGAGCTCGAGCCGGAGCGCGTCCGCCTCGGGCGCCTCCAGCACGATCCGCTCGACCACGTCGCTGAGCGCCTGACCGGTGCCCGGCCGCCAGTCCGGCCGGACCCGCATGAACTCGCCACCGCCGCTCGCCAGGTCGAGCGAGAGGTAGCCGTTCGGCTGGAACAAGCGGAGCTTCCGGACCCGCTCGCGCGAGACCCGGCTGGCGGTGGCGAGGGCCACGGCGCCATTGGCGAACTCGACCCGCGCGTTGGCGAGGTCGAGGTACGAGCTCAGCAGTGGAAGGCCCGAGGCGCGTACCTCGGTCGCCTCGGCACCGCCGGTGAGATGTAGCACCAGGTCGAGGTCGTGGATCATGAGGTCCAGCACCACCGCCACGTCGGTGCCGCGCGGCTGGAACGGCGCCAGCCGCTGGCTCTCGATGTAGCGCGGCCCGTCGAGGTAGGGCGCTGCGGCGCGGAGCGCCCGATTGTAGCGTTCGATGTGCCCCACCTGCAGCTGGAGCCCGCCCCGGGCCGCTGCCGCGATCAGGGCGTCCGCCTCGGCCACGGTCGCGGCGAGCGGCTTTTCCATCAGCACGGGAACGCCGCGCTCCAGTGCCCGGAGCCCCACCGCCGCGTGGGCCGGCGTGGGCACGGCGACAGTCACCGCCTCGATCCGGTCGAGCAGCACGTCGAGGTCGTCGAACGCCGTGGTCCCGGTCTCGGCGGCCACCGCACGGGCCCGGTCGAGGTCGGTATCATAGACGCCGACCAGCCGTGCTTCCTCCAACGTGGCCAGATGGCGCGCGTGGTGTCGGCCCAGCGCGCCCACGCCCACGACGCCGACCGGCAGGCGCGTAGTCACGCGGGTACCCCCCGCTCGGATGACTCAACGAAGGCGAGAAACCGCTCGACCTCGGGGAAGGCCGGCAGATCGCTTCGCGCGCGCTCGAGCGCCTGGGAGAGATTGAGCTCGGAATTGAAGAAGAGCCGGTAGGCGCGCTTGAGTGCGGCGATGGTGTCGCCCGAGAAGCCGGCGCGCTGCAGACCGATCGAATTGAGCCCGTACAGCTCCATCGGGTTCCCGACCGCCTTGACGTAGGGCGGAATGTCTTGGTTCACCCGCGACCCGCCACCGACGAAGGCATGCGTGCCGATCGTGACGAACTGGTGTATGGCGTTGAGGCCGCTGAGCACTGCGTGATCGTGGATGGTGACGTGGCCGGCGCACTGGGTACCGTTGGCGATCGTCACCTCGTCGCCCACGTGGCAATCGTGGGCGAGGTGCACGTAGGTCATAATGAAGCAGCGCGCGCCCACGACCGTGCGGTAGCTCTGTGAGGTGGCGCGGTTGATGGTCGAGTACTCGCGGATGATGGTTCCCGCGCCGATCTCGACCCAGGTCTCCTCGCCCTTGTACTTGAGGTCCTGGGGGTCACCGCCGAGGATCGAGCCGTCGCCGATGCTCACTCCTTCGGCCAGCACTACGTTGCGCTGCAGCCGGGCGCGGGGGCCGAGGCGGCAGCGGTCGCCCACAGTGACCCGCGGACCGATCATCACCCACGGGCCGATCTCGACCCCCTCGCCGATCCGGGCCGACGGGTCGATGATGGCCGTCGGGTGGATGACGGTGGTCACCGATCCACCACGCGCGCCATCATTTCGGCCTCCGCCACGACGTTGCCGTCCACGTAGGCGACGCCCTTCATCCGGCAGGTGCGCCCGCGGTTCTGCAGCATCTCGAGCTCGCAGCGGAGCTGGTCACCCGGGAGCACCGGCCGGCGGAACTTCACGTGATCGAGCGACATGAAGTACACGACCTTCTGGTCCGGATCCTCGATCGTGCCGAGGAGGAGCATGCCGCCCACCTGGGCCATCGCCTCGATGATGAGGACGCCGGGCATGATCGGATGCCCCGGGAAGTGGCCTTGGAAGAACGGCTCGTTGATGGTGACGTTCTTGATCCCGACGATCCGCTTGGTGCCCTCCACCTCGAGGATCCGGTCCACGAGGAGAAAGGGATACCGATGGGGAATCACGTCGAGGATCCGGCCGATGTCCATCGCCACGCCTCCGTCGCGCTGCGCGGTGCGGGTGAGCCAGCGGGCCAGCGCGATGTTGCCCTGATGGCTTGGCTTGGTTGCAATCACGTGGGCCTGAATCCGGCCGCCGACCAGCGCCAGGTCGCCGAGCAGGTCCGCCGCCTTGTGGCGCACAAACTCATCGGGCCAGCGGAGCGTCGCATCGCCGACCAGGCCGTCCTCGGAGAGGACCAAGGTCGAATCGAGAGCGGCGCCCAGCGCAAGCCCTCGCTCCCGGAGCGCCTCCGCCTCCCGAAGGAAACCGAACGTCCGCGCGCCCGCCAGCTCGCGGGCGAACTCATCGGCGGTGATCTCGTACGCGCCGCTTTGGCGCCCGATCAGCGGGTGGGCCCATTCGATCGTGGTGGTAAGCCGGAGCGAGCGCGCCGGCGCGACCACGTAGCTCGAGTCGCCCTCGGTGAGCTGGAATGGGGTGATCACCCGATAGACCGTCGGCTCGCCGGCGGTCTCTCTCACTCCAGCCTCGGTGAGCGCCGCCAGGAACGGCGCGAACGAGCCGTCGCCGATCGGGAGCTCGGGCCCGTCCAGCTCGACCGTCAGATCGTCGAGGCCGAGCGCAGCGGCGGCCGCGAGGAGATGCTCGACCGTTTGTACCGAGGCGTCGCCCTGCCCCAGCGCGGTGCGCCGCTCGGTGGACTGCACCTCGGCGATGCGCGCTGGAATGGACGGCGCGCCGGGCAGGTCGACCCGCCGGAAGACGATACCCTGGCCGGCCGCCGCGCCCGAGCAGCGAGCCGTCACCTCGCGTCCGGTATGCAGGCCGACCCCCTTCACGACTGCGGTGCGGGCCAGCGTGCGCCTAGCCATCGCGGCCCGTCTCCGACACCAGCCGCTCCAGCTCCGCGATGATCGGGGCCAGCCGGTACAGCGCGGCCTGGGCCCGCAGGAACTGGCGGTGCGGCCGCGCCGGATGGCCGCTGAACGCGGCCCCTGCTGGAATGTCGCCGAAGACGGCACTCTTGGCCGCGATCCGGACGCGATCGCCGATCACCAGATGGTCGGTGACTCCTACATGGCCGGCCAGGATCACGTCGTCCCCGATGTGGGTGCTCCCGGCGATCCCGACGCCCGCCATGAGCAGGCAGCGCCGGCCGATTCGAACGTTGTGGCCGACGTGGACCAGATTATCGAGCTTGGTTCCGGCGCCGATGACCGTGTCGTCCACGCTGCCCCGGTCGACGCAGGAGTTGGAGCCGATTTCCACCTCGTCTTCGAGAATGCATCCGCCGACGTGGGGAATCCGGTCATGGCCCGCGCGAGTGGCGCGGTAGCCGAAGCCCGGTCCGCCGATGACCGCCCCGGCCTTGATCACCACACGGTTTCCGATCCTGGCGTCTGGGTAGCATACCGCCCTCGGCCCGATCGTGGTGTCCTCTCCAACGGTCACCCCGTCGCCGAGCGACACGCCTTCCGCCACGCGGCAACGGTCGCCCAGGCGGACGCCACGCCCGAGGACGACGAACGGTCCAATGCTCACCTGCTGCCCCAGCTCGCAGCCCGGCCCGAGCCGGGTGGTGGGGTCCACGCCGGGAGGCGGGTTTGCCGGGGGGAACAGCTCGCCGATGACCCGCACCAGCGCCGCATAGGGGTCTGGAACGACAATACGCGCCCGGGCCGCCGTGGGGACCTCGGCCAGCGCCTCGGGTACCAGCACCGTGCCGGCGCGCGAGACCCGGAGCTCCTCGGCGTAGCGCGCTGAAACGGCCAGCGAGATCGCCTCGGGACCGGCGCTGTCGAGTGGGCGGACGGCGCACACGACGGTGGTCCCATCGCCAAGCAGGCGGCCACCGACGAGACCGGCGACCGCCTGCGCGGTGAGGCTCCCCGGCGTCACGAGCTCAGGTGCCCGATTTGAGCTGCTGGATGACCTTCTGCGTGAGATCGAGCGCCTTGTCGGCGGTGACAATACCGCTGTTGGGCGCGCTCACATCGAAGATTACCGCATAGTTGCCGGATGCGCGCACCCCCTCGATCACACTGTTCACCTTGGACTGGATCGGGTCGAGCAGCTCCCGCTCCCGCGTGGCGGCCCGCTGTTGGAGCTCCTGGGTCCGCTGCTCGAGCTTCTGCTGCTGCCCCTCGAGGTCCTTGCGCTTGGCCGCCCGCTGGGTCGGGCTCAGCAGGACCGATTGCTGCTCGAAGTCGGAGGCCGCAGAATCCAGGCTCGCCTGCAGCTTCTGAACCTCGCCCCGGTAGGTCTGGAGCTCCTTCGAGAAGGTCGACTCGGCCTGGGCGTAGCCCGGCGTCGCCTTCAGGATCGCCTGGGTGTTGACGTAGGCGACCTTCTGCCCTCCGGCCTGCTGGGCCGCGAGCGGCGCAGCGGCGCAGACGAGCGTGAGAAGGGCGGGCCAGATTGCCACGAGGAACAGCTTCATGCGTTGCTCCCGATGAGAGGGGTGCGGTAACCAGCTAGAAGAAGTTGCCCAGCTTGAAGTGCAGCTGCCATCCCGGCGCGGGGCGGCCCTGCCCGTCCACTCTGTCGAATCCGTAGCCAAGGTCCACGCCGATCGGCCCGAGTGGCGACACCACCGCGGCGCCGAATCCGGCGCCCCTGAAGAGGCGCGTCGGATCCCACTGGCGGGAGCTCCGGTACACGTTCCCCGCGTCGAAGAAGGTGCTCAGATACAGCGACTGGCTGATCCGCGCCCCTGCCTCGACGGTAAACGCCGCGAACGACTTGCCGAACGCGTCCGGGCTGGCCTGGTTGCCGCTGGCCGACGGGTCGAACCCGTT
>DAIPLK010000117.1:6959-9406 GCA_036769285.1 Gemmatimonadales bacterium | reverse complement strand
CCTTGCAGACCTCGCAGGGGACGTAGACGTCGGGGAGGAAGTGCATCTCGATCTTCACCAGGCCGTCGCCTTGGCAGGCCTCGCAGCGGCCTCCCTTCACGTTGAACGAGAACCGGCCCGGCCCGTAGCCGCGCATCTTGGCGTCGGGCAGCTGGGTGAAGAGCTCACGGATCGGCGTGAAGAGGCCCGTGTACGTCGCGGGATTCGACCGCGGCGTCCTGCCGATGGGGCTCTGGTCGATGTCGATGACCTTGTCGATCTGGTCGAGCCCCTCGATCCGCCGGTGCGCTCCTGGAACCAGCTTGGCCCGGTAGAAATGCCGCGCCAGGGACTGGTAGAGGATGTCGGTCACCAGCGTGGACTTGCCGGA
Source organism: Gemmatimonadales bacterium (assembly GCA_036769285.1). Classification (GTDB taxonomy): domain Bacteria; phylum Gemmatimonadota; class Gemmatimonadetes; order Gemmatimonadales; family GWC2-71-9; genus CAVVWJ01. Next base: position 9,036 of record DAIPLK010000117.1, on the reverse strand, counting down.
GCCCGACACGCCGGTCACCGCGGTGAATACGCCGAGGGGGATGTCGACGGTCAGATCTTTCAGGTTGTTGGCGCGGGCGCCGATGATCCGGAGCCGGTGACCCGCTTCGCGCCGTCCGGGCGGCACGGGCACGCGCAACTCTCCCCGCAGGTACCGTCCGGTGAGCGAGTCGGGATGCCGCCGGACTGTCTCGACCGTCCCCTCGGCGATGACCTCGCCACCGAAGCGGCCGGCGCGCGGGCCCAGGTCGATGATGTGGTCGGCCGCCTCGATGGTTTCGGCATCGTGCTCCACCACGATGACGGTGTTGCCCAGGTCGCGCAGCTCGCGGAGGGTAGCCAGCAGCCGCTCGTTGTCCCGCTGATGCAGCCCGATGCTCGGCTCATCCAGGATGTACAGCACGCCCACCAGCCGCGAGCCGATCTGGGTGGCCAGCCGGATCCGTTGGGTCTCGCCCCCGGACAAGGACGTGGCGGCCCGGCCGAGCGTGAGGTAGTCGAGCCCGACATCGCGCAGGAAGCGGAGCCGGTCCACGACCTCCTTGAGGATCGGGCCCGCGACCCCCGCGTCCACGCCCGTTGCCCGGCCGTTCCGCCGGAGCGGGATCCCCTCGAAGAACTCGATGGCCCGCTCGACCGGCAGGTCCACGACGTCGCCGATGCCGTGGCCGTGCACCAGCACCGCGAGGCTCTCCGCCTTGAGGCGCTTGCCGCCGCAGGTCTGGCAGGGCTGTTCGATCATGAACTCCTCGAGCGCCGTCCGCACCGCGTCACTGGAGGATTCCTTGTAGCGCCGCTCGACATTCCGCAGCACGCCTTCCCAGTCGCTCTCGTAGTCGCTTCGGCCGCGCGCACCGTCGGTCTGGAACTTGAGCCGCCCCGGGGCGCCGTGCAGCAGTGCCTGCTGCGCCGCGGGGCTGTGGTCACCCCAGGGCGCGTTGAGGTCGAACTTGAACGCCTTGGCCAGCGTCGGGAGCACGACCTTCCGCAGGTACCCGGAGGGCTCACCCCACGGGAGGATGACCCCTTCGAGGATCGAGATGCTGGGATCGCCGAGCACCAGGTCGGCGTTCACCTCGCGCCGGGTGCCGACCCCATGGCAGTCGGGGCACGCGCCGAACGGCGAGTTGAACGAGAACTGCCGCGGTTCGAGCTCGGGCAGCGAAAGCCCGCAGACCGGGCAGGCGAACCGCTCGGAGAAGGTGACCGATTCGCGCTCGGCCGGGCTGCGTCCCTGGCGGACCACCTCGACGACGCCGTCGGCGGTCTTGAGCGCGGTCTCGATCGAGTCGTTGAGTCGGGACCGGTCGCCGGCCCGGACCACCAGCCGGTCGACCACCACCGCGATCGCGTGATTCTGGCGGCGGTTGAGCGCGGGCACCGCGCTCAGGTCGTAGATCTCGCCGTCCACCCGAACGCGCACGAAGCCGCGCTTCTGCACGTCGTCGAGCAGATCGCGGAATTCGCCTTTGCGCCCGCGCACGATCGGGGCGAGCACCTCGATCCGCGTCTCCTCCGGCCAGGCGAGCACGGTGTCGGTGATCTGCGCCGCGCTCTGCCGGGCGACCGGAGTGGCGTCGTTGGGGCAGTGGGGGATTCCGACGCGGGCCCAGAGCAGCCGCAGGTAGTCGTAGATCTCGGTGACGGTGCCGACGGTGGAGCGCGGGTTCTGGCCGGTGGTCTTCTGCTGAATCGAGATGGCGGGGGAGAGCCCCTCGATCGCGTCCACATCCGGCTTCTCCATCAGCCCGAGGAACTGCCGGGCGTAGGCGGAGAGCGACTCCACATAGCGCCGCTGGCCTTCGGCGTAGATGGTATCGAAGGCGAGCGAGGATTTCCCCGAGCCCGAGAGCCCGGTGATCACGGTGAGACGGTTGCGGGGGATCGCGACGGAGACGTTCTTGAGGTTGTGCTCGCGCGCGCCCCGCACCACCAAGTATTCCTGAGCCATAGCCCCGAAAGCTACCCGAAGCCCGCCGCGAGGGTCAACGGGTTCCCGTTTGTGGGGGCGTTGCCTTAGCATTCATCCGCCCCATGACCCCATCCCCAGACGAGCCAACCGGTGGCGTGGCGCCGGC
>DAIPLK010000117.1:0-6859 GCA_036769285.1 Gemmatimonadales bacterium | reverse complement strand
CGCCGGCGGCGGCGACATCCGCTCCCCGGACGCCGGCCCCGGCCGAGCGGTTGCTGGAGCGCGCCCACGCGCTCGCCGCCGGGGCGCGCCCGGCCGACGCGATACCGGCCTACCGCGAGCTGCTCGCCGCGGAGCCCGACCACCTCGAAGGGCGGCTCCACCTTGCCCGCCTGCTGGTCCGACTGGACGAGCACGAGGGTGCGTTGGCGCTGCTGACCGAGGCGCTGAGCCATTCCCCCGACCAGACGGAGTATCTGGTCCTCCGCGGCGGAATCTACGGTCATCTTCGCCGGTACCAGGAGGCAGACGGCGATCTCCGCCGCGTGCTGCGATTGCACCCTTCCCACGCGCCGGCCCACCTCGAACTCGGCCTCCTCCACTGGCGGAAGGGCCTCGCCGCCGAAGCCGCGGGCCACTTCCAGCGTTCGCTCGAGTTCCAGCCGGAGAACGCCCGCGCCTGCTGCTATCTGGGAGACGCGCTGAATCAGGCCGGCGATCTGGCCGGCGCCCATGCCGCGCTCGAACGCGCCGTCCAGCTCGATTCGCACGACGCGAAGGCCCACCATCTCCTCGGTCGAGTCCTCGATCGGCTCGGCCACCCCGACGAGGCACGCGAGATGTACCAGCGTTCCCGGGAGCTTGCCGGCGCGTGATCCAGGTGGTGGCGGGGGATCTGGCGCGGGAAGCGGTGGACGCGGTGATCAGGCCGGCGGATTGGAACCTGGCGCCGGTTGGCCCGGCGGCCGGCCGGCTGGACGAGCTGGGGGGTGCGCGGTTCGCGGCGCAGCGCCACACCGCCACACCGCTCGAGGCCGGCGCGGCGGTGGTGACCGGCGCAGGCGACCTGACGGCCGGCTACGTACTCCACGTCGTGATCGCGGACGAGCGCGGGCCGGCGGCCCGCGACAGAGTCCGCCGTGCGCTGGTCTCGGCCTGGCAGCGTGCGGAGGATTGGGGCCTCGCTCGCATCGCCACCGGGCTCGTGGGCGTGGCGCACGGGCAGCTCTCCGTCGAGGAATCGGCCGCCCTGCTGCTGGAGACGTTCCCGCGCGGCGCGGACAGAGGCCGCGAGATGGAACTCCGGATCGTGGTCGAAGCGGCGGCGGACCGCGACGTGGTGGCAGCCATCGTGCGGAGGATGACGTGATCCGGTTGACCGGGCTCACCAAGCGCTACGGCAAGTTCACCGCGGTGGACGGCATCGATCTCGAGGTGCCCCGCGGTGAGCTCTTCGGGCTCCTCGGACCGAACGGCGCGGGGAAGACGACGTCGATCCGGATGATCGCTGGCATCCTCCGGCCCACGAGCGGGACGGTCACCGTGGACGGCATCGACATCCAGGCGCGCCCGCTCGAGGCCAAGGCCAGACTGGGCTACATCCCCGACCGGCCGTTCGTGTACGACAAGCTCACGGGTGGCGAGTTCCTCCGCTTCACCGCCGCGCTCTATGGGATGCAGGGCCCGGTGGTCGAGCGCCGGATCGACGAGCTGCTCGCCCTCTTCGAGCTCGCCGAGTGGAAGGGCGAGCTGACCGAGACGTACAGCCACGGAATGCGTCAGAAGCTGATCATCGCCGGCGCGCTGGTGCACCGGCCAGAGGCCATCGTCGTAGACGAGCCGATGGTCGGACTCGACCCGAAGAGCGCGCGGCTGCTCAAGGACCTGTTTCGCCAGTTCGTCGGCCGGGGCGGCACCGTGCTCATGAGCACCCACACGATGGAGGTTGCCGAAGTGATGTGCGACCGGATCGCCATCGTTCACCGCGGCAAGATCGCGGCACAAGGGACGATGGCCCAGCTCCGGCGACAGACCTCCTCGGAGGGGATGGGCCTCGAAGACCTCTTCCTCAAGCTGACCGACGGGCACCAGACCCAGCAGCTCGGCACCGTGCTCGACGCGTGACGGCGTGACCGGCGTCGTCCGCGCGCAGCCCAGCATTTGGACCGTCCTGACCCCCAAGTGGCGGGGGGTGCTCGCGCGCCTGCGACAGGAACGGGCCAGTTCGCGCGCGAAGCTGGTCCTGCTGGCCCTGACCGGCATCGGCTTCTGGACTGCCGTCTTCGGAATCGCGTATCGGGTCCTGCGGTACATCCGGGACGTGCAGGAGATCGGCCACTTGCTCGCCGGCAAGGTCTTGAGCGTCATCCTGCTCGCCTTCCTCACGATCCTGTTGCTCTCCAACGTGATCACGGCGCTCTCGACCTTCTTCCTGGCCAGGGACCTCGACCTGCTGGTCGCGGCGCCGGTCAGCTGGTTCCGGCTGTACCTCTCCAAGCTCGGCGAGACGATCGTGCACTCCTCGTGGATGGTGGGGCTGCTCGCGCTGCCGATCCTGACGGCGTACGGCATCGTCTTCGCCGGCGGACCGCTGTTCCCATTCGTGGCGACCGCAGCGATCACGCCGTACCTGGTCCTGCCCGCGGTGGCCGGGACCGTCTTCACCGTGCTGCTCGTCAACGTCTTTCCCGCCCGGCGGACCCGCGAGCTGCTCGGCCTCGTCGGGCTGGGTGCGGTGGCGGTGGTGGTCCTGCTCCTCCGCTTCATCCGGCCGGAGCAGCTCGCCCGGCCGGAGGGGTTCCGCAACTTCGTGGACTACCTCACCGTGCTGAAGGCGCCGACCAGCCCCTGGCTCCCGAGCGAGTGGTCGGCCGAGATGATCATGAACTGGCTCACACGAGTAGCGGACCCGTGGCCGATCGTGAGGCTGTGGGGCGCCAGCGCGGTGGCGCTCGCCATCGGTGCCGCGGTGCACCGGCGGTTCTTCCACCTGGGCTACTCCAAGGCCCAGGAGGGGGCGAAGCGGAAGGTACGGCGCCCGCTGCGTGGCCCGGCCGCGAGGCTCCTGACCTGGCTGCCCCCGCAGAAGCGCGAGTTCCTGTTCAAGGACATGCGGCTGTTCTTCCGCGACAACACGCAGTGGAGTCAGCTGATCCTGCTCGTCGTGCTGGTGATGATCTACATCTTCAACATCAAGTCGCTGCCGATTCATTCGGGGGAGCCGATCCCGTTCGCCTTGGTCACCATCATCTCCTTTCTGAACCTCGGGCTCGCGGGGTTCGTGCTCTCGGCGGTGGCGGCACGGTTCATCTTTCCGGGGATCTCGCTGGAGGGGCGCCTGATGTGGCTGCTCCGCTCCAGCCCGCTGGATCCGCGTATGATGCTCTGGAGCAAGTACTGGATGGGGACGGTGCCGCTGCTCGTGCTGGCGCTCAGCATCACGGTGCTCACGAACACGCTGCTCAAGGTGAGCCCATTCATGATGGCCGTGGGCCTGGCGACGATCGTCCTCTACACCATGGCGGTCAGCGCGCTGGCGCTGACGTTCGGTGTCTTCTACCCGCAGTTCGGGACCGAGAACGCGGCCCAGATCCCGACCAGCTTCGGCGGGATCGTCTACATGATGGCCAGCCTCTGTCTCCTGGGGCTGGTCATCATGATCGAGGCGCTGCCCGTGACCGAGCAGCTCCGCGCCTGGCAGGGCGGCGATCGGCTCGTCGCGACGCCCCAGCTGCTGGCCGCGGGCGCGCTCGTGACCGCAATCTGCATCGCCGCCACGCTCATCCCCCTGCGCCTGAGCGCGCGGCGCCTCGAGCGGATGGAGTGGTAGCGTGAGCGCGATCGCCGTCGATCTCTTCAGCGACACGGTGACCCGCCCCACCCCGGCGATGCGCCGGGCCATGGCGGAGGCGGAGGTGGGCGACGAGCAGAACCGGGAGGACCCCACCGTCAACCGCCTCCAGGCCATGGTGGCCGACCTGCTCGGCAAGGAGGCCGCGCTGTTCCTGCCCTCGGGAACGATGTGCAACCAGGTGGCCTTCGCCGTCCACTGCCGCGCCGGCGATGAGATCCTGCTGCACGAGCTGGCCCACCCGCTGCTCTACGAGGCAGGCGGGCCCGCCGCGATGGTCGGCGCGGTGCTCCGGCCGCTGGCGGGGCCCCGCGGACTCTTTACCGCCGAGCAGGTGCGCCAGGCCGTGCGGCCGCATGTGCACTACATGCCGCGCACACGCGCGCTGTCGGTAGAGCAGACGGCCAACATCGTGGGCGGGGTCTGCTGGCCGCAGGCGCAAATCGAAGAGGTCTGCGCCGCCGGCCATGCCGCGAGTCTGGCCTGCCACATGGACGGCGCCCGGCTGATGAACGCGGTAGTGGCGTCGGGGACGCCCGCGCGGGCGTTCGCCGCGCCGTTCGACAGCGTCTGGCTGGACCTCACGAAGGGGCTCGGCGCGCCGGTGGGGGCGGTGCTGGCCGGGACACGGGCGTTCATCGAGGAGGCGTGGGTCTTCAAGCAGCGGTTCGGCGGCGCGATGCGCCAGGCGGGGATCATCGCGGCAGCGGGGATCTACGCCTTGGAGCACCACGTGGATCGGCTGGCGGAGGACCATGAGCGGGCGCGCCGGTTGGCGCGCGGCCTGGCCGAGCTGACGGGGGTCGCGGTGGACGCCGAGCGGGTGGACACCAACATCGTGATTTTCGACGTGCGCGGCACCGGACTCACCGGGGAGGAGTTCGCTCGGCGCTCGCTCGAGCGGTTCGGGGTACGGTTCAGCGTGCTGGGCCCCACCCTCGTGCGCGCGGTGACCCATCTGGATGTCCCGGCCGACGGCGTGGAGCGCGCACTGTCGGCCGCGCGAGGGGCGCTTCGCGGCTGAGGGCGCGCCCGGTCCCGTCAGGTTCCCACCAGGGCGGCCAGCGGCCGCCCTTTTCCGTTCCCTCCGGCAGGATGACGATCCGAAGGCCGGTCGAGGCTCCTCCTACGTTGGGCTCGCCGTCGGACCCTGCGCGGCCGTCAGCGCGAGCGACCCACCCAAGGAGGAGCCATGTCCCCCCGATTCTCTTTCGCCACCCTCGCGCTGCTCGTCACGCTCACCGGTCTCAGCGGCTGCAACGACCGCGCCAGCCCGGGACTCACCGCGCCCCCTGACACCCCCAGTACTCCCGCCGCCAACCCGGCGCCGTCGAGCCAGGAGGCGGCGGTTCGCGAGCGGCTCGCTCGCCGGCTCGCCCTGGCGCTCGCCGACGCGGAGTTCCGTGCCCACATCAAGCAGGCGCTCGACCACTCCCTCGTTCGCGAGCACAAGCTGCAGTTGCAGCGGTTTCTCGGCGAGGAGGGCGGGCGGGCGCGGCGAGCCCTCGCCCGCCTGAGCGGTGGCGAGGAACCTGAGGTCACCACGGAGACGGCGGGGGCCATCCCGCTCGAGGTCTATCTCCCGGTCCCGGCGCATCGCGCGGCGTGGACGGGCGGCGCGAACCTGTTGGTCGCGACCGCGCGGGAGGACCGGGAGGCCCCGGTGGCCTTCGACACCCACGGCACTCGAGTCGTCCTGAGCGCCGAGACACCGCCCAGCACACCGGTGCTCGCCGTGGTGCCGGTCGAGACGGACTTCGATCACCCGGGCAGTGCACAGCCGTTCATCTGCTGTGCGTCGGGCGGGCCGACACCACCGGCCGGCCTGTACCTGACCGCCAGCCATTTCGTTCAGGATTTTGAGGGTTGGTTGAAGGGGAGCCCCGAATATGAGATCCACATCCTAGGCCAGCTCGGCGCGAGCGACTCGCTCACCAGCTACCAGTGCGCCGGCGAGCACGCCGGTGGCTACTACGCCTTCGATCAGAACAGCCTCGACTGGATTGGCAGCGTGCTCTTGTTCACCCAGACCCAGTTGAACGACTACAAGACCGCGCACCCCAACCAGAACATCCGGATTCTGGCACTGGAGGACGATGATGGCGCCTGCCAAATCAAACTCGACGGCAACCGGTTCAAGACGTTTCAGACCACGCTGCAGAACCTCTATCCAAACCTGACGGGCGGGAAGGACAGCGTCAGCGGCACGCTGGCGCGCATCTTCAAGCGCGCCAACGCGCTCCAGAAGATTCTCCGGGCGGCCTACTCCTGGATCACGTCGCAGGACGACCTGATCGGCAACGCGATCGAGGACGTGGTGGTCGGCGAGTACCACACCGGCGCCAACTGGGTCGTGCGCGGGGAGAACAACGTGACCAACGGTTGGCTCAAACTCCAGATGCGGTGATCCCATGCTGCGCTCTCACACCTGCCCGGCGGTCGTCGCGGTCGTCGTCCTCCTGGCCAGCGCGCCGCCCGCCGCCGCACAATGGGCACTCTCCGCGGGCATTCGCGCTCCCCGCTTCTCGGGTGCGGCGGTCGAGCAGGCCACGGGTCGCTCGCTCCGGCCCTACCGGCCCACCATGTGGGACTTCGGTATCGAGCGGGCAGGCGCGCGCGTGGGCGTGGGTGTGCATTTCCGCTACGCCTCGAGTAGCCTCGCGTTCGAGGGCGAGAACGCGCTGGCGGCGGTCAAGGACGCCATCTCGGTGTACGGCATTGACCCGGAAGTGGCGCTGCTGGTGAGCCATCTCGGGCCGGAGGGTCTCGTCAGGCTGTACGCCGGGCCCCTGGTCGAGGTCTGGAAGCTGCCGGACATCGGATCACACTGGCGCGTGGGGCTAGCGGCATCGGTGGGCCTGGAGGTGCCGTTCGGCGGCCGGTGGGCCGGCGCCGCACGGGTGGGCGCCGCGGTGACGCCAGGATCGCCGTTCGCGCGGGAGGATCTGGACCCCTCGCTGGAGCCGCGGGCACTCTGGCGGCGGGAGGCGGCGGCGCTGCTGCGCTACCGGATTCGAGGGCGCGCCGCCGCGCCCTAGGCGGCCACGCCGGTACCGCACTGCTCGCAGAACCGGTTCCCTGGTTCCAGCGCCGCGCCACAGCCGGCACAGGCACCACCCTCCTGCAGGCGCTGCCCGCACGTGGAGCAGAACACCGCGTCCGGTTCCGGACGCGGGCCGCAGGTCGGACAGACGGGGGCCCCCGGCGGTGCCGAGGTCGCAGCGGAGCGGA
>DAIPLK010000211.1:0-2834 GCA_036769285.1 Gemmatimonadales bacterium | reverse complement strand
CTGCTCGCTCTCGCCGGTTGCGCGGGAGGTAAAGCGTCCAAGTACTCGGGCAACTGGTCGCGGGATCTGTATGGCGAGGGCGAGGTGAAGATGAATCTGGCGTCCGACGGCGGGGTGGAGCTCATGCTCCCGTCTCCCCGGTGGCCGGATTCGGTGGATATGAAGGGGCGGGCGGACTTCGTCGGTGACACGCTGCTCTTCAAGGCGGATACGACCGGCAGCCCCTGCCAGACGAGCGATGCCCGCTACACGATCAACCGGACGGCGGACGAGCTCCAGATCGCGGGCGTAGGATTTGACAACTGCGGGGGCCGGCGCGTGGCGCTGGTGGGGACCTGGAAGAAGTCGTGATTCAGGCCGGCCACTGCTGCGTGACGCAGTGGCAGGCGCCGAGACCCCAGACGAGGTCGATGCAGTCGATGCCCGCGATCTCGCGATCGGGGAACAGACTCCGGAGCGTGGCGAGGGCTTCCTCGTCGCCCGGCGGGTCGTAGGTGGGCAGGAGAACGACGCCGTTGGCGATGTAGAAGTTGGCGTAGCTCGCCGGCAGCCGCTGGCCCTGGTGGTACAGGGGGCGCGGCATGGGTAGTGTGATCACCCGGAGCGGCTGGCCATCCTGGTCGGTCATCCCGCGGAGCCGCTCGAGGTTCTCCTGGAGCGGCTCGTAGTTTTCGTCGGCTGGATTGTCCTCGACGACGGTGACGACGGTCTGCTCGTCCACGAAGCGGGTGAGGTCGTCCACGTGGCCGTCGGTATCGTCCCCGGCGATGCCGTCGCCCAGCCAGAGGATCTTGACGACGCCCAGGTAGTCGCGCAGGTGCCGCTCGATGGCAGCGCGGTCGAGCTGCGGATTGCGATTGGGATTGAGCAGGCAGGCCTCGGTCGTCAGGAGCGTGCCGCGGCCGTTCACTTCGATCGAGCCCCCTTCCAGCACGATCCCCGGCTCGAAGACGGGCAGCCCCAGCTCGGCGCCGATCCGGGTCGGCACGACGTCGTCGAGATCGAACGGCGGATACTTGCCGCCCCAGGCGTTGTAGCTCCAGTCCACGATCGCCTGTTCCCGCCGGCCTCCGCGCGGGCGCTGCACGAAGATGGGACCGTGGTCGCGGCACCAGGCGTCGTTGGTGGGGTTGTGGTGATAGAAGACGTTGCCGGCGTCCGCGCCCTCGTCGTCGAGCAGGGAACGGACCGAGGCTTCCATCGCGGGGCCCGCGACGTTGATGTGGACCTCCTCGCGGTCGGCGAGGGCGCGCACCATCTTGGCAAAGATGCCGGGGACCGAATGGAACTTGCCCGGCCACGAGGCCTCCTTGTGGGGCCAGCTCAGCCAGGTGCCGCGGTGCGGCTCCCACTCGGCGGGCATTCGGTAGCCGAGCTGGGCGGGGGTGGGGGTCTCGGACATGGGCTCGGGGATGGAGGAGTCACCCTGAGCGGAGCGAAGGGGGCAGACGTCGGCTCATGCCCCCTTCACGGCGTTCAGGGCGACTCCGTCAGTCCAGGTACCGCTTCGTGAGGTCCTGGTACGCGTCGATCCGCCGGTCGCGGAGGAACGGCCAGTGGGTGCGGCTCTCGTCCACCTTGCCCAGATCGACCGTGGCGGTCAGCACCTCTTCGCCGGTGCCGCCCTTCACGAGGATCCGCCCGCCGGGATCGGCGACGAAGCTGCCGCCCCAGAACTCGATTCCGCCGCTTGGGCCGCCCTCGTGTCCGACGCGGTTGACGGCGCAGACGTAGACGCCGTTCGCGATGGCGTGGCTCCGCTGGATGGTCTCCCACGCCGCCTGCTGTTGCGCCCCGTGTTCCGCCTTTTCCGGGGGCAGCCAACCGATGGCGGTGGGATAGAAGAGAATCTGGGCCCCGCTCATCGCGGTGAGGCGGGCGGCTTCCGGATACCACTGGTCCCAGCAGACGAGGACCCCGATGCGGCCGAAGCGGGTGTCCCAGCTACGGAAGCCGAGATCACCCGGCGTGAAGTAGAATTTCTCGTAATATTGGGGATCGTCCGGGATGTGCATCTTCCGGTACTTGCCGAGATACCGGCCATCGGCATCAATAATGGCGGCGGTATTGTGATACAGGCCCTCCGCCCGCTTCTCGAACAGCGAGGCCACGATCACGATGCCCAGCTCGCCTGCGAGCGCGCCCAGCGTCTCGGTGGAAGGGCCGGGGATCGGCTCCGCCAAGTCGAAGAACCGATGGTCCTCGACCTGGCAGAAGTACTGGCTGCGGAAGAGCTCCTGAAGACAGACGATCTGGGCGCCGCGGGCAGCGGCGTCTCGCACGCCCTGCATGGCCTTCCGCATGTTGTCCCCGGGGTCGGCGGCGCAGCGGTGCTGCACCAGGCCGAGGGTCACCGAGGGTGGGGACGAGTCGGTCATGGGTGAGGAAGATAATTCCTGCCATCATTCTATGGGGGGTCGGACACCGGCGGGGTGCCGGGCCCCGGTCCCACCACAACGAAAGGACGGATCCATGGCTTCGCTGTCGCATCACGACGCAGGGACGCGTTCGGTCGGTCGGCGGGTGGTTCCCGCCGCTCTGCTCGCCGTCGCCCTGGTGGCCGCGTGTGGAGGCGACCGCGCCCGGCCCGCGGCCGGCGCGGACTCGACCGGGCCCGCCGTCGCCATCCCGGACACGGCAACGAGAACGCTGCCGGATACGGCCGTGCCGGACACGAGCGCGAAGGTCTCGGCAGCAGCCCCCGCGGCGCCCGCGCCGGCCCCGGCGGCGACCCCGCCCAAGGCAAAGAAGGTCGCCGCCGCACCGGCCGGGCAGCCCAAGCGGGCGACTCCGCCGCTCGAGCAGGCCGATTCTGCCAAGCCCGCGGCGCCACC
>DAIPLK010000014.1:0-30193 GCA_036769285.1 Gemmatimonadales bacterium | reverse complement strand
GACCGCGGCGAGGCGGTTGGTGAGCCGGTAATAGCCCTGCGCCGCCATGGCCGCGGCCTGCTCGTGGTGGGTGCACACGTACGAGAGGCCGGCGCAGCGGCCGATGGCGTCGTTCAGGTGCATCGCCGCACCCCCGGTGACCATGAACACGTGCCGGATGCCGTGGGCGGCGAGCCCCTTGGCGACGTAGTCGGCGACGCGGATCATAGGGTCGTGAGCCGGAGCACAGGGTTTGGGGCGCCCAGCTCGCGCAGGCGCGCCTCGATGGCGTCGCCGTGCAGCAGGGTGCCGATCAGCACCGGCTCCGGGTACCGGGCCAGCGCCTCGGGCGGAACGATCGGCGCCCCGCGGAGCGTCATCCCGTGGTAGGTCGGGGCCGTGTCCACGAACGCACGGATGGGGACGTCGGCGAGTCGCGTCATGGCCAGCAGTTTGAAGGTGAGCTGGCCGACGCCCCAGACGAGGATCGGCGTCGGCGGGTCGAGCAGCGGCGCGAGGCCGCCGTCAATGGTTCGCATGAGCGCCGCGGACCGGCGGACGTAGTCGTGAATCGCCGGGAGGAGCTCGTCATCGCGCGGCGGGGTCCGTGGCGCGGGCGTCCCGGCCGCCGCGCGGCCGATCGCGTATACGGCGGGATAGGGAACCCCGGCCGAGGCGGCGATGGTCTTACGCCGCACGGCGAGCACCTCGAACCCCTCGAGCGCCAGCAGGCTCGCCAGGGACACCGGCCCGAAGTGGTTCACGTGCTCGGTGTTGAAGTCCTGGAACGGCGCGGCCAGACAGTCCGCGTAACGCGTCGCGTCGGGAACCTCCACGTAGATGATACCGCCCGGGCGCAGCAGCCGGCGGGCGGCGACGAGGCCTCGACGCAGCTCCTCCACATGTTCCAGCACGTGAGACAGGACCACGGCGTCGGCACCGCAGGCATCGCGCGGAAGCGAGAAGAGGGAACCCACCAGTCCGGTGGCCCCCGGAATGGATCCGACGGCCGCCGCGCACCTTGCCGACGGGTCCACACCCAGCAGCTGCCGGAATCCGAGCCGGGACAGGTGCCGCAGGACCCCGCCGTTGGCGCACCCGACGTCCACGATCTTCGCGTTCGGGTCGGGGAGCTGCCCGGCGAGCGTCCGCGCCGTCTCCTCGAGGCGCGCGTCGTCCCACGGCTGGTCGCCGCCGCCGGTCGCGGTGCGCGGATCCTCGTACTTCGAGAGCCGGGCGTAGTAGGCGTCGTAGGCCGCCTGGGTCACGTTGCTGTCGGCGTAGACGAACCCGCACGCCTCGCAGCCGAGGACGTCGTAGCCGCCGCCGAGCGGGTGCCCCTCCGGCAGGACGAACGGCTGCGTGTGCACCGGCTCGGCCCGCCGGCCGAGGCAGAGCGGGCATGCCCTCACGCGCAACCGGCCCATCGCAGGGTGCGCCGCACGCCCTCCTCGAACCCTATCCACTCCTCGAGACCCAGTTCGGAGCGCGCGCGCGACGTGTCGGGAACGTAGCGTGCCGGTGGCACGCCGGGCACGGGCGTCCGCGCCCGGGTCGCGGAGACCGCCGGCGGCAGCACCTCCGCCACGGTGCGCGCTACCTCCTCGATCGATCGCGCGTGCTCCGAGCCCACGTTGTAGGGGCGGCAGGACTCGCCCCTGACCAGGATGGTCCACAGCCACACCGCCAGGTCGGCTCCGTAGAGGTAGGACCGGAGCGGCGTCCCGTCGCCGCTGATGGCGACCGGTCCGCCTGCGAGCCGATCGCGGATGAAGTTGCCGACGGCGAAATGGCGGTCGAGCGGCAGGTACGGGCCGACGAACGCGAACAGCCGGGCGATGGTGACCGGGAGCTCCGACGCGCGCGCGTGGCTCACGCCGAGCAATTCGGCGACTCGCTTCCCCTCGGCGTACACCTGGCCCGGGTCCAGCGGATCGGGCGCGCCGGGGAACCCTTCGCCGACCCGCTCGAGGTCCGCGGGCTGCGGTCCGTAGACCGCCCCCGAGCTCACCAGTAGCACGGGCGCGCCGTCGCGGGCGGCGCGCTCGAGCACCCGCCGGGCGCCCCGGACGATGGTGTCGAACATCTCCAGCGGCTCGCGCGCGTACAGCGCGGCGTCGGCCGAGGCGGCGCCGTGAATGATGTGGGAGAACGCGGCCGCCGGTGCCTCGAACGTGCGCACGTCCCCGGCATGAAGGCTGATCCCGCGGCCCGCCGCCAGGTGGGGCCGCCGCCGGGCGAAGCCCTCGGGGTCCCGCGTCAGCACCAGCGCGTCCACCCCCGCGTCGAGCCGCTCGTTGGCCCAGCGGACGCTCTCGAGCAGCCACGAGCCGACGAAGCCGGTCCCGCCAGTGACGAGGAGCCGGGCGCCGCGGAGCGCCCGCCAGAGGTCCTCGGTGCGGGCCAGCACGTGTGCGCGGTCCGCCTCGAGCGCCTCGTCCGCCGCGTTCAGCGCCGGCAGCATGACCGGATCGAGTCCACCATGTAGTCGAGCATCGCTGGCGTGAGCCCCGGATAGACCCCGATCCAGAAGGCGTCGCGCATCACCCGGTCGGTCGTGCTCAGGTCGCCCACGACGCGATAGGTCGCCTCGGCGTAGGCCGGCTGCCGGGTGAGGTTGCCCGCGAACACGAGCCGGGTGCCGATCTTCCGGGACTCCAGGTGGCGGACCAACTCCTGCCGCGTGAACGGCGCGCCGGGCCGCACCAGCATCGGGAAGCCGAACCAGCTCGGCTCGGAGCAGGCGGTGGCCTCGGGCAGCTCCAGCACGTCCTCCAGCTCGCGCAGCCCCTCGTGCAGCCGGGCGAAGTTCCCGCGCCGCGCCGCGATGAACCCCGGTAGCTTGTCGAGCTGCGCCACGCCCACCGCAGCCTGCATATCGGTGGCCTTCAGGTTGTAGCCGATGTGGGAGTAGATGTACTTGTGGTCGTAGCCGTGCGGCAGGCCGCCGAGCTGCCAGTCGAACCGCTTGCCGCAGGTGTTCTCCTTGCCGGGGTCGCACCAGCAGTCGCGGCCCCAGTCGCGGAGCGACTCCACGATCTTCTCGAGTGCGGGCGAGCCGGTGAGCACCGAGCCGCCCTCGCCCATGGTGATGTGGTGCGCCGGGTAGAAGCTGACCGTGGCGAGGTCGCCGAACGTCCCGACCGGGCGCCCATCGTACGTCGCCCCGACCGCGTCGCAGCAGTCCTCGATCAGCCACAGGCCGTGCGCTTCGGCGAAGGCGCGGACCCGGCCGAGGTCGAACGGGTTGCCGAGCGTATGGGCGAGCATGACCGCGCGGGTGCGCGGGCCGAGGGCGGCCTCGAGCTGGCCGGCGTCCACGTTGAAGGTGGGGACGGTCACATCGAGGAAGACTGGCACCAGCCCGTTCTGCAGGATCGGGTTCACGGTCGTCGGAAAGCCGGCGGCGACGGTGATGACCTCGTCGCCGGGGCGAAGCCGGCGCTCGCCCAGGGACGGCGAGGTGAGCGCGGTCAATGCGAGGAGATTGGCCGAGGACCCCGAGTTCACCAGGATGGCGTGGCGGACGCCGAAGACCTTGGCGAACCGGCGCTCGAACTCATGGGCGAAACGGCCGGTGGTGAGCCAGAAGTCGAGCGACGCGTCAACGAGGGACTGGAGTTCCGCCGCGTCGAACACGCGGCCCGACACCGGCACGGGGGTCTCGCCCGGCACGAAGCTCCGGCCGCCGAACGCGGCCGAGTAGTATTCGGCCACCAGCTCCGCGATCCGGCCGCGCAGCTGGTCGGCCTCAGCGCTCACGGAAGAAGTCCCGGTACCAGCCGATGGTCCGGTCGAGTCCCTGCTCGAGCGTGAACGCCGGCGCCCACCCGAGACGCTGGCGCGCCTTGCCGGCCAGGAGCGACTGCTGCGGGATCTCGTGGCGGGCGTCGTTCAGGACCACCGGCTCGAGCCCGCTCCGCATGGCAGCCAGCACCCGGCGGGTGAGGTCGAGGACGCTGATCCGCTGCTCGTTGGAGAAGTTGAACGCCTCGCCGGTGAGCGACGGGTCCTCGCTCAGCCGCTGCGCCAGCAGCAGGTAGGCGGCGACGCCGTCCTCGATGTAGAAGTAGTCCCGCACCAGCGAGCCGTCGGAGCGGATGACCGGCCGCTCGTTGCGGAGCACCGAGCGGATGGTGCCGGGGATGAGCCGGTTCCAGTTGAGGTCGCCGCCGCCATAGAGGTTGCCGCAGCGGGTCACGGCCACCGGCAGCTCGAACGTCGCGGCGTACGACTGCGCGATGAGGTCGGCGCATGCCTTGCTGGCGTCGTACGGGTGCCGCCCGGCGAGCGGCGTGCGCTCGTCGTAGGCCTCGCTGCCGTTGTCGCCGTAGGCCTTGTCGGACGAGGCGACGACCACGGCGCGCACCGTCGAACTGCGCCGGCACGCCTCCAGCAGCGCCCAGGTGCCCCCGACGTTCGACTCGAAGGTGGAAAGCGGGTTCCGGTTGGCTACGCCGACGATGGTCTGGGCCGCCAGGTGGAACACCGTACTGACCTCGTACTCGCCGAGGGTGCGCTCGAGCAGCGGCTCGTCGCGGACGTCGCCGCGCACCACGCGGACCCGCTCGAGCGTGCCCGAGCGGACCAGCTCGCTCCCCGGCACCCAGTCGCGCAGCAGGCAGACCACCTCCGCTCCCGCCTCCACCAGCCGCCGGACGAGCCAGCTCCCGAGGAGCCCGGAGCCGCCGGTCACGAACGTGGGCCGGTCCCGCCAGAAGGGATCGCTCACGTCCACACCTTCCACGGTGCCTCGCCCGAGCTCCACAGCCGCTCCAGGTAATTCACGTCGCGGATCGTGTCCATCGGCTGCCAGAAGCCGTCGTGGCGGTACGCCATGAGCTGGCCGGTGGAGGCCAGCCGCTCGAGCGGTCCGCGCTCCCACAGCGTTTGGTCGTCGGAGATGAGGTCGAAGACGGCGGGGGACAGGACGAAGAAGCCGCCGTTGATCCAGCCCTCACCGATCTGCGGCTTCTCCTCGAACTCGACGACCTGGTCGCCGTCCAGCCGGAGGCCGCCGAAGCGGGAGGGCGGGCGTACCGCAGTGATGGTGGCGAGCTTGCCATGGGCCTGGTGAAAGGCGACCAGCTTGCGGATGTCCAGGTTGGCGACGCCGTCGCCGTACGTCATCATGAACGGGGCGGCGCCGAGAAACGGCCGCAGCCGGCGCAGCCGCCCGCCGGTCTCGGTCTCCAGTCCGGTGTCCACCAGGTGCACCCGCCAGTCGTCGCATGCATCGTCGTGGAAGATGGCGGAGCCGTCCTTCAGATCGATCGAGACGTTCCGGTTCAGGCGGTGGAAGTTGAAGAAGTACTCCTGCACCATCTCGGCCTTGTAGCCCAGCGCGAGGACGAACTCCCTGAACCCGTAAGCCGCGTAGATCTTCATGATGTGCCATAGCATCGGCCGGTGGCCGATCTCCACCATCGGCTTCGGCCGGACGCTGGTCTGCTCCTGCAGCCGCGAGCCGATGCCGCCCGCGAGGATGACGACTCTCATTATGCGCGCCCGGATGGGAGGGGGATGCCGCGCCCGGTGCCGGGGCCGGCACCTACAAGGTACTGCCCGGGCGGCCCTTTACGCACGGGGTGGCACGCTACCACTATACGAACCTCCCCACAGCTGACCCTTCCCCTGGAGGTGCGGTGACGCCTGGCACGCGGAATGGCCGCAGTGCACCGCCGAGGCCGCCATGGGCGGAGCTGCCGATCCTGCTGCTGCTGATCGGGATCGGCATGCTGCGCATCACCGACACCTACCACACCCTGAGCCAGACGATTGACGAGCCGGCGCATCTCGCCTCCGGCCTCCAGTGGCTCGATACCGGCGAATACACCTATAACCGGATGCATCCGCCGTTGTCGCGGGCGTTCGTGGCGCTCGGTCCGTACCTGGACGGCGTGCGGTCGCTCAGCAGGCCCCACCCCATCACCGCGGGCAACGACGAGCTGCACTCCCGGGGCAACTACTGGCGCACGCTGACCTTGGCGAGGCTTGGGATCCTGCCGTTCTTCCTGCTCGGCGTCCTGGCGACCTGGTCGCTGACCCGTGCGCTGTACGGCCCCGCACCCGCCCTCGTGGCCGCCGGAGTCTTCACCTTGCTGCCCCCCGTCCTGGCCCACGCCGGGCTGGCGACGACCGACATGGCGGTGACGGCCATGATGCCGGTCGTGCTGCTGGCGGGAATGCGCTGGCTGGACCGGCCCGACCGTGACGCGACCGTGGTGCTGGGGGTCGCCTGCGGTGTGGCGGTGCTCCTGAAATTCTCGGTGCTCGTGTTCGTCCCGGCGTGCCTCCTGGTCATGCTCGCGGCCAAACTGGTCATCGAGCCCGGCTCGTCCGGCGCCAAGCTCGAACGCTGGCGCCGGCTCGAGCTCCCGACGCTCGGCGTGATCGGGATCGCCTTCCTCGTGGTCTGGGCGGGTTATCGCTTCTCGGTGGGATCGCTCGATTCCATCGAGATGGGTGGCTTGGTCTCGCCGGCCCTGGCGCGCGTGCGCATCCTGCCAGCGCCTGAGTTCTGGCACGGGATCGCAATCCTCACGGTGTACCGCGAGGGCAACCTTCCCTCGTACGCGCTCGGCGAGGTGACGCCCGGCGGGGCCTGGTATTTCTTCCTGCTGGCGCTCGGCGTGAAGACGCCACTGGCTTTCATTCCCGTGGCCTTGTTGGGTGCCGTGGTGACGGTGCAGCAGGCATGGAAGCACCGCCTCTGGCAGCTCGCGGCCCCGATGGCCTGCGCGCTCGCGATGCTCGGCTCGGTCATGATCAGCAAGATGGCCTTCGGGAGCCGGCACATCCTCCCCATCTACCCCGTGCTGTCCGCCATGGCGTCCGTGGGCGCCCTGACGCTGTGGTACCTCGACCGTCGGCGGATCGGGCGGGCGATCGTCGCCGCTCTGGGGGCGTGGCTTCTGTTCGCCTCGCTCAGGGCCCATCCCGACTACCTGTCGGACTTCAACGAGGTCGCGGCCGGGCGGCCCGAATACTTCCTGGTAAACAGCGACCTGGACTGGGGCCAGGACATCGGCCGCCTCGGTGACACGCTGAGGGCCCGCCGCATCGACTCGGTGACGGTCTACCTGGCCGGCTTCCATGATGTGAGGGTTCTCGGACCGATCAAGCACGTCAACCGGCAGGTCTGGTTCCCCGTCGCGCACCCGGCCACCGGGTGGGTCGCGGTCAGCGCCTTTCCCCTGTACCAGATCCCGCGCATCGCCTGGCTGGAGAACCTTCGGCCGGTGACGCGCATTGGGAGGTCCATCTACCTGTACTACATCCCTCCATCGCCCGGGAACCCATCCGATTCCGCGAACGCGCCAGCGCCCCGCGGCGTGGGGGGGCAGTGATGCCAACGGCACTGCGGGTTATGCGGGACCGCGGTACGTACCTGAGCATCGCCATCGCGTTGATCCTGCTCGCCGTCGTCCCCCAGCTCGGCCTCCGCGCGAGGACGGACTCCTCCTGGCTCCTGTACCTGGCCGGGCGGATCCTCGATGGCGACCGGCTGTATGTGGATGTCGTGGAGGCGAATCCCCCGCTGATCGTCTGGCTGAACCTCGTTCCCGCCTACGTGGCGCGCGTTCTCGGGATGCCGGCCGCCCTGGTGTACGCCATCCTGGTCTACCTCCTGGCGCTGCTCTCGGTGGCCGTCTGCCACGCCTTGCTGCGGCGGCTTCTCGGCCGGGAGCTCGAGCTCAGGCGGTACTTGACCCTCCTGATTCTCTTCTGCCTGTTCCCCCTGATCGGCCCGGACTATGGGGAACGCGAGCACCTGATGCTCGCCGCTGTGCTGCCATACGTCCTGCTCACGCTCCTGCGGGCTGAGGGCGGGACCCCTTCCCGGTGGCCGGCGCTGGCGATCGGTGTGGTGGCGGGGATCGGATTCGCGCTCAAGCCATATTTCCTCCTCGCCTGGCTGGGGCTCGAGGCCTGGCTGTGGCTCACGACGGGGGGCCGCGGGCCGAAGGGCCGGCCCGAGAGCGTGGCCGTCGTCGTGGTCGGACTGCTGTACGCGGTTGCCGTGGCGCGGCTCGCGCCCGAATACCTGGCGCTTGCTCCCCTCGTGGGCCGGGCCTACTACGACTACCTCCGGAACTCGGTCGGGGTGACCGCGCTGCTCGGCGAGGGATCGCTCGTCCCCGTGGCGGCGATGGTGGGCTTCGTCGCCCTGCGGCACGTGGCGATTCACCGGAGCCTGTGGGGCGTGCTGCTCACCGGCACGGCCTGCTTCTATCTCGCGGCCGTCCTGCAGCACAAGGGGTGGAACTACCATTACTACCCTGCGGTCGCCAGCGCCGTGCTCCTCGCCGGCCTCATGGCTCTCGACCTGCGCCGGCCGCTGGTGTCGCTGGTGCACCGCCTGTACGCCTCGGTGACGGTCGCCGCCGTGGTATCCCTAACGCTCGTGGTGGCTGCGGGTTGCGTTCATCAGGCGCGCGATCCGCGCGACCCGCGCTACGAGCCCGATCCCGACCTTCCGAAACTGATCCCGCTCGTGCGAGAGCGGGGCGCTGGGGCGAGCATCATGGTCCTATCCTGGAGCAGCTCGTCGGCGTTCCCGCTGGTGCCTTCCACGGGAACGTCGTCCGCGCTCCGGTTCCTCTGCCTCTGGATCCTGGCCGGACTGTACCGGGACGAGGTGCGAGGCTCCGCGCCGATTCGCTACCGGTCGATCGAGGAGATGGGGGTGCTGGAGCGGTACCTGAACCAATCGGTGGTGGAGGATCTGGAGCGTCGGAGGCCGAGGCTTCTCCTTGTGCTCACGCCCGGGCCCGACCGTCCCAAGTGGGGGCTCCGGAGGCTGGATTATCTGGCGTACTTCGGCCAGAACCCGGAGTTCGTTCGGGGCTTTCAGCGCTACCGTTACGTGCAGCCCGTCGGCCAGTACTGGATGTTCGAGCGGATCCCCGACGCGGCACCGCCGGAGCAGCCGAGGATCGGGCCGAGGGCACCCGTCGGGGCCGCCGCATCGGCGGCCGGGGAGCCGAAGGCCGGCGCCGAGCCGGAGGTTCTGCTGACGATTCTCGTGTTCGCGATCGCCATTGCGCTCGCCTGGCGGAAGGAAGAGTCGGCCGCCGCCGCCGCGTTTCGGCGGGAGCCGGCGTCGTGACGACGTCCCCCCGCCTCTCCGTGATCATCCCGGCCTTCAACGAGGAGCGGACGATCGCCGCTCTCGTGCAGCGGGTGCGCCAGGTCCCGCTCTCGATCGAGATCGTGGCGGTAAACGACGCCTCGTCGGACGGGACCGGCCGGATCCTGGATGCGCTCCGGGCGTCGGGCCAGGTGGATGTCGTCGTGCACCACCCGGTGAACCGGGGGAAGGGGTGCGCGCTGCGGTCGGGCATCGCCCACGCGACCGGCGACTTCGTCGTCGTCCAGGACGCCGACCTGGAATACGACCCTGCCGAGTTCCCCACGCTGCTCGACCCCATTCTGCGTGACAAGGCGGACGCGGTATTCGGCTCGCGATTTCTGGGCGGGCCGCACCGGGTGCTCTATTTCTGGCACTCGGTCGGCAACCGGTTCCTGACGCTCTTGTCGAACATGTTCACCGACCTGAACCTGACCGACATGGAGACCTGTTACAAGATGGTCCGTGCGCCGCTGCTGAAGTCGCTGCCGCTCACCAGCGATCGGTTCGGCTTCGAGCCGGAGATCACGGCGCGTCTGGCCCAGGCCGGAGCGCGCATCTGGGAAGTGCCCATCTCGTACGCGGGGCGGACCTACGCCGAGGGGAAGAAAATCGGCTGGCGGGACGGCCTGGCGGCGGTGTTTCACATCGTGCGATTCAATCTCAACCGGCCGCAAATTCCGGGTAGACCTGACGCCTGAGGGTTGTCGGCGTTCCGGTTCTCAGGGAGGAGACCTCATCAGCCGCGCGGCTCGGGTGGCGGGGGTGGAGGGGAGCTCCTCCTGGTTCATCACGCGCCGATAAGCCCACCGGCTGCACGACCAGATGCACACCGTACCGATCAAGCTCACGTACCCGTCCACGGCGTAGTGCCAGCCCAGCTGGACCGATCCCAGGAAGATCAGGATTGCATAGCCGGCGAGCGCGAGGCTGAGCCGAGGGGTGGCGCGCCGGGCGGCGAGAGCGAAGAGCACGGGCATGGCCACGTGAATGCTCGGCATCGCCGAGATTCCCGTGTACGGGGTGGCGGAGCCGCCGATGTAGTTGTGCCAGAGCATCCCCTGCACGAACAGCGCGGTCAGGGGATGCTGGGCATCCACCCCCTGGAGGTATGCCATCAATGGGGCGTAGGGGTCCGGGGCGCCCGTCACCGCGCTGAAGTAGCACGGCCCCGCCGCCGGCAGCAGCGTCGGCACGACGGTCCCGAGCACGATCCACACGAGGGCGTAGCTCACGAAGAACCGGAGTCGGGCCTTGCGCTCTACGCTCCACGCCTGCCAGATCACCATCCCGATGTTGACCGGCAGCCAGAGGTAGTACAGGAAGTCCAGTCCATGCGTGATCGGCGGATGCCCCAGCACCGGTTGAAGCAGGCGCCACGGGTCGTAGCCGAAGTGCAGCACCCGGTCGAGCTCCATCAGCCGCGTGTCCCAGGTGAACGGGCGGATGCGTGGCAGCGCCGCCTTCCAGCTCCCGAAGGCGTTGATGAGGAGCGGCAGCGACAGGGCGACCACCGCCAGGCTGGCCGGGCGCTCGAGGGAGAAGGCGCCGAGGTGGGCGTTTCGGAAGGCCATCCGCCACCCCGCGAGGCCCTGGATGCGGTGCCCCTCGCCGTCCAGGGCCCGCCACCGGCGGAAGGTGAGGACCGCGGCCGCAGTGTAGACGGCGGCGCCCCAGAACATCAGAAACGACGGCTGGAAGAATAGGTCGGACCTCAAGCGCCCCACGCCGAGGAACAGCCCGAGGGCGTACACGGCGGCGGCAAACGCGCAGGTGATGACGAGCAGCAGCGCATGCTGCCGGGTGGCCTGCAGCAGCGATCTCCGGAGGGCGGACCGCACCACTTGCTTCATGAACTCGTGCCCTCCCGCACCAGCACCATCGCCGTCGCGTCCCGATGCCAGACGCGCCACTCGTTCGTTGCCAGCGCGGCCGCCGCAAGCGCGCTGCTGGACGGAAGCAGCAGCAGGTCGATCTTCCAGCGGTCGAGCTCCTCCCGCCAGCCGGGTTCCTGTCCGCGGATGCGAGTGTACGAGCGCGTGATCGCCTCGCCGTAGAAGTCGGTCTGGCCGTCGATGAACACCTTCTGTTCGGGCCAGGCGTACAGCAGGTAGCCGCCCCACGCGAACTCGTTGAAGATCCGCCCCTGCAGCCGGGCGGTCCGGGCCTCGCGTACCGCCTCGACCGGGAACACCGCGGGGTCGAAGGCAGCCGGGAGCAGCGCCCGGCCGGCGATCGAGCCGTGCCCCGCGGCGAGCGCCAGCATCGCGCAGGCGGCCGCGGCGCTCCACGGACCGGTGGCCGCGACCTCCGAGGCCCGGGCGAAGGCCGAGCGCATGCGCGCGACGGTGCCGAGCCGGACCCTGCGCCACGCGGGATCGAGATGCATCGCGACCAGCGGGACGGCGGTCACCGCGAACAGCGGAATGTTGCGGGCGGAGTTGAGGGCGAAGGCCGTGTTCGCGAGCAGCACGCCGAGCCAGGGGAGCGGGAGCCGCCGCCGGCTCCATGCCAGGGCGCCCAGCATCGCGACCAGCAAGGCCAGGAACACCCGGCCGTACCACTCATGGAAATCCGGCGATTGGTACTCCGCCGTGCGGTCCACCAGGTAGCTCTTCCCGAGATAGCCAATCACATGGGGGAAGAGGGCCAGCCCGCTCGGGGTCAGGCACGCGGCGGCGAGCGCGGCCCCAAGCGCGAGCGCGTGGCGCCGGAGCTCCCGGGCCGGCGCCTCCCGTGCTCCCGCCCCCAGCGGCGCCATGGCGTCGGCCACGACGTACACCACGATCAGCACGAGGCCGTACAGGAAGCCCCCGTGCAGATTGGCCCACACGAGAAACAGGGCGCCGGTCAGGAGCGGCGTCCGGCGGCCTCCCCGTTCGAGGATCCACAGCAGGAGCACGGCGCCGAGGATGGTGAAGACGTGGGGCCGTGCCAGCCAGTGGAAGGCGCCGCTCACTCCGGCGACGATCGCCGTGAAGAAGGCCAGCGCCGGATCCACCCCCGAGCGGTTCAGGAACAGGGCGAGGGCCGCGTATGTCGCCGCGACCACCAGCGCGACGAGCACGAGCACCCCGGCCAGGCCGCCCACGTCGTGCGTGCCCGCGAACAGGACCTCGCTGAGCCACTCGTAGGGCACGAACGGTCGTCCCGCCGCGGTGAAGGAGAACCGATCGGTGTGGAACAGTTCGCGCTCCGCGATCATCGCCTGGCCGACGCGAAGATGCCGGCCCAAATCGCCGTCGGTGTTCAGCGCCTGCCACCCGCGGGCCAGCGGCATCACGAGCAGGAAGAGGATGAAGACGACATCCGCCGGCGAGGGGAGGAGCGGGCGGGCGGGCGGGCGGGTCACGGGCGGGCGGAGTCCGCGCACTGCGCGATGCGCGCGGTGGCCGCCGCGCGCCCGTCCGCCAGCGAGTCGCGTCGGAGGAAGGCGGCGGTGCGGTCACAGTACCAGACCCGCCAGTCGCCGTCGTGCGCCAGCTCGTTGACCATGGCGGACCCGGTGGGCATGAGCACGAGCGAGATGCCGCGCCGCGAAAGCGTGTCCCGCCAGCCGGGCTGGATCCCGGCCACGTCCATGTAGGTCCGCATCAGGTCGGGGCCGTAGAAGTCGGTCCCGCCATCGATGAAGACCTTCTGCTCGGGCCAGGCGTAGAGCAGGTAGCCGCCCCAGATGAAGTCGTGGAAAATGCGGCCCTCGAGCCGCGCGGCCCGGCCCCGGGCCACCGCCTCGATCGGGAACTCCTTGGGGTCGAGCCGGTCGGGCACCAGGTCGAGCGGGCCCACCCGTCCGTGCAGCACGGCGAGCACGCACAGGAGCGCCGTGACCACGCCGATGAAGATGGCATTGGTGCCCCTCCGGGCGTCCCGCTCGAAGATCGCCCGCAGCCCACGCCAGTCGGGCAGCCGGCGCCAGGCGGCGTCGAAGTGCAGGGCCAGGATCGGGAAGACGGTCGCCGCGTAGAGCTGGATGTTGCGCCGTGCCTGGAGCGCGAAGGCGACGTTGGCGAGCACCAGGAACAGCCGCGGCAGGGTCGGGCGCCCGGGCACGAGCGCGAACAGCGCCACGATCGCGAGCAGCGAGGCCAGCAGCATCTTGCCGCCGGCGCTGTGGAAGTCCGGCGAGAGGAACTCGTGGGTGTTGTCGCGCAGGAACGGCTCGCCGAAGAACCGGATGATGTGGAGGTGGAGCCCCCAGCCGTTCGGGTTGAGCAGGCTCCCGAGCACTCCGGCCGCGAGCGCGGTGGCGTAGTAGCGCACGTCGGCGAGGGCATCGGCGGCCCCGCGCCTGCCCCACCACTCGGCCACGCTTCCCGCCAGGTAGATCCCCAGCAGGGTCAGCCCGAACACGAACCCGCCGTGAATGTTGGCCCAGAGCGCGTAGGCGGGCACCAGGAGCCAGAGGCGCGGCCGGCGCTCACCCGGCTCCAGCACGAACAGCATCGCCATCACGGCGAACAGGGTGAAGAGATGGGGCCGTGCCGTCCAGTGCACCGCGCCGAGGATCGCCGAGGCGATGCTGACGAGATAGGTGAGCAGCGCGTCGGCTCGGCGCGCCAGCAGGAACTTGGCCAGCAGGGCGTAGCTCCCGGCGATGAGCAGGCTGGCCAGGATGGCGACCCCCGTGAGGCCGCCGATCCGGTGCGCGGTGGCGTACAGCAGCTGGCTGCCGTACTCGAACGCCACGAATGGGTCGCCCCCGCGGGTATAGGAGAAGACGTCGCTGTGGAGGAACGCGCGGTGCTGCAGCATCCACTCACCGTGCCGCAGGTGGCGCAGCAGGTCGCCATCGGCGTTGAGCAACCGCGCCGAAAAGACGATCGGGACCGTCAGCGCCCAGATGACGAAGACGACGGCGGGAATCGAGGGATACGGCCGGGTGGGGGTGGCCGCCGGGGCGGTCGCCGGGGCGGGCCCGCTCACGCCGCCCGCCGGCCGACTGCGAGGAGCGATACGCCGAAGGGAAACGACCCTCCGTGCGGACCGTGGGTCAGCCAGCGCCGTTCCGAGGCGAAGATCCGGCGGAGTGCGCCGTTGATCGGCTCGGGCGGAATCCGAAGGCCACCCGCGCCGCGGGCGCCCAGCAGCCGTCCCACGACGCGCACCACGGCCGCGAGCGGAAAGAGCGAGGTGTTGAAATAGGTGGCCCGCTCCACCTCGAAGCCGGCCCGCGTCAGGAGGGTGCGGAGCTGGTCCAGGGTGTACCGCCGGCGGTGCTCGTTCGCGTCGTCGTGCGGCGACCAGAGAAAGCGGAAGGCCGGGACCGTGATGATTACCACCCCGGCCGGCGTGAGCGCCTCGCGCAGCCGAGCCAGCGCGCCCAGGTCGTCGTCCAGATGCTCCAGCACGTCGAGCAGGAAGATGCCACCGAACCGGCACCCGTCGACGGCGGAGAGATCCTCGGTGCTCCCCAGCGCCACCCGGTCGAGCCGCCGCGCCCGGCAGAGCTCGACCGCGAGCGGCGAGACGTCCACCCCGAACGCCTCGTAGCGCTCCCGGAGCCGCTCCAGCACGAAGCCGGTGCCGCAACCGACGTCGAGCACGCGGGCCCCCTGGGGGAGTAGTTGCCCGGCCACCGCCAGGACGATCTCGCGGCGGGCGCGGAACCACCAGTGCTTCTGCTCGACCCTGGTGAAGGTCGCGAAGAGCGCGGCGTCCATGAGGCCCTAGCGGGCGGGACCCGCCGCCGGCGGCTCGTCCATATTCTCGAGCGCGTCCACGATGTAGAGGGGACGCTGCTTGACCTCGTCGTAGATCCGGCTGATGTACTCCCCGATGATGCCGATGGTGAGGAGCTGCACACCCCCGAGGAAGAGCATGATCACAACCGTGGAGGCCCAGCCGCGGATCTCGAAGCCCACGGTAAGCTTCTGCACCACGAACCAGATTGCGAGCAGAAAGGTGGTGCACGAGACCAGGAGCCCGAAATAGGTTGCCACGCGCAACGGGGCCTTGGACAGCGAGAAGATGCCGTTGAGCGCGAGCGCGAGCGACTGCCGGAAGGTGTACTTTGCCTGGCCCGCGAAGCGTCCCGGCCGATCGAATTCCACCGCCGTCTGGCGCAACCCGATCCAGGCCCGGAGACCCCGCACGTACCGGTTCCGCTCGGGCATCGCGTTGAGCAGGTCCACCACCCGGCGGTCCATGAGGCAGAAGTCGCCGGTGTCCGGGGGGATCTCGGGCTTGGCCAGCCGCCGCAATACGCGATAGAACGCGTAGGCCGCGGCCCGCTTGAGGGGCGTCTCCCGGTCCCGGTTGGCGTGCCGGGCATAGACCACGTCGTAGCCCTCGCGCCAGCGCCGCAGCATCTCGAGCACCAGCTGGGGCGGGTCCTGGAGGTCCGCGTCCATGACCACGACGGCACGCCCCCGGGAGTAGTGGAGCCCGGCGGCCACCGCCGCCTGGTGGCCGAAATTGCGGGAGAAGTGTATCCCCCGGAACCGCAGGTCCCGGCGGCAGGTCTCCCGCAGCAGCTCCGCGGTCCGGTCCCGGCTCCCGTCGTTGACGAGGATGACCTCCGTCTCCCCGCCCACCTCGGGCAGGATCTCGCTGACCCGGCGATGCAGCTCGGCCAGCGTGGCTTCCTCATTGTAGACGGGAATCACGATGGACAGCTCGGGCCGGACGGCGGTCCGGTCGACGTCGCTGGCGTGCATTCGCGTGTGCCGTGTGAGGGGGAGGTGAAGATACACTCGCGCCGTTCCGCGAGGAGGCCCAGGGTCGCCAGATGTGTGCCAGTCGGCAGGGCGGTTCGGCCACTACCGCCGGCGCGCACCCCGGGGCATCTTGCCGCCGTCCACGGTGCGCATGGGACCACCGAATGGCTGCCTCGCACCCAAGCGATGTGCGAAGATGTAGACTACCTGCAACAGCTGCGGTTGGCGTGCAGTCTGCAATTGCTGGCGCCACGATCGGAACTTGACACTGGACAATGACTTACGCGGGCCGGTAGAGTTCCACTTGGGGGCATAGGCCTTGCTTACCGGAATCCTGCCAATCTCGCGAAACCACAGCTGTTAGTCGAGGAGAGACCGGCAACCCGACCGGGTCTGCACGGTATTGGGTGCCCCGGCGCCGAGGGCGCAGGTGCGTACATCTCGAGGCCACCCGGCCAGGAGGAGCCATGGCAGCGTTGTTGGAAGGGTTCGTCGCGGACGAGTCGGGGCAGGGACTGGTCGAGTACGCGCTGATCATCGCGCTGGTGGCCATCGGGCTGATCGCCATCCTCACGCTCTTCCGCAACGCGATCGGGAACGTGTTCAATGCCACGAAGAACACGCTGAACAACGCGCCGGGCGCCTCCTATTGATCAGGGTCGTCGGCGCGGGCACGGCACGTCGCCGCGGGGGCGGGACGGAAACAGGCCGCACTTCACTACACACCAAAATGGGGGCACTATGCTGGCTCTGTGGAACAAGTTCTTGGGCGACGAGTCCGGTCAGGGGCTCGTCGAGTACGCGCTGATCATCGCGCTCGTCGCGATCGGCCTCATCGCGATCCTGACGCTCCTGCGGAACTCGATCGGCAACGTGTTCAACGAGAGCAAGAACCGTCTGAACAACGCGCCCCAGGGCAGCTACTAGCCCGGGTGTCCCGGGCACGGGCTCAGGGCCCCCTTGACAGCGGGCCAGGACTTGACCGGGATCGTGCCGGCCGTCGCCTTCGTGGCGCTGGCCGGCACGGCGGGTTTATACGATATTTGGAGCCGTCGGATTCCGAACTGGCTCACGTTGTGCATGCTGGTGGCCGCCCTTGCCCTCCGGGCAGTCGAAGGTTTCGCTCCGCTCGGCTCCGGCGTGGTGGGGGCCCTGTGTGGTCTCCTGCTCGCTCTGGTACTGTTCAAGCTGGGGGCGGTGGGGGGCGGAGACGGCAAGCTGCTGATCGGGGTCGGGGCGTTCCTGGGATACGAGCGCCTGCCCGGCGCGCTGCTCACCATCGGAGTGCTGGGCGGGCTCCTCGGGGTGCTCGAGGCGGTTCGGCGGGGCGTCATCCTACCGGCTATCTTGAACGCGGGCAACATGCTCCGCCGCTGGTTCACGCTGGGCCGGAGCGGCGAGCGTCGCACGCTGGAGTCCCCGGGTGTCGTCACCGTGCCGTACGGGGTGGCGATTTCGGCGGGGGCAATCCTCTGGTGGTTCTGGGGAGGGCAGGTACCATGAGGTCGCTACGCGGGATCCTGGGGGACCGGAGCGGGCAGGCACTGGTCGAGTTCGCGCTGGTCATGCCCCTGCTGCTGCTGTTCCTGGTGGGGATCATCGAGTTCGGGCGGGGGTGGAACGACCACCAGGTGATCACCGACGCTGCCCGCGAGGCAGCGCGGAAGTGCGTCATCGCCGATGCAGCCGTGACCCTGGACAGTGTCCAGAACGTCGCCAAGAGCGCCATGGCCGCGGCCGGCATGAACACGGATCCCCCCGTGGCGATCACGGTGACTGGCTTCGCCCGTCCCAATCCGACGGGGGAGCCGTGCACCGTCAACATCCAGCTTCCTTACACCTTCACGTTTCTCGGCCCGCTGATGCAGTGGGGGCTGGGGCAGCGGACGGTCACGCTGACCAGTACCTTCACCATGCGGAACGAGTAGCGAAGGACCCATGGCCAGACGAACTCGTCCCCTCCTGCTACTGTTGCTCGCCCTGGTCTCGGGCGGCGTTGCCGCGCTGGTCGCGCTGCGCTACCTCCGGCAACAGACGTCCCCGCTCATGGCGACCGAGCGCCCCAAGGCGCGCGTCGTGGTCGCGGCCCGGCCGATGCCGATGGGGGCGGTGATGGGCGAGCGCGACGTCAAGCTGGTGGATTGGTCGGGCAGCGTGGTGCCCGCCGGCTATTTCGGGAACATGGCCGACGTCGTCGGGCGCGGGCTGATCATCCCGGTGGAGGAAAACGAGCCGGTGCTCGCCGGCAAGCTGGCCGCCAAGGGTATCGGCGGCGGGCTCCCCGTGATCATCGACGAGGGGATGCGCGCGTTCAGCATCGCCGTGGATCAGGTGATCGGCGTGTCCGGCTTCGTCGGGCCGAACACCCGGGTGGACGTGCTGCTCACCCTCGCCTCGTCGCCCTCCCTCAAGGAGCCGACCACCAAGGTCATCATGCAGAACCTGCGGATCCTGGCGGCCGGCGAGTCCATCCAGCAGGACAAGGAAGGGAAGCCGCTGCAGGTCCCGGTCGTCACCCTGCTCGTGACCCCGGAGCAGGCGGAGACCCTGGGCCTCGCCACCGGGCAGGGCCGCATCCAGCTCGCGCTCCGGAACACCCTCGACACCGTGAACGTGAAGACCACCGGCGCCCCGGTCAGCAGCCTGATGGGCACGCCGCCCAGCCGGCGCGCCCCGGTCTCGCGGCGCACCGCGGCGGTGCAGGCCAGCGAGCCCGAGCCGACCTCGACCACGGTCGAGGTCTACCGCGGCGGCCAGCGCACGCTCCAGAAGTTCGGCCCCTGAAGCTCCGACTCCTCCTTCAACCTTCGGGAACCCTGTGATCGCCGATCGCCTGGTCCGGGCAGTCCGCTCCACCCTCCTCGGGTCGCGCCCCTGGCGCGGCCCGTTGGTCGTCCTGCTCCTGGGTGTCGCCACCCCGGGGGCGGCCCAGCGGGTCATCACGCAGCCCTCGCAGGTCGTTTCGGTCTCGAAGGGCGCCTCGGCGCTCCTCGTCAACAGCACCGCGATTCAGCGGTTCTCGGTCGGCGAGCCCGCGATCGCGGAGGCGCTCGTGCTCTCGCCGACCGAGGTGCTCATCAACGGCAAGGGCCTCGGCACCACGACGCTCTTCATCTGGGACAACACCTCCCAGGTGAAGGTCTACTCGGTCGAGGTCACCGCCGACGCGCCGGCGCTCCAGCGCTACCTGCGCGGCGCCATGCCCGAGGAGGACATCTCGGTCTCGTCCAGCGGCAACTCGGTGACCCTGTCGGGCTCGGTCAAGGACGCCAACTCGGTGGCCCGGGCGGTCGAGATCGCCAGGGGGTCCGGGGCCACGGTGATCGACAACCTGGTGGCGCCGCCGGCGGTGCAGGTGATGCTCCAGGTGCGCTTCGCCGAGATCAACCGCACCGCCCTGCGGCAGTTCTCCGCCAAGTACTTCACGCTCAACCCGCAGAACCTGAGCGACAACACCGCGGACTACAGCGGGGACCTGAGTGGCGCCGACGGCACGATCAACTTCCTGATGCAGAACGGCCTGGACGCCTCGATCAGAGCGGCGCTCCGATACCTGGAGACCAAGGGCGATTTCCGCAGCCTGGCCGAGCCGAACCTGATGACCCTCCCCGGCAAGGAAGCGACCTTCCTGGCCGGCGGCCGCTTCCCGTTCCCCACGCTCCAAACGGTGACCAGCGGGGCCGCCAGCGGCGCGGTGACGATCACGTTCGAGGAGTTCGGGGTGAAGCTCAAGTTCACCCCCAACATCACGCGGAGCGGGGCGATCCGGCTCAAGCTCGAGCCCGAGGTGTCGTCGCTCGACTTCGCCAACGGCCTGGTGATCTCGGGCTTCTCGATCCCCACCATCCTCACCCGGAAGGCGGCCACCGAGGTGGAGCTGCGCGAGGGGCAGTACCTGGCCATCGCCGGGCTGCTCGACAACGTCAGCACCGACAACGTCAGCAAGATCCCGCTGCTGGGCGACCTCCCGATCATCGGCCAGCTGTTCCGCTCGAAGGACCTGCAGCAGCGGCGGACGGAGTTGCTCGTGCTCATCACGCCCAAGCTGGTGACGGCCAATGATGTGCCGCCACCGCCGGTGCCGACGGGTGAGCCGCAGACATGGAAGTGGATGGGTCCCTTGAAGATGAAGCCGGCGAATCCGTCGGCGAGCCCGTTGCAGCCGGCGGGCGCGGCGAAGTAGGCATCGTAGCGGAGGCGCGTATGCGCGCGGTCACGGGTTGGAGGTCGGAGCGGGGAAGTACCATCGTGATGGTGGCGGTCAGCCTGGCGGCGCTGCTCGCCGTCGGTGCGCTGGCCGTGGACATGGGCATGCTGCTCAAGGTGCGCAACGATGCGCAGCGGACCGCCGACGCCGCCGCGTTGGCGGGCGCCGCGGCCTACCTCAAGCAGAAGCCGGCCGACGCGGTGGATTCCGCGTTCGACCATGCCTTCGAATATACGGCGCGGAATTACGTCGGCGGGACCTACGTCGATACGAGCGGCAAGAGCGGCCCCACCATCACCACGAACGGCACCCACCACGTCATGACCTCCAACGAGGCGGTGGTGGTGGTCATCCCGGACAGCGAGAAGGTGCGCGTGATCCTCCGCCGCACCACGACGGGCACGTTCTTCGGCCGGCTGTTCAACGTGTACACCGTGCCGGTGGCGGCCAAGGCCGCCGCGGTCGCCTCGACCTCCAACACCAGCAACCTTTGCATCAAGCCGTTCGCGTTGCCCGACATCTGGAGCGAGAGCCCCACCGAGGACCCGAACGTTAATCACCTCGAGGACATCGGCGGCAACTGGAACAATCCGGTCGAGAACTGGCACTACAAGAACAACCCCACGGATTACTACCGCGCGTATGGCGACGACCGGCCCCTCGGCGGCGCCCCGGCGGCCTACACGGGCTGGGGCAGCTCGTACCGCAACAACAGTCTGGCCACCGGCAGCCCGACGAAGTACTGGGACGACTACGGCCGGCAGATCCAGCTCAAGGTCACCAGCCCGCAGACCACGCCGTCGCCGTCGTTCTTCCAGCCCTGGGTCATCCCGGGCACGGGGCCGGGCGCGAATGCTTATCGGGAGAACATCTGGTCGTGCAGCACGGCCGAGATCAGCCTCACCCAGGATTACAACGACTACTCCACCGACGCCGAGCTCAATAAGCCTGGCAACATGGTGGGCCCGACGTTCCAGGGGATGGACAGCCTGATCAAGCAGGACCCCGACGCCTGCTGGGCCCCGATCGATGACCCGAATCACATCGGCTGGAAGCGGGGCGAGGTGCGGAAGAAGGTGGGCAACTCGTGCACCGCTGCGTATCCCGGGTGGGAAGGGAGTCCGCGAGTGATCACGGTGCCGCTGTTCGATCCGGCGCAGATCCAGCCCGGCCGGACGTCACTCAGGTTCAACAACCTCGGGGTCTTCTTCATTCAGGAACAGAAGCAGAGGAAGGACCCGGTCACTGCCAACTTCCTGTACTTCGCCAAGGGCACCGGCGCACCGGGTGGGGGCGGGCCTCTGATCAAGAAGCTCCGATTGGTGGAGTAAGCATGGATACCCTGACCTCATGACCGACCGGAGCCTGCGTGCCGCGCTGATCTCCACTGACGACGCCTTCCGCGACCAGCTGCGCGAGCTGCTGGCCGACGGGGAGCTCGGCGTGGCGCTTCGCCTCGAGATTCCGGAGCGCTTCGCCGCCTACGGCGAGGAGCAGGTGCACGCGCTCCGGCAGCTCAACCCCGAGCTGGTCATCATCGATCTGGAGGACGATCCCGAGCTCGGGGTCAAGTTCACCCAGTTCCTCTCCAACTCCAATCCGACCCAGCGCATCGTGGCGGTGGGCCCGTTGCTGAGCTCCGAGCTACTGCTCGGGGCCATGCGCGCCGGCGTGGCCGATTACCTGACCAAGCCGGTCTCCGCCCAAGGCCTCCGCGATGCGCTAACGCGGGTCTCCCACACGCTCGGGCTCGTCGCGGCCAAGCAGAAGCGCCCGGGCCAGGTGATCACCTTCTTCAGCCCGAAGGGCGGCTCCGGCGTCACCAGCGTGGCGACCAACATGGCGGTCGTGCTCCACCGCCTGAGCGGCAAGCGCACCCTGCTGGTGGACCTGGACCTCGAGCTGGGCGAGGTCGCCCTGCTGCTCGGCGTGCAGCCCCGGTTCAACTTCGTGGACATGGTACAGAACTTCCACCGGATGGACGCCGGGCTCCTGGCCTCCTACATCGAGCAGCACGATTCGGGCGTGCATCTGCTGTCGGCGCCGTTCCACCCGGAGCGGGCCGAGGTCGTGAGCGGCGAGGAGATCCGGCGGATCCTGCACTTCCTCCGCCAGCACTACGAGTATGTGATCGTGGATACCCCGAAGTCGTTCTCGCCGGGCACGCTCGCCGCGTTCGACCAGTCCGACCTCGTGTGCCTGGTGACCAACGTGGATCTGCCGTCGCTGCGCAACATCCAGCGCGGCCTTCCCATGCTGAGGCGCGTCCTGCCGCGCGGCGATGACCAGATCCGGCTGATCGTCAACCGCTACGACGCGGACAACGACATCTCGATCGACGACGTGGAGCGGACCATCGGGCTCAAGGTCTACGGGACGATCAGCAACGACTACGAGGCCGTGATCTCCGCGATCAACACCGGAAAGCCGATCGTCCTGAACGGGAAATCGGTCTACTCGCGCGATCTCAAGGCCATCGGGGCCCGGCTCGGCGGCGTCACCGGGGATGTCGGGAAGAACGGGCGTCCGGGTGGCGGCGTGGTCCAGCGCCTCTTCAGCAAGGTGCAGCGCAAGCCGAAGGAGATCGGGTCATGAGCGAGCCGACCAAATCGCAGCCCCCCAAGCTTCCCTGGCAGGCGCCCGCGCCCAACGAGAATGGCGCCGGGCCGTCGCGCCCGGAAGCGGCGGGCGCCGCGGCGCGGCCATCGGTCCAGCCGCTGTTCCAGACGATCAAAGGGCGGGTGCACCGCAAGCTCATCGAGCGGCTCAACCTCTCGAACCTGGACAAGCTCACCCGGGAGCAGGTCGTCGAGGCCATCCGCAAGGTGGTCCATGACCTGCTCTCGCAGGAGTCGGCACCGCTCAACTTCGAGGAACGCGAGGAGCTGGTCAAGCAGGTCCTCGACGAGATCTTCGGGCTCGGGCCGCTGGAGCCGCTGGTCCAGGATCCCTCGATCTCCGACATCCTGGTGAACACCTTCAAGCAGGTGTAC
This sequence comes from Gemmatimonadales bacterium, assembly GCA_036769285.1. Taxonomy (GTDB): domain Bacteria; phylum Gemmatimonadota; class Gemmatimonadetes; order Gemmatimonadales; family GWC2-71-9; genus CAVVWJ01. The sequence continues at coordinate 7,222 of DAIPLK010000014.1, read as the reverse complement.
ATCGAGCGCAACGGCCGGCTGGAGCGGACCGACGTCCGGTTCCAGGACGACCGCCATCTCCTGCAGGTCATCGACCGGATCGTCTCCGCGGTCGGCCGCCGGATCGACGACTCGTCGCCGATGGTGGATGCGCGTCTGCCCGACGGCTCGCGGGTCAACGCGATCATCAAGCCGCTCGCGCTCGACGGGCCCCACCTCTCGATCCGCAAGTTCAAGCGCGACGCGCTGTCCGGCGAGGACCTGCTGCGCACCGAGAGCCTCACCGAACCGATGCTGGAGATGCTGCGGGGCATCGTGAAGGCCCGGCTCAACATCCTGATCTCGGGCGGCACCGGCGCCGGCAAGACCACCCTGCTGAACATCCTCTCGTCGTTCATCCCGCCGAACGAGCGGATCGTCACGATCGAGGACTCCGCCGAGCTCCAGCTGCGCCAGCCGCACGTGGTGCGCCTGGAGACGCGCCCCGCCAACATCGAGGGCGAAGGCGAGGTCTCCCAGCGCCTCCTCCTGGTGAACGCGCTCCGCATGCGGCCCGACCGGATCATCATGGGCGAGGTGCGCGGCGGCGAAGCGGTGGACATGCTGCAGGCGATGAACACGGGCCACGACGGCTCGATCACCACCCTGCACGCCAACTCGCCGCGCGACGCGCTCAGCCGCCTCGAGACCATGATCTCGATGGCCAGCCTCGACCTGCCCGAGAAGGCGATGCGCCAGCAGATCGCGAGCGCCATCCAGGTGGTCATCCAGGTGAGCCGCCTCTCCGACGGCGCGCGCAAGGTCGCCCAGATCTCCGAGATTGCCGGCATGGAGGGCGACGTGATCACCATGCAGGACATCTTTCTCTTCGAGCGCATGGGCATGGACGGCGACAAGGTCCTGGGCCGCTTCCGCGCCACCGGCATCCGCCCCCGCTTCTCCGACCGGCTCAAGGCGTTCGGCATCGACCTGTCGTCGGTGCTGTTCTCGAATCTGGAGGCGCCGGCCCCCGGAGGGCGCGGGCGATGGTAGGCCTTCCGCTCAACACCTGGCTCCAGGCGGGGCTCATCTTCGTCGCGGTCGCGCTGGCGGCGGTCTCGCTCGCCCTCCTGCTGGAGTGGGTGCAGGAGCGGGGCCGGCAGCGCAAGGTGGTCCAGCAGCTGCGGAGCTTCGACCAGACGCTCACCGAAGGGGGTGGCAGCCTCTTCCGCGGGGCGGGCGCCAACGCATCGCACTGGGCGCAGGCCATCGCAGCGCGCACCCCCGCCTTCGCCGACCTCCAGCTGCTGCTGCAGCAGACCGGCGCCACCTGGACGGTGGAAGTGTTCGTGCTGTTCTCCCTCGGTCTCGCGGTCGCCTTCGGCCTGTTCGCCTTGCTGGCCACCCGCATAATGGTGGTGGGGGCCCTGGCGGCGTTTCTCGGCGGGATCCTGCCCTATCTCGTCATGCGGCGGCGCCGGAACCTGCGATTCAGCGCCTTCGAGGAGGGGCTTCCCGAGGCGATCGATCTGCTCGGGCGCGCCATCCGTGCCGGGCACCCCCTGTCGTCCGGCCTGCAGATGGTGGCGGACGAGACCCAGGAGCCGATCTCGAGCGAGTTCCGCCGCACCTTCGAGGAGCAGCGGTTCGGCCTGCCGTTCGACGACGCGATCACCGGGCTCGCCGACCGGATCACGCTGACCGACGTGCGCATCCTCGTCACCGCCATCCTGATCCAGCGGATGGTCGGCGGCAACCTGGCCGAGGTGCTCGACAACCTCGCCTCGGTGATCCGGGCCCGGTTCACCATCCGGCGCCAGCTCCGCACCTACACGGCGCAGGGCCGCATCAGCGGGTACGTGCTGGCCGTGCTGCCGATCGCGGTGGGCACGATCATCTTCCTGCTGAACCCGGACTACATGAAGCTCCTGTTCACGTCCGGAATCGGCCGGTTCATGGTGGTGACCGCGGGGGTGATGCAGATCATCGGGTATCTATGGATCCGCAAGATCGTCAACATCGAGATCTGAGGCACTCTTGCTCATCCTGACGGTCGTGCTCATCGCGGTTGCGGCCGCCTTCGCGGCGCTCTTCCTCGCCGAGCTGGCGCCGAACCGTGGGGCCGCCCTGACCCGGCGGCTCGCCGAGCTGGAGGAGGCGCGGGACGGTCCCCCCGAGATCCTGCGCCGTCGTCGGCGTCAGTTGCAGGCCGAGCAGCTCGCCGGCGTGATCGAGGCGCTGGGCCAGCGGGCCCAGGCGGGGTACAAGGAGGTCGGGGCGCTCCGCCTGCGGCTCATCCAGGCCGGCTATCCCAATGCCCGGGCCGTCCCGCTCTACCTGGGCTCCCGGGTGGTCCTGCCGATCGCGCTGGCGGTGGGCATCTTCATCCTGCTTCCCGCGGCCGGCTGGCCCTGGACGGTCGCGGTCATCGCGGCAGTGTGGTTCGGGGTGCTCGGCTACATCCTGCCGCCGGTCTACGTCGGGATGCGGCGCCGGGACCGGATGAAGCAGATGCAGAAGGCCCTGCCCGATGCCCTGGACCTGCTCGTGGTCTGCGTCGAGGCCGGCCTCGCCCTCAACCAGGCGCTGGTCCGGGTGTCGGAGGAGACCGAGCGGCTGAGTCCGGTCCTGGCCGAGCAGCTCGCCCTGGTGAATCTCGAGATCCGCGCGGGCACCGCCCGCGACGAGGCGCTCCGGAACCTCGGCGAGCGCACCGGGCTGGACGACATCAAGTCGCTGGTGGCCATGCTGGTCCAGACCGACCGGTTCGGCACCTCGATCGCGCAGGCCCTCCGGGTGCAGGCCGATACCCTCCGGACCAAGCGCCGGCAGCGGGCCGAGGAGGCGGCGGCCAAGACCACGATCAAGCTGGTCTTCCCGCTCGTGCTGTTCATCTTCCCGGCGATGTTCGTGGTGATTCTCGGCCCGGCCCTGATCCAGATCCTGGAGACGCTGCAGAACTTCGCGATGTGAGGTACGTCCGGGCGGTCAACCGGACCCGGGGGCGGGAGCTGGGTGGCCGGGTCGGCCTCGCCGACCGCTGGTGGCTCCGCGCGCGGGGCCTGCTGGGGCGACCGGATCTCCCGGCGGGCGAGGGGCTGCTGCTGCGTCCCTGCCGCGCGGTCCATATGCTGGGGATGACATTCCCGCTCGACGTGGCCTTTCTCGATTCCGACGGCGCGGTGGTCGCGCTCTACCGCCAGCTGGGTCCGGGGGCCCGAACCCGGTGGCACCGTCATGCTCTCGCCGCCCTGGAGCTTCCCGCCGGCACGCTGGCGGCCACCGGCACCGTCGAGGGTGACATCATCGTCTGCAGAGCGGAGGAGTCCTCATGAGCGCCGCCCGAAGCTACCCGCCGATCCAGGCCCCGGGCCTGACCCTGGACGACCGGCCGCCGGTCCCCGAGACGGTGAATGAGACCGGCCTGTCCGGGGAGTTCATCACCGACCTCATCATCAAGACGATGTACGTGCAGGGCGCCCGCACCGGCCAGCAGCTGATGGACGTGGTCCGGCTGCCGTATCCTTTCGTGGACGACCGGCTGCTCGACCTGCAGCAGCGCAGGCTCGCCGAGGTGCGCGGCGCCAGCGGCCACAGCCGGGCCGGGTACATCTTCGATCTGACCGGCGCCGGACGGGAGCGCGCCCGTGATGCGCTCACGGCCAACCAGTACGTCGGCCCGGCGCCGGTGCCGCTCGTGCAGTACCGCGAGTGGACGCTGCGCCAGTCGATTTCGCACGCCAGGGTCACGCGCGACATGGTGCGCGAGGGCTTTCGTGCCCTGGTGCTCGAGGACGCGATGCTCGAGATGCTCGGGCCCGCCATCAACTCCGCCAAGTCGCTCTTCCTGTATGGTGCGCCCGGCAACGGCAAGACCTTCATCTCCGAGACCATCGCCGGACTGCTCGGCGGGGCGCTCTTCATCCCCTACGCCATCGAGGTGGACGGGCAGATCCTGCAGCTCTTCGATCCCGTCTACCACCACCCGGTCCCGCTGGAGACGCCGGCGCTCACCGGCTCGACCAACCCGGCGGAGTGGCTCAAGCCGGCGGAGGACTTCGACCGGCGCTTCGTCCGCGTAGCGCGGCCCGTCGTCATGGCCGGCGGCGAACTGACACTCGACCAGCTGGATCTCCAGTACGACCCGTTCACCAAGATGTATCAGGCGCCGTTCCAGCTGAAATCCAACGGCGGCGTGCTGATCCTGGACGACTTCGGCCGCCAGCGGGTGCCGCCCCGGGACCTGCTCAACCGCTGGATCGTACCGCTGGAGAAGCGGATCGACTTCCTGTCGCTGCACACGGGCGGCAAGTTCCCGGTGCCGTTCGACACCCTGCTCATCTTCGCGACCAACCTGGCGCCGACGGAGCTGGTGGAAGAGGCGTTCCTCCGCCGGATCCACTACAAGATCCACGTGCTCGGCCCCGACCCGGAAGAGTACCGGGAGATCTTCCGGCGCTGCTGCCAGGAGCGGGGGATCACCTACCAGGAGTCGGCGGTGGAGTACATCTACAGCCGGTATTACGAGCGGTTGGGCATCCAGCCCCGCGCCTGCCACCCGCGCGACCTGCTCGACCACCTGCTCGACATCTCGCGCTTCCTCGAGGTGGAGCACCGGCTCACGACGGAGCTGCTGGACCGGGCCTGCCAGTCGTACTTCCTGGACGAGATGACGGTGGAACAGTGAGCGACATCACTCGCGAGCAGCAACAGCAGCTGAGGGCGGAGGCGGCGCTCGCCTCGCGCCTTGAGCGTCTCGAACGGGAGTACCGCCGCCTCCGCCGGTTCAACATGATCCTGTTCGTCGGGGCCGCCGTCCTCCTCGGGCTCATCGTGGCGCTGGTGGCGGTGTCCTCGCGTTATGGCGTGCCGGGAACGGTGGCGGACATCGTCGCGGCCCGGCAGTTCGTCCTCCGTGGCCCCGACGGCGCGGTGCGGGGCGTGTGGGGCACGGATAAGGACGGCGCGCTGCGCCTGATACTGCAGGACGGCAAGGGGCGGCCCCGGACCAAGCTCAATCTGCTCAGCGACGGGTCCACTGGTCTCACCTTCTCCGACAGCTCCGGCCACCCGCGCGCCGTCTTTGCCTTCCTGCCCAATCAGTCATCGTCGATCGTCCTGGCCGACGAGAACGGGAAGACCCGCGTCGTGCTCGGCGTCAACGAGGAGGGCGGCGCGACCGTGGTGTTCGCCGATCGGGCCGGGGCCACCCGCGCCGGACTCGGCGTGGACCGGAACGGCTCCGGGTCGTTCACGCTGACCGACCGGTCGGGGCGCGAGGTGGCCGAGCCCGAGCCGCAGCCCCCGGGTGACAGCGCGGACACTCCGCCCGCTCCCCCCGCCCCCGCCAAGCCCGCGCCGAAACGCTAGCGAGCGCTCCCGCGAATGCGCGTCGGCAGGATCGCCTTCGCCCTGGCGGTCATCGCGGGGGCGGCGGGCGCCTGCGTGGGCCTCCTCGGCGAATGGCGCAGCCCCCTCAACGGCGACGCCGCCTGGATTCTGTATTGCGCCGGCCGGATGCTCGACAGTGCGCGCCTGTACCGGGACATCGTCGAGATCAACCCCCCGCTGGTCTTCTGGCTGAACGTCCCGGTCGTCTGGGCCGCCCGCCTCGCTGGCCTCTCCGAAGGTCTCCTGTTCCGCCTGGTCGTGGTGTTGCTCGCCACCGCCGCGCTCGGGCTCTCCGCCAGGCTGCTGCCGCTCGCATGGCGCAACGGATCGAGACTCGGCCCGCTGGCCGTGCTGGTCGGCCTCTCGATCGTCCTGCTGCCGATGCCGGCCGGCTACTTCGGCCAGCGGGAGCACCTGACGCTGGCGCTGGTCCTGCCGTACCTGTTCGCCGCCGCGGCCGAAGCGCAGGGCCGGCGGCCGAGTCGGGGCCTCTGCCTCACGGTGGGCTTCGCGGCCGCGCTCGGGTTCGCGCTCAAGCCGCATTTCCTGGTCGTCTGGTTCGGGGTCATGCTGTACGGCTGGGCGCGAGAGCGCCGCCGCTACCGCTGGCTCGGCCCGATGAACCTCACCATTGGGGTCGGACTCGTGGCCTATGGCTTGGCGGTGCTCATCGCATCGCCCGAGTATCTGGGCCTCGTGTCTACGCTCGGCGGCGCGTACCAGCGGTTCTCCGCTCGCCCGGTGCTCGCGATCCTGACGCGCGACTCCCTCCCGCTGTCGGTGCTCGCGACGCTCGCGGTATACGTTGCGTTCCGGCGCGCCGTGCGCGAGCCGGTCTTCGCCGATCATCTCGCCATCGCGGCGGGGGGCTTCCTCCTCGCGGTCGTGCTGCAGGGGAAGGGATTCGGCTACCATTACCTCGCCGCGATCGGCACGTCGGTGCTGCTGCTCGCGACCATCCTGTTCGGGCGATCCGACCGTGCCGGACCGCTCCTGAGCGCGACGGCGGTCGCATGCGCGGCGCTAGTTCTGGTGGGCACGCTGTGGCCCTTCTGCTACGCGACGCTCCGGCGCGCCCGCGGCATCCTGAGCCCGGTGGATGCCGCCATGGTCGAGACCGCTGCGATGATTCGCTCCCGGGCGGCTGGGAGGCCGATCGCTGTGCTTTCGCCTCGCCTGGCGGACGCGTTCCCGCTCGTGCTCTACAGCGGCACGACGTGGGGTCTCAGGGTTCCAAATCTCTGGTGCATCCAGAGCGTTGCGGCCGAAACGCCGGCCGAACGATGGTGCGTGGGGTCGGTCGGGGAGGATCTGGAGCGGCAGCGTCCCGTGCTGGTGCTGGTCCGGCGCTGGTCGCCGGAAGGTCCGGCCGACCTCGGCTTCGATTTCATGGCCCCGCTCCGCGCGGACCCGCGTTTCGAGCGTGAGTTCAGCTGGTATGAGCCGGTGGATACCGTCGCGGACTTCGAGATGTATCGTCGGCGGCTGTCGGCCGCCCCCACCACGAAGTGAGGCTTCCTGCGGTCCCACCTTTCCGGCCGCCTGATAGCCGGGCGTGTCACCAGAACGTAAGTGGTTGTTGGATAGCACTTTAAGGCGCTATCAAACTCGCGACGCCGGGCCTGCCATTTTCGGCATGTGTTGTGCTAGTTTAGAACACGCTCTTGCGAGTCTTCAGTCGCAAATCACCTGCCCCTCCCCGGAGGCGCTCAAGCCATGCGGATCCTGGTCACCGGCGGCGCCGGCTTCATCGGCTCGCACCTCTGCGATCGCTTGCTCGCCGAGGGTCACCAGGTCGTCTGTCTCGACAACTTCTTTACCGGCCGGCGCGACAACATCGAGCACCTGCTCGACCACACCGGCTTCGAAGTCC
>DAIPLK010000013.1:28914-30329 GCA_036769285.1 Gemmatimonadales bacterium | reverse complement strand
TCGCCGGTGAAGGTGAGGCCGCCGGCCGTGGCCAGCGCCCCGCCCATCATCGGCTGCGGCACCTTGTTCTGCCACGCGATCTTGCCGGTCTTGAGGTTGACCGCGGAGTAGAGGCCGTACTGCTCCTCGCCCGGAATGGCCACGAAGGCGGAGCCGAGCCAGAGCCGGCCCTTGTCCCACGCCGCGTTGTGCACGATGTAGTTCATCGGCTGGTGCAGCGCCGCGACGAAGGCGTAGCCGAGTGTCGGATCGATCGCGATCGGCGACCACTCCGCGCCGCCGTTGGCCCCCGGCAGCATCCGGGTGCCCTTCTCGCTCGGCAGGGCGAACATGTTCTCCTGCGGGACGAAGTTGTCGCTCCGGCGGACCAGCTTGCCGGTGGCCGCGTCGAGCACGTAGATCCAGCCGGTCTTGCCCGCGTGCACGACGACCTTCTGGCCCCCGACGGTCGCCACCACCGGCGGCGAGACGGCGTCGAGATCCCACACGTCGTGCGGCACCGTCTGGTAGTACCACTTGGTCTTGCCCGAGGCCGCGTCGATGGCCACCACGCAGTCGGTGTAGAGGTTGTCGCCCGGGCGGACGCTGCCGTCGAGGTCGGGGGACGGGTTGCCGACGGCGACGAAGAGCGTGTTGCTCTCCTTGTCGTACGCCGGGGTCATCCAGACGCCGCCGCCGCCGCGCTGCCAGCTGTCCGCGAACTTGGCGCTGTCGCCCTTCTCCCTGGCGATGTCGCGATGCAGGTCCGCGCCGTCAGGCGTGCTGCCCGGCCAGGTGCCGAACCAGCCGTTCGGGGCCTTGTCGTCGAAGGTCGGATCACCCTGCGGGGCCGGGATCGAGTACCAGCGCCATACCTGCTCGCCGGTCCCGGCATTGTAGGCGGTGACGTGACCGCGGATGCCGTATTCGCCGCCTGAGACGCCGACGATCACGTTGTCGCCGATGATGAGCGGCGCGTGGGTGATGCTGTAGCCGAAGGCGGGGTCGGCAACCTCCTTGTCCCACATCACGTTGCCGGTCTTGGCGTCGAGCGCGATCAGGTGAGCGTCCAGGGTGCCCATGTACAGGTGCGCGCCGCCGTGGATGGCCACCCCGCGATTGTTCGGGCCGCAACAGTAGATCGTGGTGCCCAGCTTGTGCTCGTACCGCCAGAGCTCCTTCTTCGTGCTCAGGTCGTACGCCATCGCGGTGTTGTAGGGAGTCGTCACGTACATCACGCCGTTGGACACGATCGGCGTGTTCTCGAACGAGCCCAGCTTGGTGATCCCGGTCTGGAAGATCATCCGGGGGACCAGCCGCGACACGTTGGAGGTGTTGATTGCCTTGAGCGTTGAGTACCGCTGGTTCCAGTCGTTCCCGCCGTACGTCGTCCAATCGCCGCTCTGGGCCGCGGCCTGACTCGCCGCGGCGAGGAG
>DAIPLK010000013.1:23706-28814 GCA_036769285.1 Gemmatimonadales bacterium | reverse complement strand
GGGGCGCTAAGTGATGAACGGGTTACAATCTGCGGTCCAGGGTCCGGCCGTCAAGACCCCAGAATCCCGACAGTCTGACCGGCTCGGCCCAGCAATACCACGCAACTCTATTCAGTGCAAAGCTTTGCGCTCTGGGCCCGCTGTGGCGTTTTGCGCCGCTGGCCCTACCGGAACAGGGCCGCTGCCTTGAGCAGGGTGTTCCACACTCCCCAAAGCAACGGAACTCCAACCAGCACCCACGCCAAGGCCACCAGCCCCCACTGGCCGGGTTTCTCCTCCGGCGGCGGATCTCCAGCGTTCACGCACGGCTCCAGACGGTTTGGGGGACCTCTCGAGGCCCCCGGCGGGGGCCGGAACAATATTCAGGGCCAAGAGACTTTATGCAATCGGTCAGGCCTTCCCGCCCGCAGCCACCAGGCCGCGTTCTCGGGCCAGCTCCTCCTCGCTCATGTAGTGCCGCTCGTGCACCGGCCGCACCCCGAGGTTGCAGAAGAACCCGACGACGAGCAGTCCAGCCAGCACGTACATGGTGACGTTGTAGGCCTGGGCGGCGGGAACGCCCCGGTCGATCTGGTACTCGCGGATGTAGTTGACCAGCACGGGACCGAGAATGCCCGCGGCCGACCAGGCCGTGAGCAGCCGGCCGTGAATGGCCCCCACGAAGTGGGTGCCGAAGATATCGGCCAGGTACGCCGGAACGGTCGCGAAGCCGCCGCCGTACATGGTGAGGATCAGGCAGAAGAGCGCCACGAACAGCGCCACGTGCCCGGCCCGCCCGGCCGGCGGCGCCGACGAGTACAGCACCGCGCCCAGGGCGAAGAAGATGAAATACGTACGCTTCCGGCCGATGTAGTCCGAGAGCGAGGCCCAGCTGATCCGGCCCGCGATGTTGAAGAGACTGAGCAGGGCGGCGAACGCGGCGCCGATGGTGGCGAGCTGCGCCTTCTGTGACTCGCCGAGGGCGCTGAACGTCACGCCGGGGAGGTCGATCAGCCGGCCGCCGAACACCTCCTGGATCATCGGCGACGCCATCCCGATCACGCCGATGCCGGCGCTGACGTTGAGGCACAGCACTCCCCATAGCAGCCAGAACTGCGGGGTTCTCCAGGCCTCGTCGACGTGGACGTGGCGGGTGGTGATCATCGCGGCCTGCTTGACCGGCGGCGTCCAGCCTGCGGGCTTCCAGTCCGCCCGGGGGACCCGGTAGCCGAAGGCGCCGGCGAGCATGGCCGCGAAATAGATGGCGCCCATGGTCAGGAAAGTCTCCTTCACCCCGACCGAGCCTGCCGTGGCGTAGTGCTTCAACAGACGGTCCGCGAGCGGGGCCCCGATCATCGCGCCGCCGCCGAACCCCATGATGGCCATCCCGGTCGCCATCCCGCGGCGATCCGGGAACCACTTGATCAGGGTCGAGACCGGCGAGATGTAGCCGAGGCCCAGCCCGCAGCCCCCGATGACGCCCGACCCCAGCCAGAGCAGCCAGATCTGGTGCAGGTGCACGCCGAGCGCCGAGATCACGAAGCCGCCGCCCCAGCAGAAGGCGGCCACCACGCCGGCCTTCCGCGGGCCCGCATGCTCCAGCCAGCGCCCGAACACCGCGGCGGAGGAGCCGAGGAAGACGAAGAACAGGGTGTACATCCATCCGAGGATGCTGATCTTCCAGTCGCAGTCGGTGGCCACGACGCGCTGGAGGAACCCCATGGTGTCCGGGCAATTGACCGGTGTGGTGATGCCAATGGCCTTGCTGAGCGGGAGCCAGAAGACGCTGAAGCCGTAGGCCATCCCGATACTGAGATGGATGGCAAGCGCCGCGGGCGGCACCAGCCACCGATTGAACCCCGGTCCGGCGACGATCCGCTCTCTCGACAGTAGTGCCGCCATCGCGACTCTCCCCGATTAGATTGCGCGCCCGGAAGCAACTCAAGCTACCGACGACCCGATGTGGGGGCCAGACCGACACATGTTTCGCGCATTTCTGCCGGCGACCGGGCTTGCCACCGGCCCCCTCGCCGGGATCCTCCTTTCCGTCAGCTGCGCCTCCGCGCAGACGCGAGCCACGTCCTCCGCTTCGGCCGGGTCGCCTGAGGTTGCTGCCGCGTCGGCGCCGGCGGTCCCCGTGCAGGCCTCCGCCTGGCTCGTCAGCGACAGCGCCGGTCAGGCGGTCACCATCGCGCTGCAGGTCACGCCGGCGCCCGATGGCGGCGCCGCCCTCATCAACGGCCGCCGGAACGGGGAGCTGCAGGTTGTCGTGCCGCTGAACTGGACGGTCCAGTGGGACTGGCGGTCGGCCGATTCGACCGCGCCCCACAGCCTGGTCGTCATGGCGGAACGCGAGAAGCTACCCACCGAGGGCGGCCGGGCGGCGTTCACCAACGCGATGACCCGCATGGTCACCGCCGGCCTCCGGCCGGGTCAGGGCGATCGGACGACGTTCACGCCGGATGAGGCGGGGTGGTACTGGCTGCTCTGCGGCGTGCCGGGCCACGCGCTCGCCGGCGAGTACATCGGGCTTCGGGTGGATCCGGACGCCAAGACCGCGTACGTCAAGCCGAAGTAGTCGAGAGTCACCCTGAGCCCTTCGCTGCGCTCAGGGCAGGCTCCGCGAAGGGGTTCAGGGCGACTCGGCCAGCAGCCGCTCGATCTCCCGCTCGAATTCCCGAATCACCCGCTGATGCTGCGCCCCGGTGGCCGGCCCGTAGAACCCCGCTTGCACCCGCCGCACCCGCCCGTCCCGCCCGAGAAACACCGTCGTCGGAAACGAAGTGAAGCCGTGCAGCTGGGGCAGCGTCGCGGCGGCGGCCTCGGTATCGTTGGTCCCGGCGAGGAGCAGCGGGAACGGGAGGCCGAACTTCTCGCGGTATCGGCGAACCTGCGCTCCGTCCACGGCCGAATCCCCCGTCACCTCGTACGCCAACCCGACGATTTCGAGCCCGCGATGGTGGTACTTGCGATAGAGCCGTACCAGCGCCGGTGCCGCGTCGTGGCAGGTGGGGCACCAGGTCCCGAAGATGTCCACCAGCACCACCTTGCCCCTGAAGCGCGGATCCCGCTCGCTCACCGGTGTGCCATCCAGGTCCGGGAAGGTGAATCGGAACGGGGATGTGGTGTCGGCGCCGGTGATCTCGGTCGGAGACTTGAGGTGCGGCGTTCCGGTGCTCCGCACCGCGATCCACGGTGTCTGGGTGCGGAGTCCCGCGTGGAAGATGCCCCGGAGGGTGTCCCCCTCGAGCGCGCCGGTGAGCAGGTAGACGTACGAGCCGTCGAAGTGGGCCAGGGCGAAGCTGTCGCCCCGGACGTTGCCGGCGAAATGACCGTAGTCGCCGGTGTTCGAGATCATCGTTCCCTCGAGCCCCTGCGGTCCGTTCCTGAACTCGAAGACCCGCGGGCTGGATCCGAAAGCCGAGAAGAACGTGGCGTCCCAGCGGCCGACGAGCGCGGCCGGCGCCGTCGTCGCCGGCCAGCGTCCGCGTGAGGCGCGGAACGAAATGACCCGCGGCCCTCGGTTCCCGACGTTCCGGTACGAGCCGGTGAGCGAGTCGCCCTGCAGCCGTGCGCTGATCGTCGCGGCGTAGTCGGCCATTTCCAGGAACACGCTGTCACCAACCCACCGTACCGCGGAGAATGGCTGGCACCGAGTGCCGTTGCAGAGCCGGCCGTTCCAGCGCTCCCTCCCGTCCGACACCTCCAGGGTGAACCTCAGCGTGCCTCCAGCGAGATCGAGCACCGCTCGCCACGGTCCTGCGGGGGATGCCGGGGGCCAGAGCGCCAGCACCGCCGCGGCGGTCCAGCCGAGCCGTGTCATTCCCCGTACCGCTCGCCCGCGGGCACCGGGGCCGCAATGGCGTTGCCGCGCCAGGGAGCAGGGCAGGAGTAGGCGGTGCTGTACGCGCAGAAGGGGTTCCGCGCCCGGTTGAAGTCGAGCCGATACCGGCCGTCTGAGCCGGGCTCGAGTCGAACGAATCGGCCGGCGGGGTAGCTGCCGCGACCGTTGGTCCCGTCACGGAAGAAGATCTCCAGCTCCGACTCCTCTCCGCCCGCCGTCGGCAGCCGCAGCACGCGCAGGCGCACCCGCTTGCCGCCGACCGGCACCACGACGGTGCCTGCCTCGGCGGCCTCGACCTCCAGTCCGTCGGGGCCGAGCACGCGCAGCGTGCCCGGGCGCTCGGGTGGCCTCAGCCCACCCGAAAACACGAGCGCCGGCTGGTAGTCGTAATAGGCCGGGCGTTTCGTCGCCCGTTTGGGCGCGAACACCGTCACGACGCCTCGACCGCCCGGGCCGTCGACGGTGAGGGTATAGGGGCCAAGTCGGACCGGCACACCTCGCGGCACGATCCGCCGATCCGATGCCGCTTCGAGCCGTGCCGTCCCGTCTGGTTCCGTTAGGCGGTGCTCGGGGATTTCCGCGAGCGGCAAGTCCGCATCCGGCGGCCCGAGCCGAATCCCGGCACCGATCGGCTGCCGGGCCACGGCGGCCAGCGGCGAGACCGGTGAGCTCGTGAGCCAGGCGGCGTAGTCGGCCCGGTCTCGGGCCAGGTCGGGCGGGAGCTGGGCGGACAGCAGGGCCGGTGAAAGCAGGAGCGCAAACCGCAATGGTGCAGTCCTCATGGAGCGAACCGGGCGACGCATGCCGGGGAGCCCCGCCGGCTCGTCACACGCCGCGGCACATCCGATATGGGGCAGCTCATGCACCGGCGTGTTCTCGGGTTCGTTCTACGGCTTTACTGATCCCTGCGGTTCGGTCGCCGGCGACTCGCCTCCCGCACGGTCACCACGACCAGAACCGCGTAGGCGCGAAGGCGTCGATGTCCTCGACCGTGGGCTCACCGTCGAGGAGCTGACGCACGATCATGCCGGTGATGCCGGCGAGGAGGATCCCGTTGCGCCCGTGACCGGTGGCGTACCAGAGCCCCGGCAGCCGCGGCTCGGCGCCGATGATCGGCAGTCCGTCCGGGGTGACCGGCCTGAGGCCGGCCCAGGTGCGCCTGACCGCGACCGTGGTGAGCATGGGGCAGAGCGCGGTGACGCCGGCGAAGATTCGCGCCAGTCCAGCGGAAGTCACCTCGGACCGGAAGCCGACGTACTCCATCGTCGAGCCGACGATCGCCTCG
>DAIPLK010000013.1:19055-23606 GCA_036769285.1 Gemmatimonadales bacterium | reverse complement strand
AGCAGGGCGGTCAGGAGCTTCTCCGGTTCGAGCGCTCCCTCGCGCGCGGCCCAGAGCGCGCCCGCCGTCGGCCCCAGCCAGGGCCAGCGGGCCGTCACCTCGTCGGCGTCGAGCCAGTCGCTGAGGTGACTGTGCTGGCGCTGCCAGGCGCATTTCGAGCGAAGCTCCGATGCTTCCGCTTCATTGGCTGCGACCCACGCGATTCCCTCGCGCCAGAGTCCGATGTCTACGCCCGTCGTCTCCTGCAGCGTCGCCGCGAGCGAGGTGTACAGCTCGCGGCCGGCGAGGCCCAGCTCGAGGAGCGGATCCTCGCCCTGGGCCTCGATCTGCGGCGCCAGCATGCCGGCGGCCGCTCGCCACCCCTGACCCGTCTCGCCGCCGGGCTCCAACACGAGCACGCGGCGTCCCGCCAGCGCGAGCTCGCGTGCGCAGGCCGCGCCTACCGGCCCGCCGCCCACGACGATAACATCATAGTTTACAGTCACTTATATTCCCATGAAACTTTTTGAAACGTCCGGCCGTAGGGCGCCCTGACCCGCACAACGAGGGATATTACCATGTTCCGGAATCTGCTTGGGTTCGCGATCTTCGCCGTCATCGCGATCTTCCTGCTCAAGGTCTTCTTCGGTCTGTTCGGGCTGGTGATCGGGCTGCTGGGGACGATCCTCTGGTTCGCCTTCATCGGCTTCCTGATCTACCTCATTCTCAAGGTCATCGCGCCGGACACGGCTGCCCGTTTGCGGGAGATGATTGCGGGACGGCCGGCGGTGTAGGCCGTCGCTCAAACGCCGCGCATACGACACTCCCACCGGTCGTCCCCTGATCCGCCCGGGATGACCGGCGTTCGGTTCTGCAGCCTTCGGCCGGTCAACCCTTGCCCAGCTCTTCCAGCACCCCCCACACCAGCAGTGGTAGCAGCAGCTCGTGATGGCCGGTGAGCAGGTAGCCGGCGCCGCCGGCCCGCGTCGGCCGCTGGACCACGTTGACCTGCGGACGGTAGTGCCGCTGCATGTCGAAGTCCGCGGCGAGGAAGTGAGTCGGTCGGCCGGCGTCGAGATTGCGAGCGATCGTCAGGGCCTTGAGGAACACTTCGGGCAGCACGACGGCGCTGCCGAGGTTGAGCACCACGCCGCCATGGTCGAGCGACGGTAGCGAGCCGGCCAGGCGGCGGAAGTCGCGGTGACTGGTGGCGCCGAGGGCGGCGCCGTCGGCGGCGGGATGCTGATGGATGATCTCGGCACCGATGGCGGTATGCACCGTCACGGGCACGTCGTGCTCGTGCGCGGCCAGCAGCACCGAGGCCTCGCGCCCGGGAAGCGGCGAATGGGCCGCGAGCGCCCGGCTCAGCCCTTCACCCATCCCCTGGCCGGCCCGCGCGGCGGCGCCGATCGCCGCGTTCATCTCTGCGCCGGTCTCCTCCGCCATCCCGAAGCTTCCGTCCGCGAGCCCGCTCTCGACATCCTCGCTGGTTCCACCGAAGGCGGCGAGCTCGAAGTCATGAATCGCCGCGGCGCCGTTGAGCGCGAGATGGGTCACCACGCCGCGCGCGATCAGCGTGCGAAGCAGTGGGCCGAGCCCGACCTTCACGACATGCCCGCCGACCAGCAGGATGACGCCCCGGTGCGCGCGGGCGGCCGACGCCACGCCGGCGATGACGGCTCGGAGGTCCCGCGCGGCGAGCAGATTGGGCAGGGCGGCGAGAAAGGCGGCGAACGAGCGGTCCGCGCCGGGCGCGGTCGCCAGGAGCGATGGATCTACCTTGTTGCGCCGCCCTGCCACCGGTGTGGTGGTGAGGCGGCTGAAGTCGGCCTCGCGGTAGGGCATGGCTACCGGCCCACTGATGTCGTCGCGGGCGGCAGCACCATCTCCTTCAGCCGGAGGGTGATGGTCCCGAACGGGAACTTGCTGCGGATCTGCACCGGGAGCCGGCGGGCGTCGTCGGTGAGCCAGATGCGGGTGTCCGAGCGCTTCGAGAACATCCCCTTGGTATCGATGACCGGGTGGAGCACGAGGCACTCCACCTCCCGTCCGCCGGGCAACTCCATCTTTTCGCGCTTGGTGACCTCGATGGTGACCGGATTCTTCTCCTTCCGGAAGTACCGGTCGTAGGTGTACGTCTTGCCGACCTCGAGGGGGGTCACCCGCACGAAATAGAAGAACGCCGCGTCATCGAGCGGGTCCGACGGGGATGGCTTGGTCTCCGGCTTGCCCTTCTCGCGAAAGAACCCGGAGTCGGGGTAGATCTCGAACAGGCGATGGCTGGGCTTGTCGTTCTCCACGAAGTCCTGTACGAACCGGCGGGACACCAGGTCGCGCGTTCCCACGTACGACTCGAGCACGTCGTCGAGCGAGTAGATGATCGTCTTACCCTGCAGCCGGAAGCGGAAGCGGAACGATTCGGCCCCGCGCACGGTGTCGAGGCCCGCCACCTCGAGCGTCCCGGCGCCGAGCGACAACATGCCTAGCTTGGCCGTGTAGGTGAGCGTCTCGCCGATCGCCCACGGATAGCTCGGCGCCGGCGACTCCGGCGGGCTGCCCTGCAGCAACGCAAGGGCAAGCAGGGCCCAGGTCACGGGGACACTGCCTCCGACTCGACCTCGCGCCGGGACGCCGGCTCCGGCGCTGCCGGCGGCACTGGCGACGCCCGCAAGGTCCGGCGCGCGGCCCAGAGTTGCGCGGCGGTGTCCCACGGCTGCACCCGCGATGGCCGGCTCCGGAGATCGTGGCGCTCGACCGATGCGACGCTTTCCACCCGTCGCGCGTAGCGCCCCGCGCGCCAATACAGTTCGGCGTTCGCGGCCCAGCCGTCGGTCATGAGGAGGCGGCTGGCCTGACTCCGGATGGCGTTGCGCAGCGCGACGAGGCGAATGGCCGCGAATCCCGAGACGACGTCCCTCACCCCCGGCACCGCGACGATGCCGCGAAGCAGCCTGGGCGCGTAGTGCCGCACCAGCCGGCGCCGGCGCGAGGGCTCGCCTTCGATGCGGCCTTCCGCGACGACCAGGTCCGCGCCGCTCTCGATCCGGCGGACGAGATCCGGGATCGTCTGCGGATTGTGCGCAAAGTCGGCGTGCATGAGAATCGCGGCGTCGCGCTTCGGGCGGTCGGTCAGGTCCACCGCCCGCCGGAGCAGCGCTTCCACCGAGGCGGCGTATCCCCGCCGCTCGGCGTGCCGAATGACGGTGAGCGGGAGCACGCGGGCATAGGGCTCGAGCACCTCGCCCGTCGTGTCGGCCGAGCCGTCGTCGAGGACGAGCAGCTGGTATTCGCGCGGGAACGCCGCGAAGACCTGCCGGATCTTCCACAGCAGGAGCCCCACGGTCGGGGCCTCGTTATGACTCGGAATGCAAACGTAAATCATGATCCGTCAAGGAAATGGGGCGCACGAACGATACACCGATCGCACCGCCGCTGCCATGCGCGCCGCGCTGAAGCGCTCGACCACCCCGGTGGCTCGCGCGGTGACCGAGCGCGCTAGCCCAGGCTCCGTGAGGAGCCGGGCGACGGCACCGGCCAGGGCGTCGGCATCACCGGGCGGCGCGAGTACCCCTGCGCCATCCCGCAGCATCTCGGGAAGTCCGCCGGCGGTGGTGGACGCAACCGGAATGCCAATGGCCATCGCGTCGAGCACCGACGTGCCGAGCCCTTCCTGGCGCGAGCTCATGACGAAGAGATCGGCATCGGCAACCAGCCGGGACGGGTCCGGGATGTGACCCAGCAGATGCACGTGCTGGCCGAGGTCGAGCTCGCCGCGGAGGCGCTCCAGCGTGCCGCGCTCGGGGCCCTCGCCGGCCACCACCCAGTGCAGCGAGGGGAAGCGACCCGCGAGCCGGGCGGCAGTCCGGAGCAGGGTGACGTGATCCTTGTGAGGCGTCAATGCGGCCACGTTGGCGGCGATGATCGCGTCGGGCGCCAGCCCGAGGCGGTCACGGATGCCAAGCTTCAAGGCGCGCCGGGCGTCGGCGAGCGCAATGCCCGAGTGCACGATCGTTATGCGGTCCGGGGCGATCCCGTCCGCCAGCAGCACCTCCGCCACGGCTTGAGAGATGGCGATGACGCGGTTGGCGCGGGCCCAGAATCCATGGCGCCGCAGCTGAAAGTCCACCCGGCGCGTCGCCACAAACGGTCGGCGGAGGAGCATTGCCCCCAGCCCTCCGAGGGTGACGGCGTGTGCGTCGTGCGCGTGCACCACGCAGCTCTCGGCGCGCAGCTCGGCCAGGAGTGCCGGGAGCACGCGCGGATCGAGCCCTGCCGCCCATGGCACCGGTCGCACGCGGATGCCCTCGCTTCGAAGGCGCGTGGCGAGCTCGCTCCCGGCCCCGGTCACCACCACCTGCTCGATATCGCCGAGCCGCGCCAGCTCGCGTGCCAGCAACCAGACCTGGCGCTGGCCGCCGCGCCACTCTCGCCCGGACGCCACGTGTACCACCCGGGTCGTCACGCCTCCCGCGCCACCGAGGCCAACAGGGTGCGAAGTTCCGCTAGGCTGAACGGCTTGTGGAGGTATGGTCGATCGAGGCTCTCCAGAAAGGCGAGGGTGTCGCCGCGCAC
>DAIPLK010000013.1:4943-18955 GCA_036769285.1 Gemmatimonadales bacterium | reverse complement strand
TGTGGAGGTATGGTCGATCGAGGCTCTCCAGAAAGGCGAGGGTGTCGCCGCGCACCGCATCGCCGGTGCTGAAGACGAAACGCGCGGCCGCCGCGGGATGGCACCGTGCGAGCTCCTCGTATAACTCCCGCCCGCCAAGCTCCGGCATCCGCAGGTCGGAGATGATCAGATCGAAAGTCTCGCGACTGGCCGCCTCGAGCGCCTCCCGGCCGTTGTGCGCCACCACCGGAATGTGATTCCAGGCCTCGAGCGTGGCGTGCATGTAGTGGAGAATGTGAGGCTCGTCGTCCACGACCAGCACGCGCAGGCGCTTCGTTGAAGTGCCGACGTCCGCGGCTGGGGTCGGCGCGGGCGGCCGGGGGGAGAGCGGCAACTGTACGGTGAACGTGGAGCCGCGCCCCTCCTCGGTCGACAGCATGATGCGGCCGCCGTGCTCGCGCAGGATCCCCTGGCTGATGGACAAGCCCAGGCCGGTGCCTTCGCCCTCGGGCTTGGTGGTGAAGAACGGCTCGAACACCTGGGCAGCGAGCGCCTCGGACATGCCAGGCCCGTCGTCAACGACGTCGATGGCGACACCGTCGAGCCAGCGTCGGCCTCGCACGAGGATGTGCCCTGGCCGGCCTGTGCTGGCGATCGCCTGGGCCGCGTTGTTGAGCAGATTGACGAAGACCTGCTGGATCTGATTCGGCTCGATGTCGGGCGAGGGCAGATCCGGCTCGATCTCGATCTGCGCCTCGACCCGGTGCGCCATGAACAGGTTGCGCAGCAGGACGAAGGTGGCGTCGAGCAGGGGCCGGAGGGCGGTCGGGCGGCGCTGATGCTCCTGCTTCCGCGCGAAGCCCAGGAGGTTCTTCACGATGTTGGACGCTCGCTCGGCTTCCTCCTGGATGACCGCGAGCGGTTCCCTGAGCGCGGGCGGAACGTGGGGTACCTCGCGGAGGAAGTCGGCGAAGCCGACCACCGAGGCCAGCGGGTTGTTGAGGTCGTGGGCGATGCCGGCGATGAGCTGCCCGATGGCGGACATCTTTTCCGACTGGATGAGTTGGTCTTGCAATCGCCGCCGCTCCGTTTGATCATCGAAGAGGAGCACGAGCGCCGAGCGGTCGGTGCTGGTAATCGGCACGGCGGTAACCGCATAGGTGCGCTCGCCGGTCCGCAGATCGACCTCGCGGCCCGCTCCTTGCTGGTCCAGGGCTCGCTGCAGCTCCGCGGCCCACTCCGGGGGGACGAACGCCTGCCAGGGGCGGCCGATGAGGCTCGCGGGCGGCACGTTCACCAGATCGGCGAAGGCTCGGTTGGCGCGGCGGATGCGGCCGCCGCGGTCCACGATGCAGAGGGCGGGGGAGATGGCATCCACGACCTCCTGCCAGGTGCGCCGGCCGTCGTCGTGGAGATCCACGACGCGGGCGCTCTCCAGGGCGATGCTGGCCTGGGCCACGAGCCCTTCCAGCAGCCTGAGCGACGGGGTGCCGAACCGGCCGCTCTCGCCCTGGATGGCCATCGCCCCGGTGACCCGGCCGCGCGCGACGAACGGAACGAGGAGCCAGCACCCGGTCGCGTCGGACTGCGGCGGCAGATCGCCTTCCTCCACCAGCGGGCCGAGGCCGTTGGGCAGGATCAACGGCCCGCGCCGCTCGACCAGCTGAAGCAGGGATGCGCGATCGGGGCGGCCGGTCGGCCAGGCGTGCACGAAGTCGTGGGCGTCGGCGTCCCGGTGGAAGAGCGTGAGCGCGATCTCGGTGGGGGAGAGGCTGTCCCTGATCTGCCGCAGCAGCAGGTCGATGACCGACGCGCGGCGCAGCGTGCCGGCCAGCTCCTGGCCGAAGGCGGTCACCCGGCGCAGCAGCGCCAGGTCGTCAGGGCCGGCGAAACCGGCGAGATTGGTGGAAGGAGGAGTGGCCATGATCCGGGCGAATACGCGGGGCCGCCTGAACGCGGCGGACCTGCAGCTGGTGATCCTGCTATTGAGCCGCGGCTCCGCGCACCGGCGGGTCTATCTCGAGCGGCGGCTGGCGACGGAAGGGCCGGATCCGCTCCTGGATGCGCCCGACCTGCTCGAACGGCTCCTGACGGTCCGCACGATGCTGGTCCCGTCGGAAGCATTGTTCTTCTACGTCGTGGTGCGGCAGGCGCTCCGGGGGGCCGGGATCGACGACCGCGAGCTGGCCGACTATCTGGCCACGCTCCTGCTCGACTTCGGGCAGCGCGATCGCGCCTGGCGCATCGACTGGCACGACGACCAGCAGCACCGCTACCTGGTGGACATCCTGGCGGACCTGGAGGCGAGCGGCGGCGAGCGGCGCTTCCGAGTGATGATGCACCTGGGTAACTACGCCCTGTGGCTCGCCGGCCTCTTTCCCGATTATATCGCGGCCCGACATCTCCGCAAAGCGGGCCCCGACGTCACCTATTACGACGCCCTGGGCCGGCGCGGGTTCGGCATGGCGTCGGATCATGCCCTCGCCGGCGAATACGGTCTCGTGGCGGTGCTCCGCACCGCCGCCGAGCGGTTTCCCTCTGTGCGCGGCGCGCTCAACGGCGTGAGCGACCGGCTCCTCTTTCCGACATCCTGCTCGCCAGACCGCATCCTCCGCGAGCTCGGCGCGCTCTAGGCGCGCGACTCGGTGGCTGCCTCGGCCCGCTCGGCCGCTGCCTCGACCAGCGCCCGGAACAGCCCGCGCTCGGGCGCCTG
Organism: Gemmatimonadales bacterium; assembly: GCA_036769285.1. Classification (GTDB taxonomy): domain Bacteria; phylum Gemmatimonadota; class Gemmatimonadetes; order Gemmatimonadales; family GWC2-71-9; genus CAVVWJ01. Next base: position 16,263 of record DAIPLK010000013.1, on the reverse strand, counting down.
CGCTTCCGCGTGCATCTCCTCGGGGTGCCACTGCACCGCCAGCAGCCACGGCGCGCCCGCCGGTGATTCCGCCGCCTCGATCACGCCATCGTCACTCCACCCCGACGCCACCAGCCCGTCCGCCAACCGGTCGATCGCCTGATGATGGAAGGAGTTCACCGTGAGCGCGGTCCTGCCGAGGGCCGCGGCCGCGCGGCTACCCTCCTGCAACCGCACGGAGTGCGTACGGGCATCCCGAGCCTTCCCGGGGTCGTGGGCCACCGGCCCGGGACGCTCGGAGGGGAGATCCTGAATCAGGCTCCCGCCGAGCCCGACGTTGATGAGCTGGATCCCGCGGCAGATGCCGAGGATCGGCAGCTCCTGTTGGCGCGCGGCGGCGAACACCGCGAGCTCGAAGAGGTCACGCTCGCGATTGGGCGGATACAGATGAGGCGATGGGTCCGCCCCGTACCAGTCGGGATGGATATCCTCGCCCCCGGAGAGGAGGAGCCCGTCCACCCCGTAAAGCGCGCGAGCCGCGTAGGCCGGACCGAGGACCGGCGAGACGATGACCGGCACTCCTCCCGCCGCCACCACCGACCGGAGGTAGGCAGCGTTCACGCCGGTGCGCTCGGCCCCGTCCCACGTGCGCAGTACTCCGGTCACCGCGATTCGGGGAGCGCTCAAGGCAGCACCGAGTCGGGGAAGAATGGGCAACGTGGGTCTTCGATGCGGGCGGGGTCGAGCTGAATGCCGATCAGCGGGAGGGTGGCCGCGCCGACGGTGACGGTGCCGATCGGTGGGGCGCCCTCAACCGGGGCGCCCTCGTACAGCATCACGCCGCGGGCCTTCGCGAGGGTGTCGAGCACGAGCACCCCATAACCGGGCTTGACGGTAGGAGGGACGGCGCCGTCAACACCGATCAGCAGCAGCGAGTCCGAGCGCCCGACGACGGCCGGGAGCGCGGGGCCGGCCACCACCCGGGCGACCAGCCGCTCGGGCAGATCGCGGGGTGGGGTGCTGAGGGTCTGGCGGGGCACGCTGAACTGGGTGAGCAGTGCCGTCGGACCGGCCAGCGCCGCGAGTCCGCACGCCGCGCTGCCCCGGTCCGCGGGACGCCCGCAGGCCGCGACCGTGACGAGGAGCAGGAGGGGGCGCCGGATCCGCATGGCCACAAGATAATCACGCGGCCGGTCCGTCGAGCGCTGTCAGTGCCCGCTCGAGGTTGGCATGGGCGGCCGTCTCGTAGCGACGGCGGAACTGCTCCGTCAGGTACAGCGGACGCCGGCGGAGGAAGCCGGTGAGCACCCGCCGCCGGCCTTCCCGGTACGCCGCGACGGGAACCCAGGCGTACTCCGCCTGAATCAGGCGATCGTACTCGTCGAACTCCGCCGGGGAGCGGCCGAGGATCGACAGGTCGATATCGCAGATCAGCCGACCGGCGGGGTCATCGGGCGGCCGCTCGTGTCCGGTGAGCGTGACGAGTCGGGCGACTTCGCCGCCTGCGGCGGGCGGGATGCCCAGCCCGTCCAGCGCGCGCCTCGCCCAGTCCGCGCTCCGCTCCTCGTTGTCCGCCGCGCGGGGATCGTAGATCGCGTCGTGGAACCAGAGCGCCGCCTCGACAAGGTCTCGTTCCATGGGCGAGTCGGACGATTCCTCGAGCCGGTCCAGGCAGTCGCGCAGATGGGCGATGCCGTGGTAGCGGCGGGCTGGCTCCATCCACGCGGACAGGATCGCGTCGGCCAGGGGTGACGGGTCGCCCGTCGCGCCAAGACGACGCATCAGTGCCACGAAACGATCCCGCAGGCTGCTCACGCTTGCAGGAACCACGTCGCTAGCGGCCGCCGCAACACCGGCGTCGAGGCCGCCCTCGCGAGCGCGCCGAAGGTCCAGGCGCGCGGCCCCGGGCGCGCGAGCCAGCGGGCGAGCCGGTCGTGACGCCGCTTGGTGCGCAGCCAGTGCCTGGTCTTCGGGACGGGCGCCAGCGGCTCGAGAATGCAGCGGGCGACTTCCTCGCCGGTCACCAGCGCGCCGTAGATCCCTTCCGCAGTGAGCGACGAAACCACGCCCGCCGCGTCGCCCACCAGATGGACGCCACCCGGAAAGTGGCAGCCGTGGTATGCCACCTCGAGAGTCGCCCCCTCGAACGGCACGCCCGCGCGTGCGATCCCCAGCCGGTCGATGCGCTCCTCGAGATAGCGCCGGAGCGCGGCCGGCGGCACCAGATGCTTGGCGGCCACGGCGCCGAGCGAGCTGTAGGCGGCGTGCGGAAAGACCCAGAAGTAGCCGTTGGCGAGCGGGACGGGGTCGCACTCGACCCGGAGCGGCTCCAGCCGGATGCCGGGCACATTGTACTCGCCTGCGAAGTACTCCCGGGGGGAAGGGAGATGGAGCGCCCGCCGCACTGCCGAATCCGCGCCGTCGGCGCCGATCAGGTGACGCCAGCGCATCGGGCGCCCGGCGGCGGTGACCGTTCGCGATCCGAGGTCGATCTCGCAGGCCGCGACGCCGGCCCACACCTCGGCGCCGGCGGCGCGGGCCCACGCGAGCTGGTGGCGGCCGAGGTCCCGGCGCGCGATGGTGTACACCACGGTTGCTTCCGTGTGAAGGGAAACGGCACGGCCGCCGGCGAACGCCACGTGCCCCACGCTCGCCAGGGTGGAGCCGGCGGGGAGACCCAGCGGCTCGAGCTCGCGCATCGTCTTCCGCGTGAGCCCGCCTGCGCAGGTCTTGGGGCCGATCTCCGCGCGCTTCTCGAGCACGAGGACCTCGCGCCCGGCCTGTGCCAGGACCTGCGCGGCCCGAAGCCCGGCGGGGCCCGCGCCGATGATCAGGTGCTCAACGGCGTCCACGCCTCGTCGTCCCGGATGCGGGCGGCGGCATCAGCGCGCGCCACGGTGGGCGGATTGGGGGCGACGCCCCACTTGCGCAGCAGGCTGCGTCCGCGACGATACTCGTCGGACCCCACGTGATTCGAGGGCAGGCTGGTCGTGCGTAGTAGCAGTAGCGGAAAGTCGCGCACCTGGCGTACCCGCTCGCCATGGCACGCCACCCACCACTCGTGCTGGAACACCACGCCGCCGGGAGTCGCGATCTGTCCGGCGAGCTCGGCGCAAGCGCTGCAGCCACGGTGGGCATCGTGCGCCTCGGCCTCAGGTTCGGGGTGTCCGGTAGGCTAGCTCCCTTCCCCCGTGGGCGGGAAGCCCCGCTCGCTTGACGGTCCCCCGTGCCGGTCCTACCATTCGGGCTCCCAACTGCTTCGGCCGCGTTCCCGCGGCCGGCCCGCGCCTCCGGCGACCGGGCGCTCCCCGAGGTGCCATCGATGACAGAGACTCCGCGGCCGTGCTCGAAGGCCTGAAGGCGCGACTGGACCAACTCCTGCGCGAAGGTGCGCGCACCGACGTGCGCGCGTATGCCGCAGGGCTGCGCGAGGCACTGCTCGAGGCCCGGCTCGGCATCGGCAAGATGCGGGAGGCGCTGGCCGCCACCGAGCGCGAGCTCGCCGCCGAGCGGAAGCAGCTCGAGGACGCCGAGCGGCGCGGGCGCCTCGCTGCCGCAGTACCGGATCCCGACACGGTGGTGATCGCGGAGCGCTTCGCCATGCGGCACCGCGAGCGCGTGGCCGTCCTGGAGCGGAAGATCGTCGTGCAGCGCGACGAGCTGGTGCTGGGCGAGCGCGAGCTCGCGGAGATGACCGCCGAGGCGCAGCGGGCGACCGCCGGCAATCCGTCGGAATCGATCGCGGCCGCCTGGCGGGATCTCGAGTCCGCGGGGGCGGTCCGGCCGGACGAGCACGAGCGGATGCAGGCCGACGCCGAGCGGCAGCAGCGCGAGAGCGCTATCGAAGCGCAGCTCGCCTACCTCAAGAAGAAGCTGGGGAAGCTGTGAAGCCGCAGGGTCGCTCGAGGCGACCGGAAGGGCGTGCCGGCGCCGGCGCCGTCGCGGCTTGCGTCCTCGGGCTGTGTGCCGCCATGCCCGCGCCAGTGTCCGCCCAGCAGCCCGTCGCCGCTCCCCCGCACTTTCTCAAGCTCGTCCATACCTACAGCATCGTGGCGTACGACTCCGCGACCGGGGACCTCGGTGTGGCGGTGCAGTCGAAGTTCCCCAACGTGGGCGGCATCGTCCCCTGGGGGCGGGCCGGCGTCGGCGCGGTGGCCACTCAGAGCCTCAGCAACACCGACTTCGGCGCGCGGGGCCTGGACCTCATCGCCGAAGGCGCCACCGCCGAAGAGGCGCTCCGGATCGTGATGCGCGGCGACACCATGCTGCAGGACCGGCAGGTGGGAATCGTGGACGCGCGTGGCAACGCCGCGAGCTTCACCGGGAGGACCACGTTCGACTGGGCCGGGGGCCGGGTTGGTGCGCTCTCGGGTCGTGGAAACGTCCCCGGCGGGAAGGGCCAGGTCATCGTGGGCCGGGGCTTCGCGGCGCAGGCCAACATCATGGTGTCGGACCAGACGGTCAAGAACCTGGCGGAGGCATTCGAACGAAGCCGCGGGAATCTGGCGGACCGCCTGATGACGGCGCTCAAGGCGGGACAGGCGGGCGGCGGCGACAAGCGGGGGATGCAGAGCGCCGCGCTCCTCGTGGTCCGGAAGAACGGCGGCTATCTCGGGGCCAACGACCGGTTCATCGACATCCGGGTCTACGATGCCAAGGATCCGATCGCCGAGTTGGAGCGACTGCTGGCGCTCCACAAGCTGCACTTCTTCCCGAGCGAGCCGCGGGACCTGCTCCCCATCACGCCGGCGATCGTGGCGCAGCTGGAGCCGATCCTGCTGGCCGAGCCGGCGAACCAGACCGAGAAGTGGCTCGCGCGCCCACAGGGGTCGGCGACGGCCGCCTTCCTCGATGCACTCAAGAACTTCATGTACTGGGAGAACTACGACGTCCGGGTGCGCATGGACGGGAAGATCGACCGGGTCGTGCTGGAGGACATCCTGAAGAAGCGGAAGACCTAGGAGACACCCTGTGGCCACAGCCACTCCCGGCAGACCAGCGGTGGAACCCCCGGCGCACGACACCCGGTTCTTCGGGCACCCGCGCGGGCTCTCGACCCTGTTCTTCACCGAGATGTGGGAGCGCTTCAGCTACTACGGCATGCGCGCGCTCCTCATCCTGTTCATGACCGCCCCGCTCGCGGCGGGCGGTCTCGGATTCGACACCGCCAAGGCGGGGCCGATCTATGCGCTGTACGTGAGCTCGGTCTACCTGCTCTCGCTTCCGGGGGGGTGGGTGGCCGATCGCGTGCTCGGACTCCGGCGCGCGGTGTTCGTGGGCGGTGTCATCATCATGAGCGGGCACATCTGCCTTGCCGTGCCCTCGATCGCCACCTTCTACCTCGGCTTGGTGCTCATCGCGATCGGGACCGGGCTGCTCAAGCCCAACGTGAGCGCGCTGGTAGGGAAGCTCTACACGACCGAAGACGTGCGCCGGGATGCGGGCTACTCGATCTACTACATGGGCATCAACACCGGCGCGCTGATCGCGCCGATCATCACCGGGTGGCTCGCCCAGGGGGACACCTTCAAGGGGCTCCTGGCCTCGGCGGGGATCGGGGCACACGCGTCCTGGCACTGGGGATTCGGCGCTGCGGCGGTGGGCATGTTCTGCGGCCTGGTGCAGTACGTGCTCGGGGGAAAGCACCTGTCGGCCGACGGGCTCCGGCCCGTCCGGCCGAGCGATCCGATGGCGGCGGCCAAGGTGGATCGGCAGGTGCGCCTGGCCGGGCTGGGCACTCTCGGCGTCCTGGTCGTCGGCGGGGCGTTGGTGGCGACCGGCGCGGTCTCGCTCGATCCCGAGGCAATCTCCCGCAGCTTCCAGTGGGTGCTGTTCGGCATCACGGCGGCGTTCTTCGCCTGGCTGTTCCTCGCCGGAGAGTGGACGCGGGAGGAGCGGAAGCGCCTGCTCGTGATCACGGTGCTCTTCGTCGCCGCGACGGTGTTCTGGATGGCCTACGAGCAGGCCGGCTCGACGCTGAACCTCTTCGCCGACCGGAGCACCCACAACCGCGTCCTCGGCCACGGCTACCCGGCGAGCTGGTACCAGTCGCTGCCGCCGCTCTACGTCATCCTGTTCGCCCCGGCGTTCGCGGCACTCTGGGTGTGGCTGGGAATCCGGAATCCCTCGAGCCCCGCCAAGTTCTCCATCGGCCTGCTCCTGCTCGGCCTCGCGTTCGCCGTCATGATCGGGGCGGCCTCGGCGGCGGCGGGCGGGGCGCGGGTGAGCCCGATGTGGCTCTTCGTCTCCTACTTCCTGCAGGTGATGGGCGAGCTGTGCCTCAGCCCGGTGGGGCTGAGCGCGATGAGCAAGCTGGCGCCCGCGCGCATCGCGGGGCTGGTGATGGGCGTCTGGTTCCTGGCCTCGGCGGTGGGGAACTACCTGGCGGGAATGGCCGCGAGCGTGTACGAGACGATGCCGCTGCCCACGCTGTTCACGATTGTCGCGGGGATCGCGCTCGCGGCCGCCTTGGTGCTGGCGCTCCTGATCAGGCCGATTCGGCGGATGCTGGAGCGGTGACGGCGTACACCAGCACCTCGCCGACGTCGTCGTCCTCGTTGGCGGCGACGGGCCGCATCCCGACGTTCTCCGCGACGCGCAGCGCGGGCGTGTTCCAGACCGGCGCGAGCGCGCGGACGAGCTTCACGCCCGGCTGCTCGAACGCCCAGCCGATCATTGCCCGGACCGCCTCGGTGGCGTACCCGTGGCCCTCGAACTGCTCGTACATCGCGTAGCCGATCAGCACCGCGCCCGATTCGTCGGGCGGGCCGCCGAATGCCACCGACCCCACCGCGCGTCCCGTCTCCCGCTCGAACATGAGCCAGTTCCACCACGGCGCCTCCTCGGGGCGCGCGCGGAGGCGCTCGCGCACCTCGGGGAGCGGGTCGGTCATATAGGGCGGGGGCGCGACCGGGCGCGGAAAGAGGACGCCGGTCAGCTCGCGGAGCCGGGCGCCGTCGCCGGCGAGGAGCGCGTCGATCTCGTCGAGGGTGAGGGGCGCCAGGTCGAGGCGCTCGGTACGCACCCGCAGGTCCATCATGAGCCCAGTCCTCCCTTCGGCAGCCCCCGCGTCGAGTCGGTCGGCGCGGCCTTGAAGATGCGGAACAGGTAGACCAGCGACGGCAGCAGCACGATGGCCCCGAGCCCGAGCGCGGTGAGTACCAGCCGGAGCGTGACCTCGGGGGCGGCCGCGCCGGTCACGGTCAGGTCCGGCGGGATGACATGGGGATACTGCGCCAGCACCCACCCCCAGATGATGAGCGAAACCTGCACGCCGACCGCCACTCGGGCCAGATGGTAGCGCCTCCACCAGAGCGCCGCCAGTACCACGATCGCGGCTGCGCCGGTGGCCAGGTGGAAGGGAAGCGCCCAGCGCGAACCGAGGAGGCCCACCCCCATCAGCGGCGCCTCCTTGGGCGCGATTATCAGGGCCCCGAAGGCGGTCAGGAACACCGCGAGGCCGGACCACAGCGCCCGGGCCCGAAAGTCCCCGACCAGGTCAGGATCGCGGGTCTCGAGCGTGAGGAACACCGCCGCGAGATGGGCGAACAGCGCCAGGGTGAGCAACCCGACCGCCAGGCTGAACGGGGTGAGCCACGGGTCCACGAACCGGTCGGTGAAGCTTCCGGCCCCCGCGAGCGGCCCGACACGCCCGGCGGCGACCGCGCCGATGCACACGCCCAGCAGCACGGGGGTGACCAGGCTCGCACCCGCGAACACCCGGCCCCAGCGGCGCTGTGCGGCGTCGTGCTCGTCGTCGTAGGTGCGGAAGGTGAAGGCCGAGCCCCGCAGCACGATCCCGAAGAGCATCAGGGTAAGCGGAATGTGGAGCACCGTGCCGAGGCGGGCGAATACTGCCGGGAAGCAGGTGAACGTGAGCACGATGGCCAGGATGAGCCAGACGTGATTGGCCTCCCAGATCGGCCCGATGGCGTGGCTGATCACCTCGCGCTGCTGGTCGCGCCGAGGCCCGGTCGCGAAGAGGTCCCACACGCCGCCACCGAAGTCTGCCCCGCCGAAGAGGACGTAGGCATTGAGCGACACGACCAGGAGCGCCGCCAAAACCAGGGGAAGGGTCGGCTCAGGCACGGCTGAACCCCTCGGGCGCGTAGATCCGGGTCCACTCGGTGGGCCGCGGACTCCGGATGATCTGGCGGTAGAGCAACCAGGCGACGATCACCCCCAGGAAGCAGTAGAGCAGGGAAAAGCCGAGGAAGGGGACGATGAGGCCCGGCATCGGCGTCACCGCCTCGGCTGTGCGGAGGACGCCGTAGACGATCCAGGGCTGTCGTCCCACCTCCGTCACGGTCCATCCAGCCTCGATCGCAATGAACCCCATCGGCGCGGCGACCGCCAGCGCCCGGAGAAGCCAGACGCTCGCGCCCAGGTCACGCCGCCGGATGGCGACCAGACCGGCCCACAGCGCGACCAGCGCCATGAACGTCCCGAGGCCGACCATGATCTGGAAGGCGGTGTGCACGATGGGGACATGCGGCCAGTCTTCGCGGGGGAACTGGTCGAGGCCCTTCACCTCGGCGGCAAAGTCGTGGAACGCGAGGAAGGAGAGCCCGCCCGGGATCTTGAGCGCGTACTTCGTCTCGCGCCGCTCCATGTCGGGCCAGCCGCCGATGACGAGCGGCGCCCGGTGCCCCGTCTCGAAATGCGATTCCATGGCGGCGAGCTTGGCGGGCTGGTAGGCCGCGACCGCGCGGGCGCTCACGTCGCCGGAGAGGGGCTGGAGCACCGCGGCCGGGCCGCCGACGAGCAGGGCGATGGCGAGCGCGCGCCGGTGGAAGGCATTCCCGCGGTCGAACAGCAGCAGGAAGGCGTGGATGCCGGCGACCGCGAAGCCGGTGGCCGCGTACGACGCGAGCGTCATGTGCAGCGTCTGCTGGAACGCCATCGGGTTCAGCATGCCGGCGATCGGATCGATGTTGGTGACATGGCCGTGCACGACGTCGAAACCGGTCGGCGCGTTCATCCAGGCGTTGGCGATGACCACGAAGATCCCAGAGGCCGCGCCGCTCACCGCCACCATGACGCCGGCCCACAGATGCGCGCGCGGCGAGATCCGGTCCCACCCGTACAGGTAGATGCCGAGGAAGATCGCTTCCGTGAAGAAGGCGAAGCCCTCCAGCGAGAACGGCATCCCGATGACCGGACCGGCGAATTCCATGAAGCCCGGCCACAGGAGGCCGAGTTCGAAGGACAGCACCGTGCCGGAGACCGCGCCAACCGCGAAGAGAATGGCGGTGCCCTTGGCCCACCGCTTGGCCAGGTCCAGGTAGATCCGGTCACCGGTCTGTCGGTAGCGCTGCTCGGCCACCACCATGAGCAGGGGCATGCCGATGCCCACGACGGCGAACAAGATGTGGAAGCCGAGCGAGATCGCCATTTGTGAGCGGGCGGCCAGAAGGTCCGACATGGGTGCGTTCCCGAGTCGATGGTCAGGCTGTAAGATTGCGCCGCATGGCTAGGGCTGTCCACGGCTGGAGATGGCGTGGACGTAGCGGCGCACCGAGTAGCGGACCGCGTCCTTTCCGGCCGCCAGGATGTTGCGACCGAACCAGGCGCCGTAGACGTGCTCGAATTCGAACGGCTCCACCATCGCCCCGATCCGCTGTACGGCCCGAACGTTCAGCGGGATGTAGTTCGGATAGCTGTACATGAAGCCGGCCGTACGGCGATCCTCGCCAACCATGATGATGTCGCCAGTCAGGAGCGCGCCACCGCCGTCCGCACCGTCTGCCCAGTGCAGCACGGTCCCGCCGGCGAAGTGCCCGCCGCAGCGGATGAGGGTGACGCCCGGGGCCACTTCGCGGGTGTCGCCGTCCCAGAAGACGATCGAACGGTCGCGCCGCACGACCCATTGGCTGTCCTCGGCGTGGAGGTAGACCGGCACGCCCCCCAGTGCGCGGCTCCACTCGACCATGGCGGAGTAGTAGTGCGGGTGCGAGATGGCGATACCGGTGACCCCGCCGAGCGCTCGGACGGCTGCCACGGTGGCGCCGTCCACCAGGCTGATGCAGTCCCAAAGGAATCCGCCGTGGCTGGTCTGAACGTGCAGCGCGCGCTGGCCGATGGCGAATTTCGGCTCGGTCCCGATCCCGACGAGCCCCGGAGCTTCTCGCTCGAGCCGATTGTAGTGATCGGCCTGGAGCTGCGCGAGAGTGGTCCAGCACTGCCCCTGCCAGCCGACGTACTGCCGTTCCTCGGTGCAGATGACGCACTGTTCCGGCGGGAGCGGCGAATCGGGATACTGGGTACCGCAGGTGACGCAGATGAATGCGGGCATGGGGGAGCCGATACTCATTCCTGCAGGCCGAGTGCCTGCCAGAGCTCTCCCAGGTTCCGGCGGTTCTGCCCGAAGTCGCTGCGGCCGATCCGCGACGCGCTTCGGGCCGACACGGCCGTTCCGCCGGCCGCGGCCTCGAGCAGGATGGAGATGTCGTCCACCAAGCGGAAGACGCGGGTGGTGCGCGTCGCCTGAACGACACCGTCGCGCCGCCCGACGACGCGCCAACCCCGGATCCCGGTGATGGCGCGCGCCACCTGTTCGCCCGCGGCCTCAGGTGCCAGCGACAGAAGGCGTGGGCGGAGTCGCGGGTCGCTGGCGGCCGGCGAGGTGGCCGCGAAATTGGAGCCGCTTCCGCGGGCGAGCAGCACCCGGACTTCGTCCGAGGTCGGCACGCGCGGTGACGCCATTCAGCCGGGCTCGATGACGGCGCAGGCGATCCGATCGCCGGAGTTCCCGCTGGGGTCGGTCCGCTCGTCGTCGGCACCGGCGTGCACGATCAGGGCCGTGCCCCCCGGCTGCAGCAGCGAGCGGGGGCCGGTGCCGGCCAGCTCGCGCGGAACCATGAAGCTGGTGTCGGCCGAGCCATCGGGACCCACGATCAGGTTGGGCAGGTCGCCGAGATGAGGCCCCTCGGGGTTGAGCCGACCGTGCTTCCTCCCCTCCGGGTTGAAGTGCCCACCGGCGGAGGCGAAATCGGGCGACGTGCACGCGCCCCGGGAATGGAAATGGAGCCCGTGCGGACCCGGGGACAGCTGCGCGACGCGGAGGCCCAGCCGCAGCGTGCTCGAGGTATCGGTGAGCGTGGCCACGCCGATCGCTTCGCCGGCGACATTGCGGAGGGTGCCCGAGGCCACGGCCTCGGGGGTGGGGTGCCCGGCGCCTCCGGAGGGCGAGCACGCCGCGGCCAGCAGGACCGAGGCCAGCGTTACCCCCGCCGCACGGGAGTTCGAGATTCTCATCGCTGATAGGTCCCCATGAGCGTGGCTTCGGCCAGGATGTGGCCAGCCATCGCCTTGTCCAGATCCGATCGGTTCACCCCGGGTC
>DAIPLK010000013.1:0-4843 GCA_036769285.1 Gemmatimonadales bacterium | reverse complement strand
GCCAGGATGTGGCCAGCCATCGCCTTGTCCAGATCCGATCGGTTCACCCCGGGTCGCAGATTGAGGGCGCAGTCGAGGGCGTGGAGCCTGAAGAAGTATCGGTGCGGCTTGCCGCGCGGCGGGCAGGGCCCCCCGTAGCCGACATCGCCTGCGTCGTTGACGCCCTGGCGCGCGCCGGACGGAAGCTCCGGGGAACGGGGGACGCCGGGTGCCAGCTCGACCGCGTCGGCCGGCAGGTTGAACAGCACCCAATGGACCCACGTGCCCCGCGGCGCGTCGGGATCGTCCACGACGAGCGCGAAGCTCCGTGTATCCGACGGGATGCCGCTCCAGGCGAGGGCGGGGGAGCGGTCCGCGCCGTCGCAGCTGCAGTCGGTCGGGATCGGCTTCCCGGGGAGGAAGGCCGTGCTGGTGATCTTCATGCGGATCGCGCCTTGAGCCAAAGTTGAATCGCCATCGCCACCATGAAGACGGCGAACATCCGCTGCAGCGTGGCGGCCGAGATGACCTGCGCCAGGCGCGCCCCGACGTACGCCCCCGCGGTGAGGCCCGCGGCGATCACGAGTGAGGCACGCACGTTGACGTTGCCGTACTCCCAGTAGGTGTAGGCGCCGAGCAGCCCCACGGGCAGGAGCAGCGCTCCGAGCGACGTCCCCAGTGCCAGCTTGGTCGGGAACTTGGCCAGGAAGACCAGCGCCGGCACGATCAGCAGGCCGCCGCCGACACCGAACAACCCCGACAGGACTCCGGCGGCGAGACCGATGCACAGAAGGATCAGCAGCATGGGCGACACGCTCCTTGGAGACGATGAGGGACTGGCGCTGAAAGGTAAGCCCGGGACGAGCGAGCGTCGATGCGCGGCGGCGCGTTCGAGGCAGCAATCCCCGTGGCGCTGGCCGCTCGGAGCCGCGCGGCAGTACTTTTCGCCGGAGCCCCCGCGAGCCTTGGACTTCCGCCGGGGCGGCCCATGCCGACCGCCGATTCCCGAGCCGACATGTTCTTCCAACGTTTCTACGACGATCAGCTCGCGCAGGCCAGCTACCTCCTCGGATGTCAGGCCACCGGCGAGGCGGTCGTGGTCGACCCGAACCGTCACGTCGAGCCCTACTTGCGGTGCGCCGAGGCCGAGGGGCTTCGGATCACTCACGTAACCGAGACCCACATCCACGCAGACTTCGTCTCCGGCGCGCGCGAGCTGGCGCACCAGGCCCGCGCACGGCTGCTGCTCTCCGACGCCGATGGCGAGGAGTGGCGGTATCGCTATGCCGGGCCGGCAGGGGGCGAGCTGCTCCGCGACGGGTCGGCCTTCCGCGTGGGAGCCCTGGCCTTCTCGGTGCTGCACACGCCGGGGCACACCCCAGAGCATCTCACCTTCCTCGTCACCGATACCGCCAGGGCCGCCGAACCGATTGGCGCGCTCACCGGCGACTTCGTCTTCGTGGGCGACGTCGGGCGGCCGGACCTGCTCGAGCGGGCGGCCCACATCGCGGGCACGATGGAAGTCGGTGCGCGGCAGCTATTCCACTCGCTCCAGCGGTTCGCGACGCTGCCGGACTATCTCCAGATCTGGCCCGGGCACGGCGCCGGCTCCGCCTGCGGCAAGGCCCTCGGCGCGATGCCCCAGTCGACGCTCGGATACGAGCGGCGGTTCAACTGGGCGTTCGGGATCCGCGACGAGAGCGAGTTCGTGCGCGCGGTCCTGGCGGGACAGCCCGATCCGCCGCGGTATTTCGCCGAGATGAAGCGGATCAACCGCGACGGCCCTCGGCTGCTGGGCGGCGTCGCAACCCCGCCGCGGCTGTCGCTGGACGAGCTGGCTGCGGCGCTCGCGGCGGGCGCGCCGGTCGTGGACACGCGGCCCGCGCGCGAATTCGTCGAGCATGCAGTGCCGGGCACGATCAACATTCCGGCGGGTCGAGCGTTCACCACGTGGGCGGGCTGGCTGCTGCCGTACGAGCGGGAATTCTACCTGCTCGCCGCCGAGCGCCAGGGACAGGGGATGGACGACCTGGTGCGTGGGCTGGTCGGGGTCGGGCTCGACCGTGTCGCGGGATCCTTCGCCACCGGTGTGCTCGAGGCCTGGCGCGGCACTCGTGGTCCGCTGCAGACCATCCCGGGCATCGGCCTCCACGATCTGACGGACGCCGTGGCCGCGCGCCGCGTTGCCCTCCTGGACGTGCGCGGCCACGCCGAGTGGGCAGCCGGGCATCTCCCAGGGGCGTTGAACCTTCCCCTGGGCGATCTCCAAGAGCGCCTCGCCGAGCTGCCGCGGGGTCGTCCTCTCGTGGTGCACTGCCAGGCGGGAGCACGCGCCGCCATGGCCGCTTCGATCCTCCTCGCTCGCGGGGTGCCCGAGGTGCGCCTTTACGGCGCCGGCTTTGCCGAGTGGAGCGCCGCCGGGTATCCCACCGAGACGGTCCCGGCGTAGCGGCGGACCAGCCCAAGGGAACCGACCCCACTTCGGTGGCGTTGGAGGCGGGACGTGAGCCGAAGCCGCGCCGGTACATTCACGGAAGGATCATCGTCATCCATGCCGAACGCCCGCACCATGCGCCGCCCGACGGCGGAGACCGCCGCTCCGCCCAAGAGATTCGCGCTTGGCCGCGTGCTCCTCGGCCTGGCGGTGGTGGCGGTGCTTCTGGTGGCCGGCCGGAAGGCCGGCGGGCTCATCCCCGCGTTCTCGACCTGGGTCGATGGTCTGGGCGTGTGGGGACCGGTAGCGTTCGTCGTCGGGTATGCTCTCGCGGCCGTGGCATTCGTCCCGGGATCGCTGCTGACGCTCGCCGCCGGCGCCATCTTCGGCCTCGGCAAGGGGACAGCTCTCGTTCTCATCGCCGCTACGCTCGGCGCCTCCGCGGCCTTCCTGGTGTCGCGCTACCTGGCGCGCGACCTGGTCGAGCGGCGCCTGGCCGGAAACCCGCGCTTCGCCGCAATCGACCGCGCCATCGGCACTCAGGGACGGAAGATCGTGCTGCTGCTGCGCCTGTCCCCCGTCTTCCCCTTCAATCTGCTCAACTACGCGCTCGGGCTGACCCGGGTCCGCTTCGCCGACTATTTCGTGGCCTCGATTGGCATGCTTCCCGGCACCCTCCTCTATGTGTACTACGGCAAGGTGGCGGGGGACGTCGCGCGACTGGCCGGCGGCGCCCCGGTGGAGCGTGGGCCCGAGTACTACGGCGTACTTGGGCTCGGCCTGCTCGCCACCGTGGTAGTCACGACGCTGGTGACACGCACCGCCCGACGGGCACTCCAGCAGGTGACCGATGGCGACCCCGGCGCCCGCTGATCCCATGCCGGCCCCCGCGCCGGCGCCCGAGGCCGTCCGGGTCGAGCCGTTCGACCGGTTCAACCAGGAGCTGGTGGCCAACGTACATCCGGCCGGCTGGGTGAATCCCGAGCCCCGGGAGCGCTACCATCTCGTGGTGATCGGCGCCGGCACGGCCGGCCTGGTGAGCGCGGCCATCGCCGCGGGGCTCGGCGCCCGCGTGGCGCTGATCGAGCGGCACCTGATGGGCGGGGACTGCCTCAACGTGGGCTGCGTTCCGTCGAAGGGGATGATCAGCGCCGCGCGATCGTGGCAGGCGGCCGCCGACTCGAGCCGCCTCTTCGGCGGGCCGCGGGTGGTCGGTCCCGGCAGCTTCGAGGACGCCATGGCGCGGATGCGCCGGCTCCGAGCCGGCATCAGCCGCGTCGACAGCGCGCCGCGCTACCGCGATCTGGGCGTCGACGTCTTCCTCGGCGAGGGTCGCTTTGCCTCGCCTGGCACCGTCACGGTGGACGGCCAAGTGCTCCGGTTCCGACGCGCGATCATCGCGACAGGCGCACGGGCGGCGGCGCCGGCGATTCCGGGCCTCGATCGCGTCGCCTATCTCACCAACGAGACCGTCTTCGCTCTCACCGAGCTGCCGCGGCGCCTGCTGGTGCTTGGCGCGGGGCCGATCGGGTGCGAGATGGCCCAGGCGTTTGCGCGGTTCGGGGCGGAGGTGACGCTCATCGGCAAGCACGACCACATCCTGCCACGCGAGGACGCGGATGCCGCGCGGATTGTCGAGCAGGCCATGGAGACGCACGGCGTCCGGATGGTGCACCGGGCCGCCGTGACCCGCGCGGAGGAGCGTGGCGGCCAGCGCGTGCTGCACATCGAACGGGCCGGCGGGGCCGAGGAGGTCGCGGGCGACCAGCTCCTCATCGCCGTGGGCCGCGCGCCGAACGTGGAAGGCCTCGGCCTCGAGGCGGCCGGCGTCGCGTACGACCACCGTGGCGTGACGGTGGACGACCGACTCCGCACCAGCAACCCGCGCGTCTTCGCCGTGGGAGACATCTGCTCCCGCTATCGGTTCACCCACGCCGCCGATGCCCAGGCCCGGCTGGCGGTGGCCAACGCCTTGTTCTTCGGGATCGGCGGCGGCCGCGCCAGCCGGCTCGTCATGCCATGGGCGACCTACACCACGCCGGAAGTCGCCCACGTCGGGATGTCGGAGGCGGACGCCACGGCTGCCGGGCACCGGCCGCAGACGATCACCGTGCCGCTCCATGACGTGGACCGCGCCGTGCTCGACGGGCAGGAGGACGGCTTCCTGCGGGTCCACCTCCGGCAGGGCAGCGACCGCATCCTCGGCGCCACGCTGGTCGCGGAACACGCGGGCGACATGATCGGCGAGATCGCGCTCGCCATCACGGCCGGCATCGGCCTCTCCAGGATCGGCTCCACGATCCACCCGTACCCCACCCAGGGCGAGGTCTTCCGCAAGGCCGCGGACGCGTGGCGACGGACCAAGCTCACCCCTGCAGCCAGGCGGGCCTTCCGGACGTTCTTCCGGCTGACCACGTAGGGCATGCACCG
>DAIPLK010000116.1:5307-9555 GCA_036769285.1 Gemmatimonadales bacterium | reverse complement strand
AGGAGAAGTCGAGCTCGTCCTCGGTCTCGAACCGCTTCTTCTGGTTCTCGGTCAGGACCGAGTAGGCCAGCTGAAGGGTGTCCTTGGGGGTGAGGATCTCGGTCACCGAGCTGTCGGCGATTTCGCCGTCGATGCGCAGCTTGGGCCGCTCGCCGGTGGTGATGTGGAGGTCGGAGGCCTCCTTCTCGATCATTTCCTCCAGCAGCGCCCGCAGATTGAAGCTCATCCGGCCGTCTCCTTGACCACCTCTTCGAGGGTCGTGATCCCGCGCTCGATCTTCTTCATGCCGTCCATGCGCAGGGTGAGCATCCCTTCGGCGACCGCCTGCTCCTGCATCTCGGAGACAGAGGCGCCGCGGAGAATCATCCGGCGCAGTTCGGGCGACATGGCCATGACCTCGTAGAGGCCCGCCCGGCCCTTGTAGCCGGTCCCGCTGCAGACATCGCAGCCAGTTCCCTTCATGAACGGAATAGCCCGCAGCTTCTCAAGTTCTGTGCCCAGCGAGGCCAGCTGCTCGTCGGTGTACGTGTGCGAAGTCTTGCACTCCTTGCAGATCCGGCGGACCAATCGTTGTGCCACCACGAGGTTTACCGCGCTGGCCACATTGAACGCCTCGATCCCCATGTCGATCATACGCGTGATCGTGCTCGCCGCGTCGTTGGTATGCAGCGTAGAGAGCACCAGGTGCCCGGTGAGGGCGGCCTTGATGGCGATGCCGCCCGTCTCGAGGTCCCGGATCTCGCCGATCATGATGATGTTCGGGTCCTGCCGGAGGAACGCCTTGAGCGCGGCCGCAAAGGTGAGCCCGATTTCGGTCCGCACCAGCACCTGGTTGATCCCCATCAAGTTGTACTCGACCGGATCCTCCGCGGTCATGATGTTCACTTCGGGGGTGTTGACCCGCGAGAGCGCGGAGTAGAGGGTGGTCGTCTTGCCCGAGCCCGTCGGACCGGTGACGAGCACCATCCCGTACGGGTTCAGGATGGCCCGCATCAGGTCCTTCTCGGCCTTCACCTCGAACCCGAACTTGGTGAGGTCCAGCGTGAGGTTCCCCTTGTCGAGGATTCGGAGCACGATCTTCTCGCCGTAGAGCACCGGCAAGGTCGAGACCCGGAAGTCGATGACGCGGTTGCCCATCTTGAGCTTGAGCCGGCCATCCTGCGGCACCCGGCGCTCGGCGATGTTGAGCTGGGAGAGGATCTTGATGCGCGAGGTGAGCGCCGCCTTCATCCTGAGCGGTGGCCGCATGATCTCGAGCAGCGCGCCGTCGATGCGGTACCGCACCCGGATCTCGTGCTCGAACGGCTCGATGTGAATGTCGCTGGCGCCCCGCTTGACCGCCTCGATCAGGAGTCCGTTGATGAGCTTCACCACCGGCGCGTCCTCGATCTGCGCCTGGGTGACGGTCTCCTCTTCGTGCTCCTCGACGACCTCCAGGTCCTCGCCCGCCGCCTCCATGTCCTTGAGGATGGTCTCGAGCTCTTGCTGGTTGTTCGTCTGGTAGTGCTTCTCGATCAGCCCGCGGAGGGTGTACTCCCCGGCGATGACCGGAAAGAGGTCGAACCGGGTGATGAATTTGAGGTCTTCGAGGAGGCCAAGGTCGCTCGGGTCGGCCATGGCGACCGTGAGCGTGCGGCCCTCGCGCTTGAGCGGCAGCACTACGCTCTTGGCGGCCACATCTCCCGGCACCAGCTTCAGGATCTTGGGGTCCACCTCGAACCGAGAGAGATCCACCGCCGGCATGCGGTGCTGGCGGGCCAGGACCTTGGTGATCTCCAGCTCCGGCACGAACCCGAGCTTGACCAGGACGTATCCCAGACGGTGCTTGGTGGCCTTCTGCTCCACGAGCGCCTGATCGAGCTGCTCGCGCGAGACAAGGCCATCACGCACAAGGGTTTCGCCGAGCCGGTCGCTGCCGCCCGCCGCCGCAGTCGCCATGGTGCTGTTGAAGTCCGGATCTTGGGGTTGTCGGAGAATGGTGACTGGCCCGAAGGACTCGGGGGAGTGTGAGTCAGCGACTCCCCACCCGCACGCGCCCCTCAAGCCGGCCCAGGGCAACCGAACCGAATCCGGGCACCCGAGCCAATTCTTGCACAGCACGGAACGGGCCGTTGGTCTCCCGGTAGAGGATGATCGCCCGGGCCCGCGCAGGGCCTATCCCCGGCAAGGCGTCCAAAGATTCGACACTTGCGGCGTTGAGGTCCACCGGATCGGCGGGCGGCGCCGCGGCCGGAGTCCCCGGCTGGTTTGAGGTTACCGGCAGGTTCGGCGTCCGGGCCCGTGCGGCCGAGAAGGCAAGGTGTGGGCCGAGGGCGGCCAGGAGGCCCGGACCGATCCCAGGCACTCGGTCCAGGCCCGCCGGGCCCCCGAAAGGCCCCTGTGCCTCGCGATCCGCCACGATCCTCTTGGCGAGCGCGAGACCCACCCGAGGCAGCCTCGCCAGCTCGGGGGCCGTGGCCCGGTCGGCGTCGATCCGCTCCTCCGGTCCGAGCGGGCGGGCGAGGGCGAGGATGCTGTCACGGTGCGGCGCCGGGGAGCGGGGTGGGAGGGCCGCCAGCAGCTGGACCTCACCCGGCGCATCATCCGGGTGGTTGACCCACCAGCGCACACCCTGGCCGAGGAGGCCGAGAGAGAGAAGGAGGAAGAGCGCACGACGCTCGGCGGGGGGCATGCCGGCAGGGTAGAGCGGCGGCGGCGAGACGTGGGAGGCGGGATCGCGCGGGGAGGGGCGAAAACAGGGGTGAGACGGCCTACTTCCCTTCCCGCCTCACCAGTGCCACCGCCACGTCCCCCACGATCTGCAGGCTGGCCGCGCTCACCTTGTCGAGCGTGTCGTCCTTGGTGTGCCACCAGGGGTAGTCGAAATCCACCACGTCGATCGCCCGGATACCGACCTTTTGCAGCTCGAGGTGGTCGTCGATCAAGGTGTGCTTCGGCGTGGCCGCAAAGCTGCCGGCGTAGCCGAGATCCTTTGCGGTGTTCCAGACCAGCTCCACCACCTCGGGCGCACCGATCAGCGAGTTCCCTTCCTGGAAGATCTGCAGGTCCTTGTCCGCCACGAGATCGAAGAGAACCGCATAGAGGGGCTGCGGCCCCGGGACCTGGTGGGCCGCGTAATAGCGCGAGCCGATCAGCACGTCCTTGGGCGTCTTGGTGAAGTCGCCGTAGTCCTCGCCATCGGCGAACAGGAGATCGACCCCCACCCCCGGCGCGGCCCGCTTGAGCACATCGGCCACCCCGAGGAGCACCGCCACGCCGGAGCCGCCATCGTTGGCGCCGGGAACGGGCCGGGTAGAGTCGGTCGAGACCGGGCTGTCGGCGGTAGGGCGGCTGTCCCAGTGGGCCAGGAATAGCAGCCGCTGCGCGGCGCCCGGATTGAAGCGGGCCACGAAGTTCATCAGCGGGAGCGAGTCGCCGGCGGCGGTCACGTGGACCCACGACTGCACAACGACCGTGTCCGCGCGTTGCCGGAGCAGGCTGTCGAGCCAAGCGGCGGCCCGCCGATGCGGCTCGGTTCCGGGAATGCGCGGGCCGAAGCCGACCTGCGTCTCGATGTACCGGAAGGCGGAAACACCGTCGAACTCGCGTGCGCGTGGCGTGGTGTCGCGGCAGGCGGAGAGCAGGAAGAGAACGATCAGCGGGGCTGGGCGCGGCATGGGCAGGACGAAATCCTTCTCGGGAGGCAAAGTCAACGCGCAGGGCCGGTGCCGGAGTCACCCTGAGCGAAGCGAAGGGTTCAGGGTGACTCGTGGGGACGTTCCACCGCTCCTAGCGATAGTCGCCAGCGAAGAGGGAGAGCTGGAACGAGGCGATGATCGAGATCTGGGAGGTGCGCCGACTCAGGTGACGGGCGTCGTTGACCGAGTAGTCCACCTGGAGGCCGCCGCTCAGCGTCTGCAGCAAGTCGGTGTCGATCCCACCGCGCACTTCCCGCCGGCGGACGTCGGAGATGAGGATGCAATCCGCCGCCGTGCCCTGGTTGAGGCAGGTCTTGGCCGCCGTCTGCAGATAGGTCACCGAGCTGCGCACCTGCTTCCGCGCGCGGCTGATCGAGCGGGGGAGTCGGAAGCCGTAGTTGAAGGCGCCCGTGATGTCGTTCTGGTCGAGCCGGGTCTCGTTGCCGTTGGAGAGGTTGTCCTGGTGGAGATCGGCGAAGCCCAGCGTGACCGACATGCCGTTCCGCAGGCCGAACTGCACGTCCGGCGTGATGGACGACGACGTAATGCTGGTCAGCGCGGGCGCCCCGCT
>DAIPLK010000116.1:0-5207 GCA_036769285.1 Gemmatimonadales bacterium | reverse complement strand
GTTGTTGAGCGTCTGCGGCAGGATGAAGGCGCCGCTGTCGCCGTCGGCTCGCACGGGGTCGCGGCTCGAGAGGGTGCGGCTCAGGATGAAGCTGCTGCTCGACAGGAAGCGTGGCCGGAGCCAGGTCGCGAGGTTCGGGGTGAGCGACAGGGCCGTGGCCAACGACCGGTCGCGCTCCACGCCGACCGGCAGCCCGAGCAAGAAGCGCCGCTCGCTATAGGCCAGCCGCCCGATCGGTGAGGAGTCGGGATAGACCCGGAGGTCCCGTGTGCTGGTCAGGTCGCCGCTCAAGTTGAGCATGCCGAACGGCTGCCAGGTGAGCCCGGCGGAGTTGCGCCAGAGGTGGGTGAGCGCGAGCGTCGGGCGGAAGGTGTCGTCGTCGCTGCGCACGACCGGGAACCGGAACGCCGTGCTGTTGGACTCGTCGCGGTTGAGGCCGCTCGCCAGGCGGATTCGGGTCGGCGCGAGGCTGATATCGGCCCGCTCCAGGCTCTTCCCTACCTCGCCCCGGCGCATGAACCCCGGCAGCGCTTTGGCTATTCCGCCGATCGGGAGCCGGATCCCCTTGCGCCGCATCTGAAGCTGGTACGTCAGGTTGAGGGCGAACGAGTTGGCCTTGGCCTCGCTGAGCTCGGTCAGCGCGCGGCCGTTGGTGATGCTGGCCGCAATGGCGAGCGGATCCACCAGGCCCTTGGTCAGCCATCCCCTTCCCGGCTGGCTCCGGCGCAGGGACAGGCTCACGGTGGCGCTCCGCGAGTCGGGTTTCCGAAGCCCCGGCAGCGCCTCGCCGCGGATGTCGGTGCCGGTCAGCAGCTCCGGATTGACGCCCGTGCGCGCGTAGGTCACGGTCAGCGGCATGGCGAGACCCAGGGAAGTCGGGAGGAAACGCTCGAGCCTGAGATTCCCCGCCAGCTGCAGCACGTTGGTGCCGCGGTAGGAGGGGTTCTCGTTGATCTGGCGGAACTGCCCGTTCAGCCGCACGTACGCCATCGTGAAACTGCCGACGTCCGAGGCCGTGAGCCGCGCGTCGATGGACGCGGCGGTACCGGTCTGCGAGACCGGCTCGCTCAGGCGGACGTCATCCACCCAGAGCTCGACCTCGGGGGTGGTGACGGTCTCGCCGACCCGGTAGATGCCGGCGGAGATCTCCTGGACCGCGGCCAGGTTCGGTGGGTTGATCCCGGGATCCCGCATATGCACCAGGTAGGGTCCGTCGCAGGCGACGTACGCCCCGCTGTCCTCGGTCCCGCACTGGGTCGCGCCTGAGGGTGGCTGGCCGGTGAGCCAGCGGTTCTCCACCTCGGCCCGGAGCCGCCGCAGGGTCTCGAGGTCGACGGTGAACTCAGGCTCCCACGTGGTGGATTTCGCGGGTGCGCGGTACAGGTAGAAGTTGTCGTTGTCGCTGCCGAGCTTGAGGAACGCCTGCAGGTCGCCTTCGTCCCAGCCCGGCCCGCGGCCGCGCATCCACACCCGGAGCGTGCGGTAGGTGAGCAGGTTCTGCGCGCCCGCGGGGAACCGGAGGTATCCCTCGGCGCGCTCCCCGAGCCGCAGGTCCCGACCGATGATGCGGAGCGACTTCTCGTTGATCTGGGTGCCCTGCGACTCGCGGTCCCCGCCCCGGCGCGAGACGGCGTCGGTCACGCCGGGTGGCGACTCGTAGCCCAGATCGGTGCGATTCTCGGTGGACACCACCGAGATGCCGACCTCGCCGTGCGGCTGCCCGATCGCGCCGGTGAGCCCGGCGATCGGCGTCTCCGAACGGCGGACCCACGGCGAGCCGACGAACCGGAGCCGGGCCAGGGCGAAGCGCGCCACGACATCGGGCTGCCCCGCATCGGGCGGCGTGACCAGCGTGACCCGGAGGTGCTGGGCCAACCTCAGCGTCGGCGTGTTGAGCACGGCACTCGGCTGCCGGATCGGAATCCGGTACAGCTTCCAGGTGGCCGTGCGCCCCTGATTGTCGGTCGAGGTGACGCCGTCCCGCACGTAGAAACTGTCAGCCGCCAGGTCCACGATATAGCGGAAGACGTTCTCGTTGGTGCCGGTGAGGTCGAGTCCGGTATCGCCGTTGAGGTCCTCGCTATCGAGCACGCCGTTGCCGTTGGTGCAGCGGCCGCTCAGGTCGCCCCAGGGAAACACCGGCACGCTACTGCTGAGCGTCCGGGTGCAGAGCGGCAGCTCGGCGACCGGCCCCTGTCCCAGCTCCTCGATCGTATCCGGCCGGTCGCCCAGGATCCCGATGTCGTCCGTCTCCGTATTGAAGATGCCGATGTCGGTGCGCTCGGTGTCGAGCCTGCCCTCGCCGACGAGCTGGCGGCCGGTGAAGACGCTGTCGGCCCCGCTGACGGCGAAGGTGTCGGGGGCAACTGCGACGGCGTCCTCGCTCACGGTGCCAAGGTCCACCACCAGGCGGAGGCCGGCGGAGTCGGCCGGCTCGCCCGCGGGCTGGAACAACCAGAACTCGAGAAAGTCGTCGTTGCTCAGGTCGATGCCGGTGGGGCTGAGCGAGGTGACCATCGAGCGCCAGCGCGGCCGGAAATCGCGCCGCGGGAGCGACCACCGGGAGGCGTTGTTCCGCTGGACGATGCCCCCCGCCGTGTCGGCGTGCAGGGTCAGGTACATGATCGTCTCGGGCTCCTCGCCCCGCCCGGCCAACCGGATCAGCGTATCGATGTCCTGGGGGCGCAGCTCCAGCGCGATGCCGTTGGGCCCGGGCACCAGGTTCTGCCAAGTGAGCGCCACCGCGTCGTCCTTGTCGAAGCCGCCGACGAAGCCGATGTCCTCCAGCCCGGTGGCCTGCTGCGGTCGGCTGCCGAACTCCCACTGGGTCTCGCGCAGGGAGACGCCGAGGCCCGCGTCGCCCTCGAACTCCTCGAGATACGCCTGGCCGGAGCGGTTGGGGTCGGGCTTGGTGACGGCGAACTCGGCGTTCACGTCGAAGAGCGAGGGCGCGCTCGCCTCCTTGGTCACCAGCTGGTTCAGGAAGCCGTTCAGCCAGGTGGGCTTGAAGTGCAGCTCGGTGTTGATCCCGCCGATCAGGTTGGCCGATGCCTCGAAGCCGAGCGCGGGCCGGGTGAACGCGCTCTGCTCGCGCTGGTACATGCCGATCAGATTGATCGCGCCCCGGTCGCCCAGCGAGTACCGGGTGGCCATGCCGAGGATCGTCGTCGGCGCCACGGCGAAGAGGCCACGCTCCTCGAACCGCGCGACGACCTGCGACGATCCCGTGCCGAACAACTCATCCGGGTTGAGGAAGGTGACCTGTCCCACGTCGTACGAGATCGAGTAGTCCACCCCGCGGACGAGCTTCCTGCCGCCGACGAAGAGCTGCTCGCTGTTCTCGCGCAGCTGGAGCGCGTTGAGGCTGAGCGTGGACCGGTCCCCGCCGCCGGTGGCGTCGTACTGGAGCCGGAGCGCAAACTTGGCCGGCGGCCCCTGCGACAGTAGCAGGAACAGTGGCGTCCGGTACAGCGAGTCCGAGGCTTCGGCCGGGGTGAGACGCGCGGGGTCGGCGAACGGCTGGAGATGCGGGAAGATGAGGTAGGAATCGCGGATGACCTGCGCGGCCTCGGGGTCCTGCTGCCGCGGGAACAGCCGGTTGGTCCGGTCGAACACCGCCGCGTCGCTCGGCACGGCCAGGCCGAGCTGCTGCAGATAGGTCTCGGCGTTCCCGCCCAGCGGCCGCTCCGAGCGGTTGAGGGTGATCCCGACCTGAAGTGACGAGGCGTCGAGGTCGGCCCCCGCCACCCGGTATACCTGGCGCATCTCGTAGCGGAAGGTCGGCAGGCTGAGACCCTGCTGGGGCTGGACGATCAGCTCAAGCGTGTCCCGCGCCTGGGGCACGGCACCCACCGTGACGGTCCCTCGATCCGCCTCGGGAAAGGTGCCGATGAGGTTGTCGGCGGCGCTCCGGTAGCTCACCGCCAGGTAGTCGTTCTGGTCGAGCTTGGTGCCCAGGATGATCCAGAGCCCCGACTCGTCGAGGTAGTAATCGGTGCCCTGGATCAGGAGCTCCCAGCGGACGGGCCCGAACTGCTGGGGGCTGTCGCTCCGCCGGGCGAGCGCCGTGATGCCGCCGAGGTTGGGGTTCACCCCGCTCTTCCCGGTGGCGGCGCGATAGCGGTAGAGCCGCACCTGGCTCGGCCGATACGCCGGGGAGAGCGCCGCCGGCGTTAGCTTGAGGATGTCGAGCGCCGGGTAGCCGGCGAGGCTGTCCGGATCCACGATCCAGAAGAACCGGCCGCTCTCGAAGTCGAGGTCGCGCGCCTGGCGGTCCAGCGCCTGGCTGGTGGTCTGGCCGACGGTGTACGTCCGCTCGGCGACCACGCTCCCCTTCTGGGTGGCAGCCAATGTCTGCAGCTGCAGTGGCCCGACCTCGAACGTCGCGTTGATGCCGAAGTTGTTAGCGGGGACGGCGGCGGTGATGAAGCGCGAGGCAGGCGGCTGGAACACCACGGTGCCCACGTCGATCCGCCGGACAATCTCGTCCTGCAGCCCCTCGTAGTAGATCTGGACGTTGTTGTTGCTGGAGTAGTCGCGCTCGGTGTCGAAGTCCACGTTCACATGGACCCGCTCGCCCAGGAGGCCGCTCGAGCGGATGTTGACCTGGTTGTCCAGACTGGGTGCCTTGAAGGTTCCGCGGCAGCCGGAGTTGGGATCGAGCGAGAGGGCCGGGGTGCAGCGCTCCTCCCGCACACGGTCGGTCCGGATCTCGAGCCGCGCCTGACCGTCGAGGGTGAGGTTAGCGTACTTGGTGGGGAGACCCAGCAGGTTCCGGCGCCGCGGCTCGGCCTCACCCAGGCTCTCGGGCAGGAGGTCGGCGACCCCGTAGAGATTCCGGAACCGGAGCGCGAGCGCGCGGTCGGCCCGGTCGGCCGCGAGCGCGGCGCTCACGGTGCTGTCGAACGCCGCGAGGCGGACCGCCGGGACGAGCCGCGGCCCGCCCATCCACGGAGCGCGGAGCGCGGCTGGCTGCTGGAGCGCGAGCGGAGGGTGTTCGAAGCGGAGCCGGAGCCCGGGCTCAGTCGAATCCGTCTGCGCACCGAGGACCCGAGGCAGCCAGACGAGGCAGCCCAGGGCGACCAGGAAACGAGTCACTCTAGAGGATCACGGCGTGGCTTGAGTATGAGGGCTGGACCCAATATAATGAGCTGAACAACTCCTTACAATCGTATGAGTTAGCCTTCGTGCGCCTGCTCAGCCGGTAC
>DAIPLK010000115.1:0-9557 GCA_036769285.1 Gemmatimonadales bacterium | reverse complement strand
GGACCACGCTGGCCGGCCTCACCACCTACGCACGCGGCAACTTCGCCCGCGACGTGGTCTCGCTCACGACGCTCTCCCCCGATCGGGAGACGGCGTTGCTCTACGTCTTCGAGCGCGTGCTCGGGACGGTCGAGGGGCTCGAGCGCACGGAGCTGGCTCGCTGGGGCGACAGCCGCACGATCTGGCTCCCGCTCCAGCTCGGCCTCCGCCCCGAGGATCATGACACGCAGGCCGAGCTGGACGCCATCGTCGAGGCCGTCACCGGTGTGCGGTTCACCGACGGCAATCGGGTCTGGTACGTCATCAACGAGCAGTTCCAGACCGAGGTGATCCGATCCATCCGGGAAGCAGAGGACTACCACGTCCTGTGGATCCACGATTTCAGCGGGCGGGACGACGCCGGGCGTCCAGACGCCCAGTCGCTGCGGTACGTCGTGGACGCCTACTTCAGCGCCCTGGTTCGGCGCCTCAGGGAATACGACGAGCGGCGCCGGATGCCCGTGTATCTGGTCTTTCTCGACCAGCATTACTACGAGCAGAACCAGGGCCGCCTCTGGCTCGACCTGCTCGAGCGGCCGCTCGGCCGGGTGCCGCGGCTGCCAGCCGGCTCGGAGGCGCTCGCCGCGACGATCCGCGCCCGCCAGGTCGAGCTGCGCGAGGCCCTCGGGAACTCGCGACTCCTGCAGGCCGAGGCCCGGCAATACGGAGGCGGTTGGCTACGCAACCTGGTCAGAGTGCACGTGAGCGTCACCAACCCGGCGGACGCGTCGTTCTGGAGCCAACAGATCGTCCCCGTCCTCGGCATGCCCGACAACATCATGCGCGACCACCGCAAGATCGTCTTCTACGACGTGTCGGAGGATGATCCGTACCGCGGGCTGGCGATGTACACGGGTATGGGCATCGGACAGCACTACGTCGGGCCGACGTGGGAGGACCGCAGTGTCATGGTGCAGGGTCCTGCGATCCTGTCGCTCAAGGCGCAGGCCCGCCGGTTGCTGCAGAGCCAGGGGATCGCCGAGGATCGGATGCCGTACCCACTTCGGCCGCGGCCGCTGGCCGCGACGTATCGGGCGGCCGTGGAAGCCGAGATCACTCGGGGCCGGGGCGCTGGGACCGGGGACCAGCGTGCGGCCGAGCTGCACAACGGCACCGGCTTCCAGGAGAAGCAGGTCAGCGTTGCCCGGGCGGCGCTCTACAGCCTCATGCCACCGGGTTCGGTGGTGAAGGTCCCGGACTCGCTGTGGGGCAGCGCGCTCTTCGCCGCGCTGCTCACCGGCAGCGCCCTCCGAGGATGCCGGGTACTGTTCGTGGCGCCGTCGCTCGCCTCAGCGCCGAGTTCGGGCTGGCCCTCGATGGGCGTGGCGCACGATCTGTTCGCCCGCCTCATCGTGCTCCAGCAGGAGCTGGGTCCCGAGCTCGAGCTGGCTGGCGGGATGCTCAAGACCGGGATCTACAATCCGGGTGTGGGGGTGCAGGACGTGGCCGGCCGGTTCTCGGGTGCCTATCGGAACGCGCGGCGGACGCCCTTCCTGCGCCGCCTCTTCCCAGTCCACCCCTTGGTGGACACCCTGCTGGCGCATGCCGGCGAAGTGCTGCGCACGCCAGCCGATACGAATGCGCCGGCGGTCCAGCCACGCCGGGTGATGCCGAAGCTGCACCTCAAGGCGAACTTCTTCGCCTCGCGAGAGGGATGGGACAGCCTGCTCGCGCGACCCGAGGTGGCGCAGGTGCTCGAGGCCTACGTGGGACAGCTGCTCCGCACCGACCCGGAACGGTCCGACGTGAGGCAAAGTGCAGCGGCACTCGCCGCAGCGAGTGAGCACCTCGTGTCCGCGTTCCGCTCGTCTCTTTCTCCGGGGGATCGGGAGCGGCTGGTGTACTTCCTCTTGATCGGCTCTGCCAACGAGGACTATCGCTCGATGATTATGGACGGAGAGGCGTCCGTGCTGCTCTCGGGTTGGTCCGGCGTAGTGGGGCTCATCGACTTCAGTCTGATCGTGAACCTGAGCGTCTGGATCGACGACCTCGAGATGCTCGACGCCTTGCTACCCCCGCCGTCGCCCTTTCAGCGCGGAGTGGCCCGCCGCATCCGTCCGGCGCTCTAACAGGTCGCCTCAAAACGCCGGCGCGAAACTGAAGATCCAGCGGAAGCCGACCGGATCGCTCGGCCCGCGGTCCTGCGCCAGGCCGGGTCGGCTCACCCAGAGCGGCAGGTCCAGGCGGGTCTGGAACGTGGTCTGGCCGATCCGTTGCCCGATGCGAATCCCGATCCCGGCGTCACCGACCGACCCGAGCCGGTCGCGGCCGGGATTCAGGTCGCCGTTGCCGAGGCCACCATCGAGAAAGGCGGCGAGCGCGATCCGGTGGAAGAGGCCGCTTGGCGCGCGCTGCGACACGGCGTACTCGGCCTCGAGCGTGGCCCCCAGCGCTGCGCTGCCGGCCACCCGCGGATCGAGGCCGCGAACGCCCGCGCCTCCAGGCGCGTGATAATTGAAGTCCGATCCCGCGAGGATCGAGCCACTGGAGCGAAGGAACGGGCTCGCGAACCGGTGGTAGGGATCGGCACCCGAGAAATAGACGTGGCGCTGCCGGGGCACCGGGTCAGCCGAGGCGGTGGCGCCCGCGAAGGTCCGAAGGCCGAGCGTGAATCGATTGCCGGCGGGTCCGCGCACCGAGCCATCGAGAGTGAACCGGCCGTACGTGCCGCCGGCCAGCGTGCTCCCGGCGTTGGGATAACCGTAGCCTCCGCCGACGCTGCCCTCGATCCGGAAGGGCCAGCGCCCTTCCGTCGAGCCCAGCCGACCGGTGACGGTCAGCTCGAGGGTGCCGGCATCGTCGTAGTACCCGCCGTCCAGGTATGCTGAGTCGGTGACGGCGATCCACTGGAGCGAGGCGCCCAGCGTCCGCACGGTCTGGTCTGTGACCCGTGTGCGGAACCGGCGGACCATTTCGAGCTCGACGGCGGCTCTCCCCTCCTCCCAGGCAAGCCCCAGTTCCTGGCTCCACCCCCGGGCCCTGAGCCCCACCGGATTGCGGATGCGGAGTCGTCCGTTGAGGTCGGTCCGGGAGCCTTCGGTTCCCCAGCCGCTGCTGAGCGAGACCCATGCCTCGTTCAGCTCGAACCGGCCCAGATAGTCCTCTCGAATTCTGGTCCCGAAGGTCCAGCCGCCCGCGTCGTTGTACCACGCCGTTGGTGCCCACCCCATCGTCAACCGGTCCCGCGCCGTGTGACGGGAGAAGTAGGTGTCGAAATAGGTGTCACGAGGCCGATTCGGCACGAGAAGTAGCCAGCCCGGGCGGACACCGAAGCCTCGCTGGTTATTGAGCATGTTCCAGTCGTGGCTCTCGCCCAGCGGGTCGAGGATGACGCGCCGGGGGCGAGTGTGGGAGACGACGGTGAGGGTTTCCCGGGGCGCGAGTGCCGCCGCCCGCGCGACCGCGGTATCGCTGTCCGCGACGATCCACAGCGTTTGCGGGAAGAGCCCGGCGGCCCGACGCTCGACCACGACGGTCGTGCGCCAGCCGCCCTCGCCGATCGGTTCCCGGCGCGCGGACGCGACGGCATCGTCGTACAGGGTGCCGCCACGGGGCAACTGAGCGTACAACGGATCCGGCTTCGGGCGGATCAGCTCGCCCGCGATCTGCTGGAAGGCGCCGGGCACCGTCGGCTTGAGCAGAAACCGGTCGTAGAGGGTGCGGTAAAGGTTCCGCATGGCTTCGTCGCTGCCGGCCCATCTCCTGAGCTGAGAGGACATGAACTCGGTGCGACGGCAGTACGTCGTGGCGCACGGCGAGGTGGAGCTCCGTCGTCCCAGCGGCTCGTCATGCAGGGCCAGGCCGTCGAGGTCCCAGTCGAGAATCTCGCGCTCGAGCTGGGCATAGTCGCCGCGCCGGCCGAGTGCCTCGAAGAACCAGCCGGTCTGGTACGCCGCGGTCCCGACAGTGAAGACTCGGGCGCCGCCGGCCAGCACCTGCTGCGTAGCCAGGAGTCCCAGCAAGTTCAGAATGGCGGCCTGGGTCGGCGTCTCCGCGAGGAGGACCATGGCAAGTGCCTGTTCCGGCTGGTCCCGGCCGTGAATCACCGTGAGCTGCGGCCATGGGTACCGGCCGCCGAGCTCAAGGACCCACGCGAGCGCGGTCTCGGTCCGGCGGGTCGCGAGACCCGCCCCCCAGACTCGTTCCTCACCGCGCTCGTACAGAGTGTGCACCGGCCGCTCGAGGAAGTCTCCCTCTTCATACCGGAAGGTGGGGCTCATCGAAAGGGCGAGCTCCATCACGTCCTCGGCGTACCATGCCACCACCTTCCGGCCGGCGCCCGACTCGTCGCAGCGCTGGACCGCCGCTCGGGGGTCACGCGGGCTGGCGTACCAGTCGCGCTGCAGCGTCACCCGGGTGGCGGGAAACGCAGCCGCGCCGCGCCACCCCGGATCGCCACAGACTGGAACCCCGGTCCCGCCGACGACCTGATCCTCTGCCAGATCGAGGCGCAGCAGAACCGTCGCGAAGGCGGCGACCGGCACCGTCGTCGCGGACGTTGCGTCGATCACCCGAGGATACCAGCCGACCAGATCGAGGCCGCGACCAGCACGCCGTCGCCGCGACGGCAGATCGGGAGCACGAAACTCCCACGCGAGCGTGAGCAGGACCGAGTCGCCCAATGCGAGCGCTCGTGGCAGCGGCAACCGAACGAGGCCGGAGTCGCTGGCCACCGGCGGCTGCAGCGCGGCCGGCTCCCCGTCGAGTCGGAGATCCCGGATGCTGCTGGCCCCGAGCGACAGCGTGATCCAGCGCAGCGTCTCGGAGCCGAGGTGGACATATCGGATCTCGGCGGTCCCGGCAACGGCGCCTGCCGTGTCGTCCACCGTCGCACGAAGGCGGTAGCGCACCTCCGGCGGCCCGGGGCTCCGAGCGGATGGCACCGGGGACAGCTGGAACAAGGTGAGGAGTACGAGACTCGGGCGCAGAGGCACCTCGGCGGGGGTGGGCCGTCAGGTATCGAACGTGCCGCCGCCAGGCTGAAGCTGCTGTGGAGCGAGGATTAAGAGATCTTTACGCCACTGTGCAGGCTAACAGCGGCGTCGGGGTCGGTCGGTTCAGGTTCGGCCCGCCCGGTGTCGCCGGCTACGGAGGCGCCAGCCGAAGTACACGGGCACTCCCGCCCGCACGGCGCCGATGCTGGTGGTCGTGGTCTCCGGGTGCTCCCGAAGCGAGTTCGCGACCAGAGCGCACAGCGCCAGGACGAACAGGAGCGGCACGAGAGGGTAGCCGGGGGTTCGATAGGCTCGGGGCAGGTCCGGTCGGGTGCGACGAAGGACGATGACGCTCCCCACGGCCAGCGCCCAGAAGGGGAGGCTCGCGAGGACGAACGCCTCGATCAGCTGCTCGAAACTCCGGAACATCAGGTAGACGACAGCGAGCCCAGCCATGACCGAGATGGCGACATGGGGCGTCCGGTAGCGGGGATGCACGGCGGCTACGGCACGGAAGAAGCGACCGTCATCCGACATCGCCCAGAACACGCGCGGTATGGTCATGAGCACCGCGTTGAGCGCGCCGAAGGTGGACACGCACACCAGCGCGGCGATCAGCGGCGAGCCGGTATCAGCCTCATGCCGCCGCCAGCCGAGCAAGCCGTCGTCGCCCTCACCGTGATCTCGACGCTGATCGGTCGGACGCGGGCTCCCGGGTCGCGTAGCGGATAGTTGACGAATGGGGAAGGGTCGGGGGGGCCCGCCATGCGGGGAAGTCTAACGCGGAATCGTTTCGGCGGCTGGGACGGTCAGGCGCAGTGGCTTCCCGACCGGGTCACTGGCTCCCGCGCCGCGCCCACACCTCCCGCACCGACTCGCGGACCTGCATCCATTCCTCGGGTCGGGTCAGCAGCAGGTAGCCGGCGAGGATACCGCCCATGTAGACAGCGGCCTGGGTCAGCGGCGACGGGTCGGACAGGAAAGTGATGTGCGGCATGACCCTGCTATCTCGAGTAAGTGGTGGTCTGGATCATCTGGGCGGCGAGGGCCCGGCTGATGCGGTCGCGGGAGTCGCCGAAGTGCGCACGGGTGTAGGGATCCATGTCCGGGCGCGGCACGGCCAACGAGCGGTCGAGGTCGGCGCCGAGCCCGGTGAGCGTGGCGCGCGCCAGCGCCCGGGCATCCTCGGGCGTGCCTGGCGCGGGGCTCAGCATCATCTGAATCAGCTCGTTCAGGTAGAGGCGCTGCAGGTCCCGCCGCACGGAACCGACGTTTCTCGGGCGCACGGGCCGGGCGCGCGCGGCCGCTCCGGTCTCCGACCAGATCGCACTGGTGAGCGTCCCGAACAGCTCCGGCAGTCCGAGCGTCGCTCCCCCGGCCTCCGTGCGAAGCTCGGCGTCCCGCATGCGGGCAAGCACGGCCGGATCGAGCAGTTGCCTCAGCAGCGAGCCCTGCTGCGTCATCGCCCATTCGTGCACTGGGAAGTCCAGCCGCCCGCCGTCCGCCGGGGCCGCGCCCCAGTGCATCCACCGGTCGGCGCCGAGGCTGCTCAGCAGCGCCGGCCGGAAGTGGTAGGCGCGCTCGCTGAATCCGACCTCGGCGAGGAATGCCAGCGCTGCACGCTGCTGTGCGGCCGGGATGTTAGCGACCGCGGGTCGCGCACCCGGATCACCCCGGTGGTCGCGTGCCGTCGTCGCACCACCGAGGTACTTCGTGGTGACCAGTAGCGCGTACCATCGGTCGTTGAGCAGGTCGGTGAACACGGCACGCAGCCGGCCATAACCTTGGCCAGGCGCGACGACGCGGGATTCCAGCGAGTCGAAGAGGCCGTCGATGAGTGCGACACGCCCGCGCGCCCATCCCAGGGGATCGTCGGTCTGATCGTAGCGGCTCACGGTCGGGTCAAGGCCGAGGCCGCCGAATCCGGCATCCTCGTCGGTGCCGTACAGATGTGCCGGGTCCGCCGCCTGGGAGGCGATGGCCCGCAGTCCGCTGATCTCGACCTCGGGGGTCCAGACGCCCGCAGTCGCGCCGGTGCCCTTGGCGGTGGAGGGGACGGGCGGGCCCGTTAACACGTCGGCGTAGCCATAGGTAATGGCCCACCGGTCGTAGCTGCCGATGGTGGGGGCGTAGTAGTCGCCCTGGCGAGCCGGATCCGCGGCCAAGGCGGGTGGGCTGTAGTCCATGATCGAGACGCCAAACCCGTGCGACGCGGTCCAGCCCCGGTTCGCGAGCTGCGCGGCGCTCGCGCCGGCGGATCCGCGGAAGTTGTGCCGGAGGCCAAGCGTGTGTCCCACCTCGTGCATGATCAGCGCCTTGAGCGCCTGACCCACATAGGCGCGGGGCGGCTCCCCGCCAGGGGGGACCTCCCCACGCGCCGCCAGAAGCGCGCCCGCGAGCGCTCCGCTTCGGCTCAGCCCTTCACCGTACCGGCAAACCAGGCCTCCGAAGCCCCGCCCGCGAACGAGCGAATCCTCCTGCAGCACCGACTGGACGGTGGCCCACGGCGTCACGAACTGCCCTGACTGTCCCCGCCAGCGCTGGATCCAGGCGGCGGAGACGAGGATGTCGGCGTTGAGGATTTCGCCGGTCCGAGGATCGACGTTGGTCGGGCCGATGGCGTAGACGGCCCCGTTGGTGGCGGTCCAGCGGATGGTGGAATAACGGGCATCCGCAGCGCTCCAGGCGCTGTCATCGGGGGCGTCGAGCACGCGAATGGCGTCGCGGAAGCCGGCGTCCTCGAAGGCCCGGTTCCACTCGAGGATTCCGGCGCGCACGTAGGGCCGCCACTCGACCGGCACCGTCCGATCGATGTAGTAGGTGATCGGCTGGACCGGCTCGCTCAGCGCGGCGCCCGGGTTCTTCTTCTCGAGCCGCCAGCGGTTCACGTAGCGGACGAAGAAGCTCTCCGCGGTGTCGCGTGAGAAGTCCTTCGTGGCCGAGACGAAGAAGCCCACCCGATCGTCCGCCAGGCGCGGGCGCATCGGCGTGGCCGGGAGCTCCAGTAGCGAGTAGTGGATGCCGATGGAGATCGAGCGGTAGTCGGCGACGGTCTCCAGGCCGAGATCCCGGGGTGTCTGGAACGTGAGGCGGACTTCGGCCTCCAGATTGGAGCCGAAGAGGTGGAGGGACTGGAGGGTCGACCGCTGCAGGTCGAAGGAGATGTCGCCGGTCAGCTTGCGCCGAGCCAGGGCAGTCTGGAAGACGGTGCCGACGTCGGCCCAGTCCGATAGCAGGAACGGAGCGACGTCTACCAGGATCTCGCCGGCGTCACGAACGGCGGCAATCGGAAACGAGTGGGCTACCGAATGGCCGAAGGAGTACGCCACCATCCGGGCCATCGGCGTCCCGGGTGCGGCTGCCACGCGCGGGTTGACTACCCAGAGCTCGACTCGGTCTCCCTCACGGTGAAACCGGATCAGGTCGGAACGTAGCGAGGCACCGCCATCGAGCCCGAGGTCCCCGATGCCTTGGGAGACCTGGGTGACGAGTAGATAGTCGTGCTCAAGCTGCCGCGGGGCGAGCGAGAGGAAGATGCTGTCGTGCTTGAAGTAGATCGTGAAGATGCCGGTGCCGACCTCGCTGCCCTTGGTAACCTCGCCGAACGGGCGGCCGGGGCTGCCCGGCTGTTGAGCGGCCATCGGTGTGGTGCCGGCGAGCACCAAGGCGAGCACCAGGGTGGCCGAGGGGGCGAGCTTCACGTGGTACTCCGGACGACGGTGGTAGGTCGGACTGGGTCGGCCTCCGTCTGTGGGGCAAGTTGGAGGCCGCGGAGGGGTGAGGGGTAAACGGCTGGAACGGATAGGGTTCGAAGGGCGGCGACTGTCATTAAGCCAAACCGAACGGCAAAACGCGGGAAGTGGAGGGCTTGGAGGCACGGTCGGGTCAGAGTGCCCCAGGCCGGGCAGCCGATCGGTCGCCTTGACCTAACCCGGGACCGCCTCTACATTTGGAGGTCTACCCCCGAATGGGGGTCATTCATGATCTCAAGCTGCAGGGTTATGCCGACCATCAATCAGCTCATCCGGCAGGGCCGGAAGGACGTCGAAGCCAAGGACAAGGCGCCGGCGCTCAAGTCGAATCCGCAGAAGCGCGGGGTATGCACGCGCGTGTACACCACCACCCCCAAGAAGCCGAACTCGGCGCTGCGGAAGGTGGCCCGCGTGCGTCTCACCAACGGGTTCGAGGTGACGGCTTACATCCCGGGTGAAGGGCACAACCTGCAGGAGCACTCGATCGTCCTGATTCGCGGCGGCCGCGTGAAGGACCTGCCCGGCGTCCGCTACCACATCGTGCGCGGGACGCTCGACTCCGCCGGCGTGAACGACCGGAGGAAGAGCCGATCCAAATACGGGGCGAAGCGCCCGAAGGCTGCCACTGGGGTCGGCGCGCCCGCCGGCAAGGCAGGTGCGAAATGAGCCGCCGCAACAAGGCCGTGAAGCGGCCCGTTCCGCCGGATCCGCGGTACGACAGCCAGACCGTCTCCAAGTTCGTGAACAACCTCATGTTCGAGGGGAAGAAGAGCGTCGCCGAAGGCATCTTCTACTCCGCCATGGACATGATCGAGGAGCGCACGGGGCAGCC
>DAIPLK010000114.1:7010-9617 GCA_036769285.1 Gemmatimonadales bacterium | reverse complement strand
GCCCCTCCAGCAGGCCGGCTCGCTCGAGCAGGGTGGCGAGGTCGGTGTACATGTAGCCGGGATACCCCCGCCTGCCCGGCAGCTCCTGGCGTGCCGTCGCCAATTCCCGCAGCGTATCGCAGTAGTTGGTGAGATCGGCCATGACCACGAGGACGTGCAACCCCGCCTCGAACGCCAGGAACTCTGCCTGGGCCAGCGCCACCCTCGGCGCGAGCAGCCGCTCGACGCCGGGATCGCGCGTCTCGTTGAGGTAGAGCACGCTTCGCTCCATCGCCCCGCTGGCCCGGAAGCGGTCGAGGAACCCGCGGGTCTCGCGTGCGGTGATGCCCATGCCGACGAAGATCACGGCGAACGGCTCGTCGTGCGGCGCCCGGGCTCCCTCGACGATGCGCCCGGCGAGCTCGAGTCCGGGCAGGCCGGGCCCGGAGAACACCGGCAGCTTCTGGCCGCGCACCAGGGTGTTGAGCCCGTCGATCGCCGAGATGCCCGTTTCGATGAAGTCGGCCGGGCGCTGACGGCGCGCCGGGTTCATCGGCGCGCCCGAGATCGGCACCAACGCCTCGCCCACGGGCGCAGGCAGCCCGTCCGCCGGCGCGCCGATCCCGTTGAACGCGCGTCCCAGCAGCTCGCGCCCCACCACGGCGGAGGCGACCTCGCCGGTCAGCGTCACCGCGGTAGTGGCTGGCGCGAGGCCCAGCGTCTCCTCGAGCACCTGCACCACCGTCATCGATTCCCCCGCCTCGATCACCTGCCCGCGCCGGGGAGGCTCGCCCGGGAGGGCCAGGGTGACCCACTCTCCGAGTGCCACCCGGCGGGTGTTGCGGAGGAAGAGGAGCGGCCCGGCGGCCGCCGCGGCGCCGTGATAGGTCCTCGCCATGGTGGCGGTCGAGGCGGTCACCGGACTCCCTCCCCGGCAAGCCGTTCGATGGCCAGCTCGGCGTCGCGGAAGCGACTCTCCGCCTCCGCGGCCGGCGCCGCGCGGAAGGCCGCCAGCGAGCGCCGGGCGATGCCGAGCTTGAGCTGGTCGAAGGGGACGCCTTGCTCCATCGCCCGGAGGCCGCGCTCGTGGAGCCCGAGCGCGAGGTTGGCCAGACGGTAGGTCTTCGTCACCTCCGAACAGGCATCGTTCGGATCGTAGGCGCTCTGGCTCAGCACCAGCTCTTGCACGACCCTGGCGGACTCCAGCGCGAGCCGGTCGGCATCCTGCAGCGCGTCCGGTCCCACCAGCCCGGCGATGTCCTTGAGCTCCCGCCCCCGCTGGAGCAGCTCCAGGGTGGCGCGTCGGAGCTCTACCCAGCGGGCACCCCCCTCTCGAGCGAACCATGGCGCCACGCCATCTGCCTGAAGCGAGTAGCTCGTGCCCCAGTCCACCGCGGGGAACTGCCGCTGCTGGGCCAGCGCAGGGTCGAGCGCCCACAGCGCGCCCGCCACCCGAAGGGCGGCCTGGGTCACCGGCTCCGAGAGGTCGCCACCGGGCGGGGAAATCGCCGCGACGACCGTGAGCGCCGCGGCGCGGGACGGGCGGCCCGCGGCGCGCACGCGGCCCGCACGCTCGAAGTACTGGCCCAGGCGGGTGGCAAGGTAGGTGGGGTAGCCCTCCTCGCCCGGCATCTCGGCCAGACGCGCGCTGATTTCCCGCAGCGCCTCGGCCCAGCGCGAGAGGCTGTCGGCCAGCAGCGCGACCCGATAGCCCATGTCACGGTAGTACTCGGCGATGGTCATGCCCAGGTAGACCGAGGCCTCGCGTGCGGCCACCGGCATGTTGGACGTGTTCACCACCATGACGGTCCGGTCCATGATCGACCGGCCGGTTCGCTGGTCGGTCAGTCGCGGGAACTCGTGCAACAGCTCCGCCATTTCGTTGCCGCGCTCTCCGCAGCCGATGTACACCACGATGTCGGCATCGGCATGCTTGGCGAGGGATTGCTCGATGACCGTCTTCCCGGTGCCGAACCCGCCGGGGACGACTACCGTCCCGCCCTCCGCGACGGGGAACAGGAAGTCGAGGACCCGTTGGCCGGTGACGAACGGACGGTCGTCCGGCAGGCGCTCGGCGACCGGTCGAGGGCGCCGCACCGGCCACGGATGCGCCAGGCGGAGCGGCGTCCCGTCCGCCAGCCGCCCGATCGTATCGGCCACGGTGAACTCACCCTCGTCCAGCGCCGTCACCACACCGGCCGAGCCGGGCGGGACCAGGATGCGATGTTCGATGCCGGGCCGTTCCTCGACTACGCCGATCACGTCCCCGCTTTCGACCGCGTCCCCGCCGTGCACCGTGGGGGTGAAGCGCCAGCGCTTGCCGGGGTCGAGCGTCGGCGCGTCGGCGCCCGGCCGGATGAAGTCTCCGGTCTGCTCTGCCAGCCGGGCGAGCGGCCGGCCGGTCCCGTCCAGCACGGACCCGAGCAGGCCCGGACCCAGCATGACCGTGAGCGGGCTCCCGGTGGGCTCGACCGGCTCACCGGTCTGCAATCCGTTGGTGTCCTCGTAGACCTGGAGGGTGCCCACGTCGCCCTCGACCCGGATCACCTCGCCGAGCAGGCGGCGAGCGCCCACGCGGGCAAGCTCGTACAGCGCCGCGCCACGCATCCCCTTCGCCTCCGCCAGCGC
>DAIPLK010000114.1:5253-6910 GCA_036769285.1 Gemmatimonadales bacterium | reverse complement strand
GCCACCAGCAACGCCGCCTGATCGCGGACCCGCGAGCGCCCTGCCAGCTCCTGGAGCAGCCGCTCCGGAAGGGACGGGGTGGGAACCAGGCCGGTGAGCCGCGCCTCGGCGTGCACCCCCGCCGCGGCCCCGCGAACCAGCGCGCGCAGGCTGCGCCGGTCTTCCGCCTCGAGCGCGACGGCCACGACCTCCGACCGCTCGCCCAGCCACCGCCGGGCCACCTGGAGTGCGCTCCCCGCGGACCGCCGCAAGGCGAGCTCGAGCGCGGCCGCGCTGGCGTTGGGGATCTCCTCCGGCGCGACGCCAAGTCCCGCGAGCGCGCGCGAGAGCTGCTGAAGGTCCCGAACCTGAGCGAGACTGGCCAGGGCCTCGGGCTGGAGTAGCCGGGAGCCCAGCCCCTTTGCCCGGGCATTCACGTCCTCCCACCGCGGGCTCACGGCAGGGCCTCGAGCCGGGCCGCGAGGTCGATCGCGAGCCTTGGCCACGCGCGGGCGAGACGGCTTTCCAGCGTCGCATCCACGGTCAGCGAGCCATCGGCCGTTCGCACCAGCAGACCGCGCCGGCCGTCGCCGGCCGCCTCGAGCGTCACCTGCGCCAGGCCGGCGATCGTTCCGCGCAGGTACTCCAGCAGCGGCACGGGAGCTTCAATGACGGTCGGCGCCGACCCCACGTACTCCAGCGCGAGCACCACGTCGCGGGC
Organism: Gemmatimonadales bacterium; assembly: GCA_036769285.1. Classification (GTDB taxonomy): domain Bacteria; phylum Gemmatimonadota; class Gemmatimonadetes; order Gemmatimonadales; family GWC2-71-9; genus CAVVWJ01. The sequence continues at coordinate 6,210 of DAIPLK010000114.1, read as the reverse complement.
CAGGGACGGCAGCCAGGCCGGATCGGAGGCCTGCTCGGCGAGCCGCGTCTCCGCCCGGCGCCGGATGCGCTCGAGGGTCGCGCTGCGGGACTCCAGCCACCGCCGGGCTGCCTGCCGGCGTGCGACCTCGGTGGCGCGGGCGGCGGTCACACGGAGCTCGGCCTCCCTCGCGGCGAGCGCGGCCGCCCGCCGTCGGGCGAGGTCGGCGCCGCTCTCGGCCCGGAGCCGCTCGGCGTCGGCTCTTGCCCGGGCCAGGAGGGCCTCCCGGCGGGCGGCCGCGTCCTCCTCCAGCGTTCGCAGCAATTCGGCGAGCGCCATCGCCGGCTCAGGCGGGCGCGCCGCGCAGCAGGATCAGGATCGAGACGACGAAGCCCAGGATCACCATCGTCTCGGGAATCGCCACCAGGATGATGACCGTCGTGCTGAGCTGCGGCTTCTCCGCGAGACTCGCCGCGGCCGCAGGGCCGATCCGGGACTGTGCCCAGGCCGTCGCGAGCGCGGGAATCCCGATGGCGAGTGCCGCGCTGAGCGTGATCCACAGGATCGTCATGGCGTGCTCCTTGGTCTAGGCGGTTCGGGTGGGGCGGGGGTGCCAGTGCGCGAGCGGCTGGTACCGGTTGCCGCCCGGGCTGTAGAAAGTGCCGAAGAACTCCACGTAGTGCAGGCGCAGGGCGTGGATCGTGGGGCTGAAGAGCCCGAGCCCGAAATTCACCAGGTGGAACAGCAGGGCGAAGAGGGCGCCGACGACGGCGCTGCCGACGGCGCCGGCCATCCGATTGGCCACCATGGCCAGCATCACCGAGGCCGTGCCCAGTGCCATGATACGGGCGTAGGAGAGGATGTGGCCGATCGCCGTCACCAGCTCGACGGCGGCGACGATCCCCTCGAGCAGGATCAGGATGGGGAAGGCGATGAGCAGCCCCACCACCGCCGGCGTCAGCACCGAGCGGGGGAGGA
>DAIPLK010000114.1:1362-5153 GCA_036769285.1 Gemmatimonadales bacterium | reverse complement strand
CCGAACACGATGGAGAAGAGGGCGCACGGCCCGGCGACCTCGGCGACCGCGCGCCAGGTGCTGCCCGGCGCCGAGCGCCTGTGCAGCACCAGGGCCAACAGCGCGACCGCCGCCCCGTAGCCTGCGTCGCCCATCATGAGCCCGAAGAACATCGGGAAGAACACTGCTACGTACGGCGTGGGATCGATCGTGCCGTAGCGGGGCAGCGGCAGCATCCCGGTCAGCAATTCGAACGGGCGGAAGAGCCTCGGATTCCGCAGCACCACCGGCGCGTCCTCAGCCTGCCAGTGTGCCCGGTCGATGGTCTCGACCACAACGGTCTCGCCGAACGCCTGCTCGAGAGCGCGGGACAACCGGGGCTCGGTGCCCCCGGGCAGCCAGCCGTCGAGCACGAAGACGTGCGGGCTGACGGCCGTGAGCGCGAGGGCCTCCATCTGTGCGAGATGGTCGCGCAATGCGGCGCGGGCACGCGCCAACTCGGCGATATGGGCGCGGAGGAGCTCGGTCCGCTCCCGGCGCAGCCCGTCCAGCTCGGCCGGGATCTCGGACGCGCGGGCGCGCATCCGCGGGACGGCTTCGAGCAGCGTCGGGCCGTACCCGCTGGGAACCGGCACCTCCTGCACCCGGGTCTCTGCCAGGAGCCGGTCGACGTCGGCCGCCCGTGAGGCGGGCACCAGGAGCAGCAGCGCCGTTTCTCCCGTGGGCAGCTGTCGGCTCAACGTCTCGCAGGCGTCGCCGAGCACCTTGCCGAGTGCCTGCTCCAGTGCGGGCAGGGTGTCGGCCTGGTCGGCGCGGAGCACGACGTGGAACGCGCTGAAACCGGGCTGAAGCGAACGGGCCGCGAGCAGCGCCTCGAACGCCGCAAAGAACCCCTGGTAGCGCTGGAGCAGCGCCTGCTCCTCTTCGAGTGCCGCCGCCCTCTCGTCGAGGCGGGCCAGCGTCCGCCGCACTCGGCGGGCGAGCCGTGCCCACCGTGGGCACTCGGGTGCCGCGGGTGCGCCGGCGGAGGGAGCCGGACGCGCCGGCCCTTCGAGCACGGCGTCGATGTCCTCGAGGATGCGTAGCAGCTGGCGGCGACGGCGGGATTCGGCGGTGGTGAGAGTGCTGAAGCGGAGCGGCCCGGCCTCCGGCGCCGCGGCGAGGTGCAGCAGGCCCACGTCCTGGACCACGCGGAGGACCTCGACGAGCCGGCCGCGCGGCCCCATCACCCGGACCCGCACCATGGGGAAGATCACGGGCGGATCCCCTGCTCATTCCCGGCCAGAAGCCGGTCCGTGAGCCAGGCGGCGAGCTCCTCGACGACGGCCGCCGGCAGCTCCTCCAGCCGGCGGCACCGCTCCTCGGCCGTGGCGGTGACGCGCCTGATCTCGGCGTCCCGCTCCGCTGCGATCTGGGCGGTTACTGCCGCCGTTTCCCCGTCGAGAATCTCCTGGAACCGCGCTGCTTCAGCCTCGGCGGCCGCCTTCGCGGCATCGAGCAGCGCGGCGGCCTCGGCTTCAGCGGCGGCGAGCGCCTGGGCGAGCCGGGCTTCGGTCTCGATCAGACGGTCCAGCCCGCCTTCCGCCACCCCGTGCGACTGCGGCGCTCGCCTCATGCCAGTAATGTCGGCGGCGGGCGGCCAAGGCGGCGTGAATGGGTTGTGAACCGATCTTCACACTACTGCCCGTCGCGGGCGGGCTCAGACGTCCAGATTGCTCACGTACTTCGCGTTCCGTTCGATGAAGAGGCGCCGCGGCTCGACCTCGTCCCCCATGAGCTCGTCGAACAGCTTCGACGCCTCGACGGCGTCCTCCATCGTGACCCGGAGGATGGTGCGGGTGGCGGGGTCCATCGTGGTGCGCCAGAGCTGATCCGGGTTCATCTCGCCCAGGCCCTTGTAGCGCTGGATGTTGACGTTCCCCTTGCCGTCCCCACTGGTCAGGCGCTTGGCGTACTCGTCCCGCTCGGCTTCGGTGTAGGCGTAGAACTCCTCCTTGCCCTTGGCCACGCGATAGAGCGGGGGCTGTGCGATGTAGACGTAGCCCGCCTCGACCAGCTCCAGCATCTGGCGGAAGAAGAACGTGAGCAGCAGCGTCCGGATGTGGGCGCCGTCCACGTCGGCATCGGTCATGAGGATGATCTTGTGGTACCGGGCATCCTCGAGCTTGAAGTCCTCGCGGACTCCGGTGCCGATCGCGGTGATCATGGCCCGGATTTCCTCGTTGCTGAGGATCTTGTCGATCCGGGCGCGCTCGACGTTGAGGATCTTCCCGCGCAGGGGAAGGATCGCCTGGAACGAGCGGTCGCGGCCCTGCTTGGCGCTGCCACCCGCGGAATCGCCTTCGACGAGGTAGATCTCGGAGACGGCCGGGTCGTCGATCGAGCAGTCGGCCAGCTTGCCCGGCAGCACGGCATTCTCCAGCCCGGACTTCTTCCGGACCAGGTCGCGTGCCTTGCGGGCGGCCTCGCGGGCCCGCGCGGCGCTGACCGCCTTCTCGATGATGTTGCGCGCCACCGGAGGATGCTCCTCGAGGTAGCTGCCCAGATGCTCGTTGATGACCGCCTTGACGATGCCCTCGACCTCGGAGTTGCCCAGCTTGGTCTTGGTCTGCCCCTCGAACTGCGGCTCCTTGACCTTCACGTGAAGCACGCAGGTGAGCCCTTCGCGGATGTCCTCGCCCGACAGGGTGAAGTCTTCCTTCTTGAGGAAGTCGCGCCGCTTGGCCACGTCGTTGATCGTGCGCGTGAGCGCCGACTTGAAGCCGGTGAGGTGAGTGCCGCCCTCGTGGGTGTTGATGTTGTTCACGAAGGTGAAGGTGTTCTCGTTGTACCCGTCCTCGTACTGCAGGGCGAGGTCCACCTCGACGTCGTCCTTCGTCGCGCTGAACGCGATCGGCTTGGGGTGGAGCGGCTTCTTGTTGCGGTTGAGCCACTGCACGAACTCCGCGAGGCCGCCTTTCGCGAAGAAGGTCTCCTGCTTCTTCTGGTCCTCGCGCTCGTCCTTGATGGTGATCGAGATGCCCTTGTTCAGGAACGCGAGCTGGCGCAGACGGTCCGCCAGGGTCGAATAATGGAACTCGAGCACGGTGAAGATCTCGGGATCGGGCTTGAAGCGGACGGTCGTGCCGGTGCCGCGCGCCTTGCCGATGGTTTCGAGCTTCTTCGTCGTCTTGCCGCGCACGAACTGCATCCGGTATCGGTTGCCGTCGCGGTCCACCACCACCTCGAGCCGCTCGGAGAGCGCGTTGACCACGGAGACGCCGACGCCGTGGAGCCCACCGGACACCTTGTAGGTGTTCTTGTCGAACTTGCCGCCCGCGTGCAACAGCGTCAGCGCCACCTCGACGGCCGGCATCTTCTCGGTCGGGTGCATGTCCACCGGGATGCCGCGCCCGTTGTCGTGTACCGTGATCGAGTTGTCGGCATGGATGGTGACCTCGATCGTGTCGCAGTGGCCGGCCAGGGCCTCGTCGATCGAATTGTCCACCACCTCGTAGACCAGGTGGTGCAGGCCGTTTTCGCTGGTGGACCCGATATACATCCCGGGGCGCTTGCGTACGGCCTCGAGGCCCTTGAGGACCTGGATCGATTCGGCTTTGTACTCCGGGCTACCGTCGAGGACGGCGGTCTCGTTCTTGGCCATAGGCTCCGTCGTTCAGGGCCGGGGCCGGTCCAGCGGACCGGGCACCCAGCGGATTTCCTTTACACGTCCCGTCCGCCCGGCGTTGAGGCGGGCCAGAATCCGGGGGGTCATCAGGCTCAATTCGTTGGCCCACGCGGCCGTGGCGACGCGCACCCGGAGCATTCCATCC
>DAIPLK010000114.1:0-1262 GCA_036769285.1 Gemmatimonadales bacterium | reverse complement strand
TCGGTTCCGCGCGCCCGCCGGAGCACCGCCAACTCGATCAGCTTGAGCGCCACCGCGGCCCCGCGTTGCTGCCCGTTCGAGCCGAACTCCCGGAGCGGCTTGCCGCCGACCTCGAGCACCAGATCGTCGCGGTGCGGACCGATCGTCGTCATTCCCCGGGCCTGATCGCGCGGCAGCGCCGCCGACAGGGCCGCGCCCCACGCGTCGCACTCAGCCAGTCCTTCGCGGCCACGGTAGCCGAGCCGCGCGCCGGGACCCTCGCCCAGGCAGTCGAACTCCGCCGCGAACTGCTCCGCCGCGCCCGCCGCCCATTGCTCCCGGGCCTGGACCACCGCTGCGCCGGCCTCCGCCAGCGGCGCGTCGAACGCGCGCGCGAGTTCGATCCGGCCCTGTCGGAGCGCGCTGTTCCGCTGTGCCAAGGCCGTGCGGTAGCGCAACAGCGAACGGAGATAGCGCCGGTCGGCGAGCGAGAGCAGGCGGTCGAGAAAGCCACGCCGCCCGGCCGCTGATCCGCTGGCGAGCCCCACGTCTCCTGGGAGGAACGATACCGCGAGCCATTCGCCGACGACGTCCGCCACGCGATCGGGCTCCTGGCCGTCGAGCAGGATCCGTTTCCGCCGGCCGGCGGTGGCATAGGTCACTTCGATCGCCCTCACCCGGGCGCCATCCACTTCGGCTTCGATCTGGAATCCGGGGCCTTCGAACCGTGCCACCTCCTGGTCCGGCGCGCCGCGAACGGACCGGAACAGGACCGGGTAGTAGATGGCTTCGAGCAGGTTGGTCTTGCCTTGGGCATTGGCGCCAAGGAGGACCAGGCCGGACGCGGGGGGCTCACAGTCGAGGTCCGCCAGGTTGCGGAACCCTCGAGCCACCAGGTGGCGGAGCCGCACTATTCGATGCGGATCTGCCGGCTCACGGGAGTGCCCTGGTCGCCCAGCAGATCGACGCCGTAGACCCTGATGAGCACCGTCGCGCCGCTATGGTTCAGAGTCGAGAGTTGCATGGCGAAGTCCACCGTATCCGCTCCCTCGCCCTGGATCGGGGCGAAGCCCTGGCTGAGGCCGCCCACCTCGAAATAGACCGTATCCACACCATCCGCGTCGTAGGTGCGCCCCTGCACGATGAGCAGATCGCCCTCGATCACGACGGTGTCGGGACTGGCGGGGTGAGTGATCTCGGTGATCGGACCCGACCCGTCGCCGGGGTTTTCCGTCGGAAAGGTCAGCCGATCCCGCTGCCCGCAGGCCGCCAGAACGGCCAGA
>DAIPLK010000113.1:1970-9844 GCA_036769285.1 Gemmatimonadales bacterium | reverse complement strand
GCTCGGCGAGGAGCCGGCGGAGGAGCCGGCGGAGGAGCCGGCGGAGGAGCCGGCGAAGGAGCCGGCGGAGTAGGTCGGCGGAGGAGCCGGCGAAGGAGCCGGCGGAGTAGGTCGGCCCGGACGCGGCGTCGAGTCACCCTGAGCGAAGCGAAGGGGCCATGCGTTGGATCATGGCCCCTTCACTCCGCTCAGGGTGACTCCATGCCACACCAGCTACAGCCCCCGCGCCACCTCCCTGAACGTGTCCTCCAGCCGATTCAGCATCTCCTTCAGCAGATCCATCGAAATTCCCAGCGCCGGCTCGATGCGGATGACCTGCGCCCTGGAGTAGGTCCCCGCCACCAGTACGCCGCGCTTGAAGAGCCCCGCGGCGACCGCCCAGCCGATCTCCTGGACCGGAAACTCCATGCCGATCAGCAGCCCCTTGCCATGCGCCTCGGCGAGCACCTGCGGGTACTTCCGCTGGAGCCCGGCGAGCTCACGCAGCAGGAAATCACCCTTCGCGGCGGCCTGGCCGGGAAGATCCTCCTCCAGCGTCACCTCGATCGCCGCGAGCCCCGCCACGCACGCGAGCGGATTGCCGCCAAACGTGGTCGAGTGGATGATCGGGTTGGGGATCATCACCTCCCACACGGTCGGGTTCGCGATGAAGGCAGAGAGCGGCATCACACCCCCGCCGAGCGACTTCCCGAGGCACATGATGTCGGGCACCACGTCCCAGTGGTCCACTCCCCACAGCTTTCCGGTGCGGCCCATCCCGGTCTGGATCTCGTCGGCAATGAGGAGCGCGCCGTACTTGGTGCAGGCCGCCCGGGCGCGTGGGAGGTAGTCGTCGGGCGGCACGACGCCGCCGGCCTCGCCCTGCACCGGCTCGAGGAATACGCCGGCGACGTAGGTGCCGACCGCGTCGCACCGGCGCAGCTCGTCCTCCAGTGCCGCGGCGTCGCCGAACGGGACGAAACGCACGTCCTGCAGCCCGCTCCGGAACGGCTCGCGGAAGGACGCCTTGCCCATCAGCGAGAGCGAGCCCATCGACTTGCCGTGGAAACCGCCAACGGTCGAGATGAACGTATGGCGCTTGGTATACAGGCGGGCGAGCTTGATCGCCCCCTCGATGGCGTCGGTGCCGTTGTTGATGAAGAAGGAGTTCTGCAGGTCGCCCGGCGTGACCTCGGCGAGCACCCTGGCCAGTGCCGCCCGCCACGGCTCGAGCAGCTCCTGGCTGTTGAGCGCCATCCGGGGGATCTGGTCGGTGACGGCCTTCACGATCTTGGGGTGGTTCACGCCGGCGCTGAAGATGCCGTACCCGCCGAGGCAGTCGATGTACTCCCGGCCGAGCAGGTCGCGCAGCAGCGCCCCTTCACCCGACCATTCCAGTGCCGCGAACTGGCCGGCCTGGGTGACCGACTTGCGGTAGGTGATGAACCCGCGGTTGTAATACCGCTCGTAACTCTCCACCGTCTCCGCGATGAACGCGTGCTTCTCCTGGGTGGACATCTCCCGCCCGGCGACCAGCTCCAGATACCGGCCGGTGTGCTGCAGTACTTCGGCATTCGACAGACGCAATTAATCGGCGCTCCTTTGGTTGGTGGAGATCGAGTCACCCTGAGGGCAGCAAAGGGGACATGCGTTGGGTCACGGCTCCTTCGCTTCGCTCAGGATGACTCCTTCGGCTCCTCGGGGCGGACGTTCACTACCCCAGCCAATCCCGCACCCTATAATACCCTCCTACCAACGGCAGGAACCACGGCGTTCCTTCATAGAGGGGCACCGCACGGAACGGACTCGTCAGCCGGGGAAGCTCGCCCGCGCCGGCGAGCGCATCCCCCATGAGCGCGCCGAGCCAGGTCGCCATCGCGACGCCGTGGCCGCCGTAGGCGAGCGCGTAGTGGATTCCGTCCAGCCGGCCCGCGTGCGGCATCTGGTCCATTGCAAACGCCACCTGCCCGCCCCACGCGAAGTCCACCGGCACCGCCGCCAGCTCCGGAAACACCTCGACCATGCCTCGCGCCAGAATCGCGGCTGTCCGTGCCACTGGCGTGGCCGTGAAGGCCGCACGCCCGCCGAATACCATCCGCCCGTCGGGCGAGAGCCGGAAGTAGTAGAGCAGGTTCTTCGTGTCGCTCAGCACGCGGTTCTTCGGAATGAGCCGCCGCGCAAGCGCCGGGTCGAGCGGCGGCGTCGCGATCAGGTAGCTGCCGACTGGCACCACGCGGCGACGCAGGGCGGGCACCGCGGGGCCCGTGTAGCCGTTGGTCGCGACGAGCACATCACGCGCCGCGAGGGTGCCGGCCGCGGTGGCCACGGCGAACCCCTTACCCGTCTCCTCGACGCCCTCCACCGCTGCCTGCTCGATCACCCGGGCGCCGGCACGTTCCGCGGCCCGGGCAAGCCCCTGCAGCAGCAACGCCGGCTGGACCGACCCGGCGAACGGATCGAGCAGCCCCCCGTGGTACCGCGCCGACCCGATCTCCGACCGCAGCTCCGAAGGCCCGAGGAGCACCGTCTCGTGGCCCAGTGTGTCCCGGAGGAATCGCCGGCTCCGCTCGAGCCCGGACAGGTGACCCGGCCGGGCCGCCAGGACGATCGCCCCGCAGCGGGTGTAACCGCAGTCGATCGACTCCTCGGCGATCAACGCCTCGAGCCCGCCGACCGCCTGCACCGTGAGGCCGAACAGCCGCCGGGCCTCGGCGACGCCAAGCTTTCGGGCGAGCACCTCGACATCGGGCTTGAAGCCCGGGAGGACGAACCCGCCGTTCCGGCTGCTCGCGCCCCAGCCGGTCGCGTGCCGCTCGAGCACGGTCACGTCCGCCCCCCGCCGCGCGAGCGCGCGCGCGGCGGCGAGTCCGGTGTATCCCCCCCCGATGATCGCCACGTCGGTCCGGGCAGGCAGCTCTCCTGCGGGGCGACGCGGCGGCGCCGGCGCCAGGTCGGTCCACAGGCAGCGCTCGATCAGCGGTAGAGACCCCCCGCCCGCACGCTCTCGCGGAAGACCTCCGTGTGGCGGTCCACATCGGCCTCGGTGACGGCGGGTGCGAGCAAGGCCATGTTGTGAAACGGCGTGAGCAGGATGCCGCGGTTGAGCGCCGACAGATGCATGTAGCGCTCGAGCTCGGGATCCACGGCCGCCGCCGCCTCGCCGCCATTCCGCGGTGGGGCCGGGCGGAACCAGTACTCCACCCGGCAGCCGAGCCGCTTGACGATCCATGGCAGGGATGCCTCGGCGATCACGCCCTCCACGCCGCTCGCGAAGCGCTCGGCGAGGGGGATCGTGCGCCGGTAACTCGCCTCGGTGAGGACGTGCTGGAGCGTGGCGCGCATCGCCGCCGTGGCCAAGGCGTTGGCTGCGAGCGTGCCACCGATCCCGCCGGTATCGGCCGTCTCCAGCCGGCTCCGGGCCCTGACCCGTTCCGCCACCGCCTCGCTGAACCCGTAGACTGCGCCGGGCACCCCGCCCGCGACCGGCTTCCCCAGCGTCAGGATGTCCGGATCCAGCCCGTGCGCGCGGGTATAGCCGCCGGGCCCGGTGCAGATGGTATGGGTCTCGTCGATCACGAGGAGGGTACCCGCCCGGCGCGTGAGTTCGCGGAGGGCGGCGTGGAAGCCGGGCTCCGGGTGCACGATGCCGACGTTAGTGAGCGCGGGCTCGGCGAGCACGCAGGCCACGTCACCATGCGCGAGCGCGGCCTCGAGGGCGGGAAGATCGTTGAACTCGACCACCCGGGTCGTGAGCGCGGGATCCACCGGCGGGCCGAGGTTGCCCTCGCGGGCCGCCGCGTGCCCGTCGCGCAGAGTGACGAACGTCTCGTCCACGGTGCCGTGGTAACACCAGTTGAACACCAGGATCTTGGGACGGCCGGTGATTTCGCGGGCCAGGCGGAGGGCGAAGCGGTTGGCGTCGGTGGCGGTGACGGCGAACTGCCAGTACGGAAGCCCGAACCGGCGGGCCAGTTCTTCGCCGACCCAGACGGCGTCCTCGGTCGGCAGCATGAAGGTGAAGCCACGGCCCGCCTGCGCCCGCACCGCCTCGACGGTGGCGGCGGGGGCGTGCCCGGTCATGGCGCCGGTATCGCCCAGGCAGAGATCGAGGTAGCGGTGGCCGTCCACATCGGTGAGGTGGGCCCCCTCACCGCCGGTGACGAAGATGGGGAAGCCGCCGGCCCAGCGCACCATCCAGTGCATCGGCACGCCGCCGAGCAGCGACCGGCGCGCCCGCTGGTACAGCGCGAACGAGCGGGGGTGCGCCTCATGGAAGCGCTGTCCTTCTTCGGCCAGGAGCGCCGCGAGCCGCCCGCGGTCGAGGGTCACGCGAGCGCTGGGGTCCGCCCCACGGCGGTCTCCAGCGCCGCCCCCATCACGTCGAGTCCCTCGTCAATGACCGCGTCGTCGGTAGTGAGGGGGGCCAGCACCCGGATGGTGTTGCCGAACGTGCCCGACGAGAGGAGCACGAGGCCGCGCACGAGCGCCGCGGCGAGGACGCGGCCGGTGAGCGCCTTGTCGGGCGTGCGGGACTCCCGGTCGGCGACGAGCTCCATGCCGACCATCGCGCCCAGGCCCCGGATGTCACCGATGCACGGGAACTGCGCGGCCCACTGCTGGAAGCGCGCCCTGATCCGGTCGCCGGTGCGCTGCGCGTGCGCGGGGATCCGCTCGGCCTCCATCGCGTCGAGCACCGCCAGCGCGGCGGCACAGGCCAGCGGATTGCCGCCGTAGGTGCCGCCGAGCCCGCCGACCTGGGGCGCCTCCATCACGTCGGCGCGCCCGGTGACGGCCGCGAGCGGCAGGCCGCCCGCGAGCGACTTGGCCGTGGTGATCAGGTCGGGCACCAGACCGTAGTGCTCGGAGGCGAACAGCTTGCCCGTCCGGCCGAAGCCGGTCTGGATCTCGTCCGCGATGAACAGGATCCCGTGGGCCTTCGCGAACGCCGCCAGGGTCTGCACGTACTCCACCGGCGCGGGAACGAAGCCGCCCTCGCCCAGCTCGAGCTCCATGATGACCGCCGCGACCGACCCGGGATCGACCGTCGCCGCCAGGATCTGCTCGAGCCGGGTCGTGTCGGCCATGCAGCAGCGTCCGCCCGACGGCCCCTCGGCGCAGCGATAGCAGTAGGGGTACGGAATCCGGTACACCTCCGGGGCGAACGGCCCGAACCCCTTCTTGTACGGCATCACCTTGGAGGTGAGCGCCATCGCCAGGTTGGTCCGGCCGTGAAACCCGTGCTCGAAGCAGAGCACCGCCTGCCGGCCGGTGAAGTAGCGAGCCACCTTGACGGCGTTCTCCACCGCCTCCGCCCCGCTGTTGACGAAGAAGGTCCGCTTCTCGTGCGCACCGGGCGTGAGCCGGTTGAGCCGCTCGGCGAGCTCGACGTACGGCTCGTAGGTCGAGACGGGGAAGCAGACGTGCGCGAAGCGGTCGAGCTGGGTCCGGACGGCCTCGACCACGCCGGGGTGGCGGTGGCCGGTGTTCACCACGCCGATGCCGCCGCCGAAGTCGATGAGGCGGTTTCCGTCCGCGTCGGTCAGGACGGCCCCCTCGGCGTGCACCACTGCGATGGGTGTGACGGCCGGCACGCCGCGGGGCACGGCCTTGGCCCGGCGGGCCAGGAGGGCGCGACTGTTGGGGCCGGGAATCTCGGTTTGGAGGCGGATGACGCCGGACATGACGGGCCTCGAGGAAACTGGGAGCCACGCGCGAGTGACTCGGGTTTTCAGCATGACTCTAAGGCGGGATCACTCCCTCCGCTACCCCCGTGCCCGCCACGGTCTTCCTTCTCAGTCGCCCGGTTTGGATGTAGGATTGTACCCGGAGGGGCGTCCCTCCAGCCCAGCGTACATCTCTCAAGGAGCTGCACTCCATGACCTGGCGGCGTTCGAGGTTGCCCGGACCCCTTGCCCTCACCCTCGCGGCGCTCGCCGTCACGGCTTGTGGTGGCGGCGACAAGCAAGCGGCCGCGCCGGCGGCCGCGGCCACGAAGATCACGATCACACCGACCGGCGACGCGCGTGCGGACGCGAGCACCTACCTCGCGCAGCTCTGTCCCAAGCCGATCGGCGGCGAGCTCAACTTCATGGTGTGGGAGGGGTACACCGACACCCTCTTCACCAAGCCGTTCGAGGATGCCTGCGGCGTGAAGGTCAACGCCACGTACATGGGCTCGAGCGACGACCTCGTCGCCAAGCTCCGGGCGGGCGGCGCCGAGACGATCGACCTGATCTCGCCATCGAGCGACGCGGCCACGGCCATCATCGACGCCGGCCTCGCCTCGGCGCTCGACCTGGCACGGATTCCGAGCTACACGGATCTCAGCGAAGGGTTCCGGAACCTGAAGGTCGCCCGCAAGGACGCCGCCGTCTACGGCGTGCCGTGGGCGTTCGGGCCGAACCCGCTCATCTATGACACGACCAAGATCAAGACCGCGCCTGATTCCTGGGGAGCGTTCTGGGACAAGAAGTACAAGGGCAAGCTGTCGCTCCAGGACGACATCGCCACGCTGTACATGGTGGCCCAGTACCTCGGCATGGACGATCCCAACGATCCGAGCAAGCTGTACAACCTGTCGGATGAGGACCTGGCCAAGGTCAAGGCCAAGATGCTCGAGCTCCGGCCCAACGTCCGGAAGTACTGGGTCACGGCGGGCGACATGACGCAACTGTTCCAGAGCGGCGAGATCGTGGCGGGCGAGGGCTGGCCGCTCATGACCAACCAGCTCCGCCAGGCCAAGTTCCCCGCCGGCGAGACGATCCCCAAGGAAGGGACCACCGCCTGGGCGGACCACTGGGTGCTCACCAAGGGCGCCAAGAACCTCGACGCCGCGTATGCCTGGCTCGAGTATTCAGCGCAGCCGTTCACCCAGAAGTTGCTCTACGACGTGACCGCGTACATCGTGGCCAATCCGGCAGCCAAGAGCTACATGACCGCGGAGCAGGCCGCGAGCCAGCGTGACATCTCGGACTACGGCACCAAGGTCAATTTCTGGCAGTGGAGCCCGCGCCGCGAGAAGTACCAGGAGATCTGGAACGAGGTGAAGGCCGCCAAGTAGCTCTCTCGCGTGGTGGACGGGGGCGGGAACCCGCCCCCGTCCACCACGTCTCCCACCGCCCACCGCACGGATGGACACGCCCATTCCCCCACCGCCGATCCTGGAGTTGCGCCACCTCTCCAAGCGGTTCGGGGAGTTCGCGGCGGTGGATGATCTCTCGCTGGAGGTCGCGGCCGGCGAGTTTCTCACGCTGCTGGGCGCCTCCGGCTCGGGCAAGACCACGACGCTCAGGATGATCGCCGGGTTCGAGCGGCCGACCGAGGGCGAGATCCTCATGGCGGGCGCGCCGATCAGCGCCCTCCCACCGTTCAAGCGCGACATCAATACCGTCTTCCAGCACTACGCGCTGTTCCCGCACATGAGCGTGCGGGAGAACGTCGCCTACGGCCTCCGCATGCGGCGGGTGCCGTCGGCCGAGCGCGCGGAGCAGGTCTCGCGGGCCCTGGAGATGGTGAAGCTGGAACAGCTCGGCGGCCGCGCCCCCCGGCAGCTCTCCGGCGGGCAGCAGCAGCGGGTCGCGCTGGCACGCGCGCTGGTCAACCGGCCCCGCGTGCTGCTGCTCGACGAGCCGCTCGGCGCGCTGGACCTCAAGCTGCGGAAGGAGATGCAGCTCGAGCTGAAGCATCTGCAGACCCACCTGGGAATCACCTTCGTGTATGTGACGCACGATCAGGAGGAGGCGCTCACCATGAGCGACCGGATCGTGCTCATGCGGCAGGGACGCATCGCCCAGTTGGGCACCCCCCGCGAGCTGTACGACCGGCCGGCCTCGCGCTACGTCGCGGACTTCATCGGGGAGACCAATCTGCTGCCCGGGGTCGTCGCGGAGAGCGGC